>QMLQ01000044.1 GCA_003646815.1 Deltaproteobacteria bacterium | reverse complement strand
GAAAAAGGAGGAAATAATGGAGAAAAAAAACCAGAAAAGATGGGTCACCTGTATGGGGATTTTGTTGACGGCGCTCCTATTCACCGCTCCGTGCCTCGCAGCCGAATTCACGGCCGATATGGTCATGAATACGGGAGGGCGGGTTATGCACGGAAAGGTGTTTGTCAAGGGCCATAAATTCCGCCAGGAAATGAAGGCCATGGGACAGAAACAGATCATGATACTTGATAGCGACAAAAAAACCGGTTGGATGGTGATGCCCGATGCTCGCATGTACATGCCCATGCCCCAATTCGGGATGGGCAACGCAGCGCAAGCAGATCACAAGGAACTGGAGAAGAAGGCAACCAAGAAATACCTTGGCAAGGAAAAGATCAACGGCTACAAGTGCAAAAAATATCGCTTCGTGTACAAGGACTCTTCCGGCACCAAGATGACCCAGTGGATCTCGACCAAGCTCGATTACCCCATAAAGATGATCATTGAAAGCCCGCAGGGAGGCATGGTTCGTGAACTGAAGAACATCAAGGAAACCAAACTTTCAAACTCCCTGTTCACATTGCCTGCCGGGTACCAGAAAATGAACATACCGGGCATGTCGGGGACGAACCAGTAATCCCCTGGAGGAGGGTTAATTTGATATGAAGGTACTTGTTTACGGCTCCGGCGGGAGAGATCACTGCCTTGCAGACAGCTACGGAGACAGCCAGCACGTGGAGAAGGTCTACTTTGCGCCAGGGAATCCCGGCATCCTGCACACGCCCAAGGGAAAAAGGGGATTGATTGAACGCATTCCCCTGCGGGAATTCACAGATATAGCGGAATTTTGTGCCGAAAAAGGGGTGGACCTGGTTGATGTGGGCTCTGAGAATCCCTTGGGTGAGGGTCTGATTGACCTCCTGAATGAAAGAGGAATCAGGACGATCGGTCCCAAGAAAGAGTACGTCAGGCTGGAAAGCGATCGTGCCTTCACCGATGACCTCCTGAGGAAAATCGGAGTTCCCAAGCCCGAATACCGCATGTTCGACAACCCTGAAGAAGCAAAGACGTACGTCCGGAATATCGGCTACCAGGTCGTGGTGAAGGCCAACGGCCTGGCCGCCGGAAAAGGTGCCATCGTCTGCGACGACGTCCCTGATGCCGAGGCTGCCATAGAAACACTCATGGTCAAGAAGGCCTTCGGGGAGTCAGGAAGCCGGGTGGTCATCGAGGAGAGGAAATACGGCACGGAAATTTCCTTCTTCGCCTATCTTGACGGGACCCACTGTATGCCCCTCAGGATGTTCGCCCAGGACTACAAGCCGGCCTTTGACCCGGAAGACAAGGAATCCATCCAAAAATTCGGCGGCAACCTCAATACCGGCGGCACCGGATGTTATTGCCCGCACAAGCTGTTCAGCCCCTGGCTGGTGAACCGCATTATCAAAGAAATCGTCAATCCAACAGTCAATGCCATCTACAATGACCTTGGGTGGGCATATAAGGGCGCCATCTATTTCGGCCTCAACCTGGATCCCTATGACCAACTCAGCGTATTCGAGATTAATGTCCGCCACGGCGATCCCGAATGGGAGGTGATCGCGCGGAAGCTCAGTTCGGATCTCTTCGAGATCGGCACAGCCGTGTGGGAAGGCACCCTTGACCAGGTGCAGCAGGTGTGGAACAACCAGCATTACGTGGATGTAATCGCCATGGAAGGCCGTTCAAAGGCATCGAAGGGTTGGAACAAAGGATACCCCGGCCGTTACGGCAAAGGGCACCGGATCCTGGGGCTCGACAAGATTGAGAAAGGGGTGACCATTTATTTTGCGGGGGTCGATGAAAACCCGGAAAAGGGGTTAGTCACCTACGGTGGCCGGGTACTTCACGTTATCGCGGGAGACAAGACTCTGGAGGCTGCACGGGAAAAGGCTTACCGCAATATCCGGCTTATCACCTTCGAGGATCACAATAACGGCGGCAAAAACTGCCTTCGCTATAGAAACACCATCGGCCTCTAACCGTCATCTCACGGGCTGGTTGAAATACCCCAGCTCCAGGTCCGGACATGCCCGCCTGAGCATTTCCGCCATCCTCCTCATGCCCACCACAGCCGATCTCTCTTCCGGCATGGCGTCCAGGTAGAGCTCCGGGTCAATACACAGGTTTTTCAGGTGCAGGAAATTGAGCCCTGTTTTCTCCACCAGTGCCACCATAGCCTCGATTTCCTCCTCCCGGTCGCTGATCCCCGGAAACACCAGGTAATTCACCATCGTATAAAGCCCCGCCTCCCTGGCTATTTTGATGGATTTCACAACGTCAGGAAAATCATAGCCCCTGGGCCGGTAATAGGCCCGGTAAAATTCTTTGCGAGGGCTGTTGAGGCTGATGCGGATGGAATCCAGTCCCGCTTCGGCCACGCGCCTGACCCGGTCCGGCCAACTGCCGTTGGTGTTAAGATTAATGGTCCCCGCCCCCGTCCGTTTCCTGATCTCTTTCACGCTCTGTGCGATGAGTTCATATTCTGTCAGAGGTTCTCCTTCACATCCTTGCCCGAAGCTCATGATGGCTTGGGGCGAATGCTCCAGGTGGGCCACCGTCATGGCCACAATTTCCTCTTTTGACGGCCGGAACGAAAGCCGCTGATGTGATTCCTCGCACAAGTGCTCAGGTTGATACGACAGGCACCCCAGGCAGCCGGCATTACACACCTGACTCACGGGGATAGGCCCTTCCCAGCGTCCGAGAAAAAGGTTCTTGGCCGCAAAACAGTGATTCACGGTGGCACACCGGACCAGGTGTTCAACCAGCGGTCCGCACGAATGGTTTTTCCGGTACTGCTCAATGCCGGGAATGAGATCCAGATCGTCGTAATTCCTCGGGTCCCATCGGGGGTTGTCCTCGATAACAAATCCCGCGGCCCAGTATTGATTCTCCCTGAATCCCACGGCCGTGTACGCCCACATGGGGAGATTGTAATTCTTGTTCCCGTAGTCTACTGCAGGCAGGTATGTTCGGACGATCCCGGGCTCCAGAAATGCGGCCACACCGAAACAGGCAGACACTCCCTTATTCGTTTCCGCCTCCGACACCATAACGCAATTCCCGGTTTCAGGATCAAGCCCAACGGGCGGGCACCCCGGCATATAAAACAATTTGCTGAATTCCGGGAGAGGGAGCAGGTCAACAGTCTGGAGGGGTGCAGGATCCCTCCCTGAGAATCCCGCCATCCGGTAGTATGGATGATCGTATATGTTCCCCTGTTCATCTGCATACACCATGGACGGCAGGGTATGTATATTTTCTTTTATCCGGGTCAAAGCGTCTCCTTCTTTCGACTGTTTCTCTGGAATAATGCGGTACTGGACAGGTTCCGTCAAGGCCTGTAAACAAAAAATAATAATCTTCAGAGCATATGATGCCGATTAAATAAAAGGTTCACTTGGGACAAATCACTCATGGTGGTGCTTGGCAAAGCCGGTCCAAGACTACTTTTGGAAAAAATGACTGGACATGCCCTTTTGTGTGAGGTAGTTTCCTTGCAATCCTTAGGAGGCCGCAGTGACACTTACAAAGGCTCAACTTATCAACAGTATCTGCAGAAAAACCGGTTTGACCAGATCCCGCGCCGCAGAAGTGGTGGAAACGGTCCTTGAGGTCACCAAGAAAACCCTTGAAGATGGAGAGGATATCCTGATCAGTGGGTTCGGCAAATTCACGGTGAAGGAGAAGGATGCCCGCAAAGGGAGGGATCCCCGGACCGGCAACCAAATCACCCTCGAATCCAGAAAAGTAGTCACCTTCAAGTGTTCAGGTGCCTTCAAAAAGAGAATCAACAAATAGGAGACGCTCTTCACCCTTTACACTCTTTCGCTTCTTCGTCTTCCAATACCTCCATATTAACAGGGCCTAAAGGGAGTTGCGTAGAGTCAGCACAGGACATGCAGGCAAAAAGCAGAAACAAAAAAGGGTGACTCCGTGAAGCCACCCTGGACAAGGGGAATGAAAGGAATATTTCCTCAGGCCGCTCGCCTGTTACGCTCAAAATAATTCGTGTTTCTCCGCTGTCAAGTACCCTCCTTAAACTTTCTTTTGTCCCGAACCTGCGGCACCATGCCCGCACCGCCATAAACCGCGACAATTTTCCACTTCTTGACGTATCGACTGAAACGGACCAAATCTCTTGATATCTGTATACACCGTTCACGGGTGGGACACAGGATGAGGGCTTTTGCCTCTTCACTTGTAAAATCGATCAACTGGAGCAGGCGGAGCCCGTAAGCCGCTGTTTTACCAGTTCCTGTCTGCGCCAGGCCCACCAAGTCCTGTTGACCTGAAATTATAACGGGAATGGCTTTTTCCTTTACCGTGAAAATGCACCCGGCGGCGGCCGAATATGCGGGCTCTATTTTCATGTCCGGGGGTGGCTGGGCTTATTTTGATCCAGCTATGCTGGTTTAGCCCGCATTTCTCGTGGGCCTCCGTAGCGAGGTGGTGAAAAGTCCACGGGTACAAGGCGCGCGAAGAAAAATGAATAAAGGCGTACAAAAAACAGTGCTGAGTCATCAGTGCTGAGTGCTGAGTTCCTTCTCTGATCAAATGCGTTTTGTTTTCATACTTCGCACTCGGTACTTTGCACTTCGTACTGGATCATGTCGAAGTCATTTTTCAAGCGCAACGCAGTAACCATGAGGCTATCCGCCGCCACAGTAGATTGCCCGTGAGAAATGCGGGTTAGGGTCTTGGTCCGAAAAACCCAGGCCCTGAACTGCCCTGGTGATGGGTTTTACGAGGCCCAGTGTTTCAAAATTCATATATTGGGATGTCTGACCTTTCTTTGGCTTCAGTTCGGATGGCGGCTGCAAAGAGTATTTTATATTGATAACAAAGAAAAGAGGTCTGGATGTTTTGTCGAAACAGAAGCTCTGCCCCGCAACTCGCTCTGCTTTAGGCTTGACTTGATAATATCACTTTACTAATGTCGCTGACATCAGGAATCATCTCGACGATCACTTCAAACGTCCGTCAGCATTGGCCGCACACAAAAAGGAAGGGAGAGTTTCATGCCGAGGCGAAAAGACATCAAAAAGGTCATGATTATCAGTTCCGGGCCCATCGTTATCGGCCAGGCCTGTGAATTCGACTATTCCGGTACCCAGGCCTGCAAGGCCCTGCGGAAACTGGGCTATGAGATCGTACTGGCCAATTCCAATCCCGCCACCATCATGACCGATCCGGGGATGGCGGAAGCCACCTACATAGAACCACTGAACCTGCGAGCCATGGCCGAAATCGTGGAGAAGGAAAGACCCGACGCCATCCTTCCCAATCTGGGGGGGCAATCGGGGCTGAACCTCTCTTCCGAGCTGGCACGCACTGGCGTTCTGGAAAAATATGGGGTCAAGGTAATCGGCGTGGAAGTGGACGCCATCAAGCGGGGGGAGGACCGCATCGCTTTCAAAGAGACCATGAAGGAGCTGGGCATCGATATGCCCAAGAGCGAACCCGCGTTCAGTGTTGAAGAAGCGGAGAAGATCGCTGACACCCTGGGCTACCCCGTGGTGATTCGTCCCGCTTACACCATGGGAGGAACCGGCGGTGGGATGGTCTACAATGTGGAAGAGCTGCGGGTTATCGCAAGCCGAGGCCTTTCCGCGAGCCTGGTGGGCCAGATCCTCGTGGAGGAATCCGTTGTAGGATGGGAGGAATTGGAACTGGAGGTCGTACGGGACGCAAAGAACCAGATGATCACGGTCTGTTTCATCGAAAACGTGGATGCCATGGGTGTGCACACTGGGGACTCTTTCTGCACGGCCCCCATGCTCACCATCGATCCCCAACTTCAGAAAAGGCTTCAGAAGTATTCCTACGATATCGTGGAGGCCATACGGGTGATCGGAGGGACCAATATCCAGTTTGCCCACGATCCGAAAACTGGCAGGGTGGTGGTCATCGAGATCAATCCGAGGACTTCCAGGTCATCAGCCTTGGCCTCCAAGGCCACCGGATTCCCCATTGCCCTGATTTCCTCCATGCTGGCCGGGGGACTGACCCTTGATGAAATTCCTTACTGGAGGGAGGGTACCCTGGACAAGTATACGCCGTGGGGTGAATACGTGGTGGTCAAGTTCGCCCGGTGGGCCTTCGAAAAATTCGAGGGTGCCGAGGACAAGCTGGGGACCCAGATGCGGGCCGTGGGAGAGGTCATGAGCATCGGGAAGACCTATAAGGAGGCCTTTCAGAAGGCCATTCGATCGTTGGAGACAGGAAGGTTCGGTTTGGGATTCGCCAGGGATTTCCACGAAAGGTCACTCGAAGACTTGCTCGATCTCCTGGCAGAACCCACGAGCGAACGGCAATTCATCATGTACGAGGCTCTTCGGAAGGGGGCGGACGTCCAGGAACTCTACCGCAGAACCCATATCAAGCCATGGTTCATCGAGCAGATGAAGGAACTGGTTGATCTGGAAAACCATATCCTTGAATTCAAGGGCCAGGCCCTGCCTGATCCACTCTTCATCCAGGCCAAGAAGGACGGCTTTTCAGACAGGTACATTGCTCAGCTCCTGGGCACCCGGGAGAAGACCGTCCGTGACAAACGCCTCTATCTGAATGTAAAAGAGGCCTGGGAAGCCGTGCCCGTCAGCGGTGTGGAAAATGCGGCCTACTACTTTTCCACTTACAATGCGCCAGACCGGGTTACCACCACAGAGAGGCCCAAAATCATGGTCCTGGGCGGCGGTCCCAACCGGATCGGGCAGGGAATAGAGTTTGACTACTGCTGCGTGCACGCGGCCTTCGCAATCAAGGACGAAGGCTTCGAGGCCATTATGGTTAACTGCAACCCGGAGACGGTTTCCACCGATTATGATACCTCCGATAAGCTCTACTTCGAGCCCCTCACCGTGGAGGATGTGCTAAGTATCTACGAAAAGGAAAAGCCTGAGGGCGTGATCGTTCAATTCGGGGGTCAGACTCCTCTCAATATAGCCGCTGAGCTCGCAGAGGCAGGGGTGACGGTACTTGGGACCTCCCCTGGAGCGATCGACCTTGCCGAAGACAGAGACCGTTTTCGAAAGATGATGGGGAAGCTCGGCATACCCCAGCCCGAATCCGGCATGGCAAGAAATCTGGATGAGGCCCTTGAAGTGGCCGGGAGAATTGGGTATCCCCTAATGGTGCGACCCTCCTATGTGCTTGGCGGCAGGGCCATGGAGGTGGTCCATGACGAGGACATGCTCCGGCACTATGTGGCAGCGGCGGTGGACATCTCTCCCGAGAGGCCCATCCTGATCGACAAGTTTCTGGAAAATGCCATCGAAGCAGAGGCGGACGCCATCTGTGACGGAACGGACGCCTTCGTCCCCGCAGTTATGGAGCATATCGAACTGGCGGGGGTACATTCCGGCGATTCAGCGTGTGTCATCCCACCCATCAGCATCCCGACCAAACACCTGGACACCATCTATCGGTACACAAAAAAGATCGCCATTGATTTGAACGTGGTGGGTCTGATGAACATCCAGTACGCCATCGCCCGCGACACCGTTTACATACTCGAGGCCAACCCTCGGGCTTCCCGGACCGTCCCCCTGGTATCCAAGGTTTGCGGCATTTCCATGGCCCGGGCTGCAACGGAGATCATCCTGGGCAAGAAGCTGGCCGATCTGGATCTGAAACCGAGGATTATCCCCCACTTCGGGGTCAAGGAAGCGGTTTTTCCATTCAATATGTTTCACGAAGTGGATCCATTGCTTGGCCCGGAGATGCGATCTACAGGGGAGGTCCTCGGGCTGGCGGATTCCTTCGGCCTGGCCTATTACAAGGCTCAGGAGGCCACGCACCTGGTTCTCCCATCGGAAGGCTGCGTCCTGATCACCGTTTCGGAAGCGGATAAGCCAGCCGTTCTGCAGGTGGCCGGTGAGTTCGACAGGCTCGGGTTTCACATCAGGGCCACCAGTGGTACGCATGACTTCCTTTCCGGTCGCGGCATTGTAACCGAACCCATCCTGAAAATGCATGAAGGGCGGCCCAATATTGTCGATGCCATAAAAAACGGGGAAATTCAACTGGTCATTAACACGCCCAGCGGAAAACTGAGCAAGCATGACGATTCGTACATCCGCAAGGCGGCCATAATGTACAAAATTCCTTACATCACCACCTTGTCGGCTGCCCTGGCCGCAGCCAGGGGCATCAAACGCAACAGGGAAGGACACGGCGTTGTCAAATCGTTGCAGGAGTATCACTCAGAAATCCAGTAATGGCTCTCTCCACCATCTCGCGACGAAGATCGATAAGCAACGCGGTTTAAACTAAAGGAGCAAAGGGAGAAAAACGGATTATGGATGGAATAGTTGGGCTTTACGGGCCAGGAGATCCTGAGCTGGTGTGCAAAGCGTTCCTCGCCATGGGCGCATGCCAGCACAGGGGAAAGGCCAGCACAGGGCTGGCCATCGCGAATGCGAAAGGGATCTACATCCACAAGGGGCTTGGAAGGATCGCTGAAGTCATCGACCAGAACATCATCAAGACGTTTCAGGACCTTGAGCCTCAGATCGCCATCGGGAATATCGGTTACACCAAGAGGCGGGTTCCGGAAAAGATCAATGTCGAGCCCATCTTGATCTCCCCCAGGGTCTCAAGCCCCCTGCAGGTGGCCGTCACCATGGATGGTTATCTGATCAAGGACGACGACCTGAGGGCCGAACTGGACGCAGATTACAGCCTCCAAACGGACAACAAAACGGAAATTGTGGGAGCGCTCCTCCACAAATTTATGGTTCAAGAGGGCATCCGGTTCGAGGCCGGTTCGAGGCTCCTGGAAAAGCTGGCCGGCAGGGCTACGTTTGCTCTCACCGCTCTCGTACATGACGGTTCGGAAGTGTACCTCGTGGCCCTCAACGACGCCAGGGCCTTTGAGCCCTTCTGCCACGCCACTATCAACGGGACCTTCGTGGTGAGCTCCGAATCCTGTTCCCACCGCAGGTTGACTGCTGAAACCTCGGTGGAATATGACGGTGGAGAGATGACCATATGCTCCCCCGGGAGCTGTGAGACCAAACGCCTCACAGAGCAACCTCCAATGCCCGACATCTTCCAGGGGATCTATTTCGGAAATGTGGCGTCCCTGTTCCGGGGCAAAGAGATCTTCCAAATTCGAAGAGAACTGGGACTGGAGTTGGTCAGATACTACAAGACATCGATAGCCGACATCGTAATTCCTAACCCGGAATCGGGCTGGGGCGTTACGGTGGGTATCGCCGAAGGACTCAAGAAGCCCTTGCTACCCGCCCTCATCAAGCTCCCCCAAGCCGTGAGAACCTTTCAGGAGGGAGAGCGGACCACGCGATCCCAGGAAGTTGGCCTCAAATTCGGCGGCATCGATTCGCTTCTGAAGGACAGGGCTGTGGCCATGGGTGACGACAGTATCGTGAGGGGAAGTGTTAGCGAAGGGGGATCGGCTTGGGTGGTATACAACTCCGGTGCCCGTTTTGTTGAGTTCTGGATTTCCTACGGTCCCATGTTTTTCCCGTCTTTCAAGGAATGGCACAGGGGCATCGAGTGCCTCCAAGAACTCGCCGTTCAAAGGGCTTTTCCTGGAGAACCCCCCTATGACAAGGATTTTGACGAAATCAATAGCGCGGTGGCTCGGCTCGTGGGGATGGATGAGGTAAAGTACAATCGTAAAGAAATTATTGAAAAGGTGGCGGGCCCCGGGTCATTCCAGGCACTGGACGCAACCTATCCCATCGACGAAAGATTCTGGCCCGACTGGCTCAAAAGAGAAGTGGACTTGTTCCATCGCCTCAGAGGAACCTGATGGAAAACCCTGCGCCGGCCTCTTCACCTGATCTTGAACCAGGAAATCCCGGCGGTGGAAGGGTTGGCGCGTCCTGCTCCCAAAACCAGGAAAAATGAGACCATATTATGGTGATCATAGGGATACCTCGTTCGTCGCGGAGAGAATCCAAAGGTTGTCATCTCATTGTTTGTGATTACGACAGCCACTGCGGCTATCGATATCATCACGGCGACCGCCTACCTTGCAAAGCCTCCCCTGCTTTACCCTCCCCTTGCTCCGACCGCTTTTATCCTTTTTTGTACCACATCCTGTTATAAATAAAGGTCAAGGAAGAATGCCGAAACTGGTTCCTATATAAAAAGAAAAAAGGAAACAGCGGAAAAGAATAAAACCATAAACGGCAAGAAGGTCAGGAAGTGATGAATGATCTTCCAAACACCTTGATCATTGGGGCGGCGGTTGTTCTGCTGGGATTCCTTCTTTTTTTGAAAAAACCGGCCGCCGAAAAGGGATCATCCCCTCCAAGGCCGCTCTCTCCGCCCTTTTTGTCGTCACCGCAATGCTCCAACCCCACCCCGTCCCCAACTATTTTGCCTTTGTGCTCATTGGCCTGATCTTCTGCCTGTGCGGTGATGTATGCCTCGCCCTGCCGCAAAAACGGGCTTTTATTGTCGGCCTGATCTCGTTTCTCCTGGGGCATCTCCTCTACATTGCCGCCTTCTCTTTCACCGCGTCATTCCGCATTCCGGCCCTGCCGGCCGTTCTCGCCACCCTGGGGGTCAGCACCGGAGTGTACCTGTGGCTGCGGCCGCACCTGGGACGGATGCATGGACCGGTTGCTGCCTATGTGGTCGTGATTACGGCCATGGTGTGCATGGTGTGGGGTCTTCAAGGAAGCCAATCGTTAAACATTACGGGCAGGAGAACGGCCCTTTTCGGGGCGATCATCTTCTACCTGTCCGACCTGTTTGTTGCAAGGGATCGCTTCCTGACGGCCTCCTTTGTGAACCGCCTGGCAGGGCTCCCGACCTACTATACAGGGCAGTTCCTGCTGGCCTTTTCCGTGGGGTTGCTCAAGTAGTCAGTCAGGCGAAACCAACAACATTGTCCCTGAACAATCAACCTGAAGGAGGATGTGTTATGAAGAGGACCATCAACCAGGTTTTCACAAACCGGGCGGCGATGTACAATGCAGTCGGCATCATGGTCATTGAAGGATACGGCATGACGGAATGCTGTGCCCCTCTGCCACCATGAGCAACCTGGCCGATTACCGCATCGGCACCGTGGGGCGCCCTCTCCCCGGCGTGGAGATCCGGCTGGATGATGACGGGGAACTCCTGATCAAGGGGGAAAATGTCTTCATAAGGATACTGGCACATGGAAGAAGAAACCCGGGACGTCTTCACTCCCGACGGCTATTTCCGATCAGGTGACATCGGGACCTTCACAGTGGTCAACCGGGCGGTTGGAACCGGTTCTTCAAATTGAATCCCACGCCGGGCCTCCAAACCCATCCTGAAACCCTTGATTTTTCCGATAGCATTTAATATAGATTCAATCAACCGAAATTTCAGTTGAATACCAGCCCGCGGAATACAAGGGAGCGGTCCAGTCCGGACCGGAATAATAACTTTTTCAAACTCGGAGAGGGAAGCTTATGTCCACAATCAGCAAAGTAGGTGTTGTCGGTGCAGGAAATATGGGAAGCGGTATTGTGCAGAAAATAGCCCAGGAAGGAATCCCTGTTGTCATGATGGATATCAAGGATGAATTCGTGGAGCGGGGCTTTAATAATATCAAATCGCTCCTTCAAAAAGGTGTTGAGCGAGGCGTTTTCAAGCCTGAAAAAGTTGCGGAGGTTGTAGCACGGATCAAGGGAACAACCAATATTCAAGACGTGGCAGACGCGGACCTGGTGATTGAGGCCGTATTTGAAGACAAGCAGGTCAAGCAAGACCTTTTCAAGCGGCTGGATGCCACCTGTGACCCGAAAACCATCCTGGCGACCAATACATCGAGCTTTTATGTAAGGGAATTTGCTGAAAAGACCGGCCGCCCGGACCGGTTCATCGGGCTCCATTACTTTTATCACCCGGCCATGAACCGGCTCCTGGAGATCATCCCCCACGCAACCACCAGCAGGGAAACCCTGGAACTGGCGCTTCTTTTTGCAAAGCTCCATGGGAAAGATGCCATTGTGGTCAAGGACGCGCCGGGCTTTGCAGTGAATCGGTTTTTTGTGCCCTTCCTCAATGAGGCCACGCGCATGCTGGAGGAAAATGTGGCCAATATCCCGACCATCGAAGCAGCAGCAAAGAGCGTCTTCCGGATCGGAATGGGCCCGTTTGAACTGATGAATGTCACGGGCATCCCCATTGCGGTCCATTCGTCCACCACCCTGGGAAATGAACTGGGGCCCTTTTATGCCACATCCGAATGCCTCAAGGCACAGGGTGAGGCAGGGAAACCCTGGGACCTGTCAGGAGAGGTGGATGAATCCCGGGTGGCCGAGGTGGGAGACCGCTTTCTGGGTGTCTGCCTGGGTGTTGCCGCCGCCCTGGTGGATGAGGGTGTCGCTTCCATGGAGGATACGGACCGTGGCGCCAAAATCGGCCTGCGATGGTCACTGGGTCCCTTTGAGATCATGAACCGTATCGGCATAGATAAGACCTATGAGGTGGTCCAGGCCATTGTCGAACGTTACCCCGATTTCAACATGCCTCACATCCTTCAAGAACAGAAGGATCTGGGAAAGCCCTTTGCGTTTCAGTTCGTCGACCTGGAAATCAAGGATGGGATCGCCTACATCACCATAAACCGGCCCGAGGCCATGAATGCCCTGAACGAGACCGTGGTATCCCAGTTGGACGCCCGGTTTACCGAGGCCGAGAAAAATCCGGAGGCCGTGGCCATCGTGTTCCAGGGCGCGGGCAAGGCATTTGTAGCCGGTGCCGATATCCTCTATTTCGTTCAGAACATCAAGAACAACCGGATCCCCGACACAGTTGAATTCACCCGCAAAGGCCATGACCTGTTCCTGAGAATTGAAAATTGTGCAAAACCCACCATTGCGCTCCTGGACGGTCTCTCCCTGGGCGGCGGAAGCGAACTGGCCCTGGCCTGCCAGAAAATCCTCGCCACCCCTGAAGGCTCCATGGGATTTCCTGAGACAAGCATTGGGATCTACCCGGGCCTGGGCGGCATGCTCCGGTTCGCCAGGCATGTGGGACCGGAACTGGCCAAGTATTATGTCTTTACAGGAGCGCCCATCAGGGCGAAGGATGCCCTGGAGCTGGGCGTAGTCACGAAGCTAGTGGATCGGGCAGACGTTCCCGCGGCCCTGAAAGCCATGGCCGCTGAAGGAAAGACCGAGAAATACGCCAGGCGGGAGATCCCGGCTAAATTTCAACCCCTTGCAAAGGCCTGCACCGGTGAGAACCTGGAAAAGCTGTTGAGCGGACAGGCACCAACCGGGATACCCGATGACCTGGCAAAAAAGGTTGCCAAAATCATCGCCAAAAAGGCCCCCATTGCCCTCAAGCTTGCCAATGAATTGATTGACCAGCAAACCAGCATGTCCATTGAAGAGGGCATCGAGGCTGAGCTGGCGAGATTGCAGGAGATTTTTTCCACCCAAGACGCCCTGGAGGGGCTCTCGTCAGTGGGGAAAAAAGCGCCGGCATTCAAGGGTGTGTAACGCGCACTTCACCACAAAGAACAAGGGTTGTCCGGGATCGGATAACCCTGAGAAAGCCCTACGGCCAAAACGGCGGCATACTGCCTTAGCCTGCGTCGATCTAACCCGGTATATGGGAACAGACCAGACCTTCAAAACACCTGCGGGAGACTTCAACTACATGGACTGGGGCGTTTCCGGGCCTGTTGCGCATCTAGCCCATGCAACGGGATTCTGCGCAGCCGTTTACACGCCTTTCGCGGAAAAGCTCAGCTCCCGGATAAAGGTCCCCACCCTTGTCCTTTACGGGGCCGATTCTGACACTTTCAGGGGGCCTGCGGTGAAGCGCTTCAAATCCCTGCTGCCCAGTGCCACCGTAAAGGGATTTGAGGACACCGGGCACTTCGTGCCCATGGAGCGGACGGATGAATGCGCGAGAGAGATCCTCTCCTTCCTGGAAGCCCACAACATAATATGACGGGAATGATCTCCTCCGGCAGTCGGCGGGCACCTCTCCGCAAGCGCCGGCAGATTCAACATGTCAAGGGGCGGCCCTCTTTCCTCTTGCAAGGAACTGTCAGGTTTCCAGTTCAAGGGCCTTCTCAAAGAGATGCAGGTTCTCTACAAAAAAGGACTTGATGTCATCCCAATTCCATTTTTCCGCATCTTCACAAACAGGCGGCATAGGTTCCATTTCCCCATCTTCGAAGAAAACGAGGCTTTTTATGACATGATAAAAATTGATATCAGACCGTTCAAAGCGTTGTCTGAACAAATGGCAGATATCGGAAATGGAGTGCCCGGCCCGGATGAGGGCATACAAGTCGATGAAGTCTTTCTTGGAGCCTCGCTGTGAAATAGTCTTCAGCTTTTCGGCCGCAATGTCCCTCGCGTCAGCTACCCTGATCCGGTGCCACGAGTGCGCCGGGTACAGAAGCGGAACTTCGTAATAAAGCAACGAGATACGAATACCCCTCACTTCGCAATGGACAGTCCCTAATGATGTGAAAAGTACTTTATCATTTGGAATGCTGGACAGCACGGCATCGGTGTTGAATGGCTCGTCCGAGAAAAAGTCCAGGTCATAGGATTTTCTGTGACCTAGCTGAAGAGCCAGGCCTGTTCCGCCCGCCAGGTAGAATCCGGCCAGGTAGGGTGCCAGATCATCAATAGCTTCTACTGCTTGCTCGGATAGTACTTGCTCAAACATGGCACCTCCGAAAACGGAATTTTGAACTTAATGGCCCAATATTTCCCGGTCCAGGGGAAGAGGCTCCGCCTTTTCTTTAGCGCAGCGATGATATCCTGAGGTTCATATATCTTCATGAGCTGATGGACATCCTTTATATCGCCATAGTCCAGTACACGGGCAATGATATAAGTGGCATGCTGAATTGAGTCAATTTCATCCGCATCCCAAAAGAGGGAGGGACGAAACAATGACTTGATATCTTTTTTCGTTTGTCTTTGATATGCTTTCATCAATCCTTGAACCTGGTTTCGTTTTGCCAGAAGCTGACTATCTTATAACACGTATTTCTCATTATTTACAGTCATTTTTGCGGCGTTCAGAGAATCGATAAATTCCCCGCTCAAACATACTCATGCCTTTTCCCCCGGCCGGGCCTCAATCCATTTCCCTGAGGCCACAAGTTGTTTTGGGTCCAACCCTCCCACATGAGGATTTGTCACATGTCAAGGGAGAGCCCATTTCCATTCTCCCGAGATTATGTTGTGCTCATTATTAGACCAATTTTTATAGGAACTTCGGATTAAACAGCAGGCTTTTTCGAAGCGCTGCCTTGCCAAATATCAATCATTATGAAATGATAAAGCGTCTGAATGAACATTAAAAACCTTTGAGTTCCACCTCAAATATCATTTCCGGTGAACCACGATTTGGAATCATTCCAGGCTAAGGAGTATTCATGTGTCAAAAGAGAGCGTTCAGAAGAAATTGAATAAAATTATAGGCTATGCCCCTGAGCTAAAACCCATTTTTTTGTCGAACAAATCGCTGGATACCAAACGTATGATAATAAGAAACTACTTATCGCGAATGTTGGTGGCCACCTTTGACGACAACCCTAAGATTCCACCGCTGGAATGGGTGCTGACCCGGGATGCCATTAATGTTTGCCGAAGAATCCTGTCCAAAAGAAGCGAGCGTCTTGCCGGCTTCAGCCTGCTGAACTATGTGGACACATTGTTAAATGGGGGCGCTCAACCCGAAGACCTGCCAGAACCGAGCCCGGGGTTTTTCGCCGAGTTCGAACATTTGATCAAGGGGATCAGCGGCCACACCGGTATTTATTCGGTCAAACCAGCGGTGTTTGGTAAGTATCAAGGTCAGAAAGCCGCCCGGATCCGTTCTAACGATCTTTCCCGCATGGCCAGATCAGCCCGCCGATTTCTCGATCGATATCCCAGTGGAATGGATCGCGAAGTGATACGCAAGAGAAGCCTGAATAAGGCCCGGATCCTGAAATACTTCGGCGCAACCGAACTGGAATGGGAAAGATGGAAATGGCATACCCGAAATATCATCCGCGATGCGGACACCCTAAATGCGCTCATCAAGCTGACGCCCGAGGAATACCAGGCCGTCAAACTGGCCCGCCGCTATAAAATCCCTTTTGGGATCACCCCTTATTATCTGTCGCTGATGGACTACCAGCCCGGGGGAGGGGCCGACGCGGCCGTGCGTGCCCAAGTGATTCCCTCTCTCCGGTATGTTCAAAAATTGAACGACATGCGAAACAATTCGGAGTCTTCTATTGACTTCATGCTCGAACGGGACACCTCCCCCATTGAGGGAATTACCCGGCGCTATCCCATGATCGTGATTCTAAAACCGATCATGACCTGTCCCCAGATCTGCGTATACTGTCAACGGAACTGGGAAATCGAAGATGTACATTCCACCGGCGCAATGCTGCACAAGGAGAAACTGGACAGGGCAATCAGCTGGATCGCCGACACCCCTGAGATCAACGAGGTACTGATAACCGGCGGCGATCCCTTGCTGTTATCCAACGCCCGGCTTGAGAATCTGCTTTTCAAACTTTCCCGTATCAAGCATGTGGAAAGGATCCGGATCGGAACCCGCATGCCGGTGACCCTTCCTCAGCGGGTGACGGAATCACTCGTCCGGGATATCAATCACTTCCAAAATCCCGGCAAACGCGAGCTTATCCTGGTGACCCATTTCGAACACCCCTATGAAGTGACCCCGCAGGCCATGGAAGCGGTCCAGAAATTCCGGCGCACCGGCATGGAGGTCAACAACCAGCTAGTTTACACCTTTTACAATTCCAGAAAATTCGAGGCGGCCGCACTCCGGCTGAAGCTGCGGTTGATCGGGGTGACACCCTACTATACTTTCAACACTAAGGGAAAAGAGGAAACAGATGATTACCGGGTCCCTATCGCCCGACTGTTGCAGGAACAGCAAGAAGAAGCCCGCCTGCTGCCCGGAACCGTCCGCACCGACGAAATCGTTTTTAACGTCCCGAAACTGGGCAAGAACTACCTCCGCGCCTCCCAGCACCACGATATCATCTCCATATTACCAGACGGCCGCAGGGTCTATGAATTTCATCCCTGGGAAAAAAAATTATCATTGATGGATACGTACATCTATACGGATGTATCGATTTATGATTATCTTAAGCGATTAAAACAAATCGGTGAAAATCCGTCACATTACAAAACAATCTGGTATTATTACTAGTTGCAGCCATTCTTGTCCAAAAACGGTATTTATTGTTGGGCAGGGGAACGGGATTTTCCCGGAGCTGCGTCATCAGGCACTCAACAGGCTGAGTGCCTGATCCGCAGTGAGCGGAGCCATGGACGGCGGAGCGAACGTAGCGGAGGGAATATGCCGCTCTCCTGCCCGTGAGTTCCAGATTGACAACCTGGTTCCCAAAGAAGGATTTCTTGGGTGTGTCGAGTAGACCGGTTTCTTCAAATGGACAAATTGTGAAATGCCTTAGACTACGCCTTGCCGCACGCGGCT
>QMLQ01000043.1 GCA_003646815.1 Deltaproteobacteria bacterium | reverse complement strand
AGGTTTAAAATGCAGGTTTATACATACTCAGAGGCCAGACAAAAGCTCGCGATTGTTCTTAAACAGGCAGAAAGTACAGGAAAAGTTATCATAAGAAGGAAGGACGGTCGAACCTTTGCCTTGATTCCAGAAAAAGTCCCTTCTTCGCCTTTAGACGTCCCATCAATTAAAGCGAAAGTAACTACAAAAGAAATCGTAAATATTATCAGAGAAGGAAGAGAAAGGTGAAACCAACCAATCCTGGCGACTGGATAGCCGCTGGGACCACTTTTCTATTTGTCCCGGTGCCATTCACGCTTGCGTTGTGTTTAAATTTGAAAGTGCGCGCCTGATCGAACCGTTCGCCATATTTTAAAATGAGAGGGCTTGGAGTGCTTACCTGGGGAGACGAGATAGATATTGCGCCTGAAACTGTTTATGCCGAAGCTACAGGCACACCATTGCCCGGTTGGATGAATTCACAGGATACGCCTTCGGCGAACAAATCACTTTGAAATTGGTGAAATTGAGGGCACCCATTAACCGCTCGAACAAAAGCGGGGCAAGAAGGGGCTAAGCATGGTCAGGAGTTCGTACACCGAGTGCCCGCTCAGTTGAGCGATATCTTCCAGCGTAATCTCCTCTTTTCCCTGTTTGCCATAAAGGACAATTTCTTCGCCCGGTTCGATATCATCCCGGGAGCTCCGCACGTAGATGTGGTTGGCTGTCAACGACGCGATAAGGGGATGCCTGGTTCCTTTAATGAGACACTCTCCCCTTCCGGCCAGAGATGTCGGATACCCATCTGAGTACCCTATGCCGCCCGTGATGATGGTTTCATCTCTACGGGCCCTGTAAACCTGGTGGTAAGCTATCGGGTCACCCCTTGTCAGTTTTTTCGCATAAACAACCCTGGTTTTTAAAGTTAAAGCGGGCTTGAGGTCGATCCTTTTGAGCTTCCACTCGGCAGGCGAGGGGTAATGGCCGAAAACCATGATGCCGGGGCGGATCATATCCAGGTCTGACTCAGGGTATCCCAATATTCCAGCGCTGGATGCGACATGCTTGATTCCCACTGAGATTCCTCTGGCTTCAGCTTGGCTCAGGACAGTTTGAAAACGTTTCATCTGGATTTTGTCAAATTCCAGGTCCTCTGTGAGGGAGGTGAAAACGCCCGCTATGCGCACATTGGCGAGGCTGGCCACCTGTTCTATAAATCGAAGCGCCCTGTGATGAGGAACGCCGACCCGACCGAGGCCGGTGTCAATCTTTATGTGCACCTCGGCCACATGGGTTTGCTCTCCAGCGGCCTCATTCAGCCAGGCCACAGCGTCAGTAAAAACAGACTGGGATATGTTCAAGGCGACGATGCGTTTGGCTTCTGTCTGGGTGTAATGCCCCAAGTTGAGAAGGGGAATTTTCAGGCCGGATTTCCGCAATTCAATAGCTTCTCTCACGACGCCTACGCATAAACCATGCACGGCTTCCAATCGCTCCAAATGGCGAGCCACCTGGACGGCTCCGTGACCGTAGGCATTGGCCTTAACAACCGGCATCAGTTTGGTGCGGCGGAATTGACTAATCTGATTGATATTGTGACTGATGGCATCCAGGTCTACTTCAATCCAGGGACCGGAAATATCCTCGATCTTCCTTTGGGAATTCTGATGAAGGGTTAGAGGCATATTCTTCAGGCTCGAGAAAGCGGCACAGGGTCGGCTTCTTCTGTTTAGTGGGTCAAGATCTTGCTCAAAAACAGGCGTGTCCGTTCTTGCTTACAATGGTCGAAAAAATCATCTGGTGGAGCAGTCTCCACAATCTGCCCCTCGTCCATGAAAATCACCTTGTGTCCCACCTCGCGGGCAAACCCCATTTCATGGGTGACCACAATCATAGTCATGCCGTCTTTGGCCAGTTGAATCATAACTTCAAGCACTTCGTTGATCATTTCGGGGTCGAGGGCCGAAGTGGGTTCATCAAAGAGCATGATTTTAGGCTGCATGGCCAACCCTCGCGCGATGGCGACCCGTTGTTGTTGCCCGCCGGAAAGCTGGGCAGGATAAGAATCCGCCTTTTCATGGATGCCCACTTTTTCCAGGAGCTCAATGCCAATCTGTTTCGCATGCTCGGGCTTCATCTTTCTGACTTTGACCGGGGCGAGGGTAACGTTTTCAAGAACGGTCATATGAGGATAAAGATTAAACTGCTGAAAGACAAAGCCGATTTCGGCGCGTACATCGATGAGATTGGTCTTTTTGTCGTGCACCGGTATCCCGTCAACATACAGTTCGCCGGACTGTATAGACTCTAACCGGTTGATGCAGCGGATCAGGGTGCTCTTGCCCGAACCGCTGGGCCCGCAAATGACTGCCACTTCGCTCTTTTCTATGTCCAGATTAATGTCCTGGAGCACATGCAAAGGGCCAAACCACTTGTTTACTTTCTTGAAGGTGATCATGAGTCGGTTTACCCCGTCATACCTTTCTCATCCTAACCCGCTTTTCTCTGTGGACAGCATGGTTTCGAGCCTGTTTGAAAACCAGACGAGTGGATAACAGATCAAAAAATAGAGAATCCCTACCAAACCGAAAACAAGAATGCCTTCCGGGATTCGCTGCACCGTGAACCAGCCCACGCGAGTTACATCGGTCAGCCCGATCACTGAAACCACCGCTGTATCCTTGATCATCAGGACATACTGTCCGACCAGGGGGGGCAGAATCGGCCGCAAGGCCTGGGGCACGATAACATAGCGCATTTGTTGCGGCCAAGTCAGCCCAC
Source organism: Deltaproteobacteria bacterium (assembly GCA_003646815.1). Lineage (GTDB taxonomy): Bacteria > Desulfobacterota > DSM-4660 > Desulfatiglandales > Desulfatiglandaceae > B46-G9. The sequence goes on along the minus strand of QMLQ01000043.1, from coordinate 14,727 downwards.
TGGATACAGCCGCCTCGGTTTGACCTCTTGGTATCGTCTGAATGCCACCGGAGACGATCTCACAAATGTAAGCCGTCCCGTAGATGGTAAGGCTCAATACCGCTGACGTGAAAGCATCAAGCTGAATTCCCCATTCAGGGAGAATGAAGAATACGATAAATATCTGTACCAGAAATGGGGTGCCTCTGATGATGTCCACGTAGGCTGCCAGGACGATATTGATGCTGCGTGTCCGCGTGGAACGGATGATTCCCAGAAAAAAACCGCATACTGTTGACATGAACAGGCTCAGCGCGGAGATTTGGATGGTCACCCAAAGTCCTTTTAAGAAAAAGGGAAATGAATCCAAAAGGTTGTGTAAATAGATGCCCCACATAGTGTCCTGATCACCTGTCCTGCTGGAAAATGAGTCGTTTTTGCCATTGTTGGGAAAGAAACTTGAGTACAAAATAAATCACAAGATAAAAGGCCGCAGTTGTAAAAAAACCCTCGGCAGGCATGAAGCGTTCAGATGCCATCAACTGTCCGGCCCGGGTTAGCTCAAAGACCGAGATAAGGGCCAGCAAGGCACTGTCTTTTACCAAAACGATCATCTGTCCCAATAGGGCAGGGATAGTGACGCCAATGGCCTGGGGCAGGATGATGTAGCGCAGTCGCTGGAACAAGCTCAGCCCGGAAGCTGTGGCCGCTTCTAGTTGCCCTTTGGGGATGGACACGATGCCAGCCCGGATGATCTCAGCAGTGTAGGCACCGCTGTTCAGGGACAAGGCCATAATACCGGTCTGGGTCTCGGTAAGGGGAATTCCCAGCCCGGGCAGCCCGAAGTAGAAAAAATAGAGCTGGGCCAAAAGCGGTGTCGACCTTATCATTTCGATATAGGCCACTGCCGGAAAAGAAATGAGGCGTTTCCCTGATAGCCGCATCACACAGGAGATGATGCCCATCAGCAGGGCCCCGATAAGCGCGACCAGGCATATCCATGCCGTGTTTCCCAAACCGTGCAGAAACTGAGGCATCATTTCAAAGATGACGCGGAAATTGAATGTCTTCAGCATATAATTTTAGTTGGCCGGGGCCCTGTTTTGGCGGGTCCCGGCTGACAAAGGGACTGCTCCTAGTGGTCCTTTTTCCAGTTGGTGGTTTTCACCCAGTAGGTCATATTTTGCTCATAGCGGCCATCAGCGCGGATCCAGTCGAAGAAGAGATTGACCCATTCAAGCAGGTGCCGGTCCTGAGGACGAACAGCAAAGGATAGAGGTTCATAGGAGAGCATAGTTGGCAGCACAACAATCGTGCCCGGGGGATAATTGGACGCCATGGCGTTAACCGAGCTTAGATCGGCGATGCCCATGTCCGCGTGGCCGGCAACCACAGCATTCATGGCGATATTGCCGCCGCCTTTGTATTCCTTGATCTTGGCCTTGGGCATATGCTTTTTGGCCGTGTCGGTGTACGTGGAGCCCAGGAGCGTCGCAATGGTAATATTCGGTTTGTTGGCGTCCGCGACCGATTTAATGGGGGAGCCTGCTTTGACATACATGACCTGGCCCGTGGTATAAAACGGTTTGGTGAAAGAGACTTTCAATGCGCGCTTGAGCTTCGCGGTCATGTCAGCGGCGAGAATATCGGCTTTTTTTGACAATAAGGCCGGGATCAGACCATCCCAGTCATAGTCCAGAAACTTGATTTTTACACCCATTTCCTTGGCCATGAGCCGGCAAAATTCAACGGAGCTGCCGGTCCGGTTGCCGTGCTTATCCACGAAACTGAAGGGAGGCCCCTGGGTTTGCACCGCCACCCGCAGTTCTCCACGCTTAAGGATATCATCAAGGGTGCCTGCAGAAGCCGAAGACACCATGCCCACCGCAAATAGCATCAGCAAAAGAAACATCAAACTTTTCCGTAACATAATAATCAACTCCTCCTTTCATGGTTAATAATTTGTTCCAAACCCGCATTTCTTACGGGCAATCTACTGTGGCGACGGAAAGCCACATGTCTCCTGCGTTGCGCTTGAAAAATGACTTTGACATAACCCAGTGCGAAGTGCAAACAACTGTGTGCGAAGTATGAAAACGAAACACCATTAATCAAGGAAGAAACTCAGAACTCAGCACTGATGACTCAGCACTGTTTTTTGTACGCCTTCATCCATTTTTCTTCGCGCGTCTTGTATCCACGGGAATCCCACCACCTCACTACGAAGGCCCGTGAGAAAAGCGGGCTATGCCTCTCCGAAATCTGTTTCTTCCTTTACTGAAATACCTCTTTCAGCTAGTTCGTTCATGAATGGCTCATACGGCAAATCAATTGCGGGACTGAGCAGGCCTTTGCGGTCGATTTGACCGCTTCCCAGCATTTGGGCGACTATGCTTGCAGTGTACCCCACTCCAATGCTCATTGCAAACAATCCTGTTTCCAGGTCTCTCTCAATCATGATGGAATTGGTGATCCTTTTCTTCCGTCCCTCCTTCAGGCCCTCAAAGATATTGTACATAACCACGATGTCTTTCTCGTCGTCCTCATATTGAATCTGGGGACCGATCAATTTCACCAGGAATTGATGAGGAGTTATATCCGAATCGCATCCTTGGAGGGGCTCATCACCCAGGAAACCCAATTCTTTTAACGGCTTCCAGAAGGAGCACCATCCGGGCCAGCGAAGAGCGTAACGCCCTGTCTCCACAATAGAGCTCCCGACATCCAGGATGTCGGCATAGAATGCGGCGTCACCATTGGGAATGGCCTCGAGATTTCCAAGGTCCGGAAATGATATCTGGTGGATGAACTTGTTATCGTGCTGCTTTTCAGGCGGAATTTTCACTTGTTGGCCATTGCTTATGAAGATCGATTCCCTTTTCTGGGTGGTCAGGACCATGTCCCAGTTCCAGCTTACTTTGTATTTGAGTGGATTATTACTGGCCTTCTTTTCGGGAATACCTCCACAGTAGGAATTAAGGCGGTAGAGTTCGTCAAATTCTTTGGCGGCATGACCGAAAATGGCCAAGTCAATGCCAGGGTCAAGTCCGCATTCTGGCATAATAGATATACCCGCTGTCCCGGCTCGTTCGTTAATCTGTTCATTCTTGTGGAAGTAGTTTGTGCTGACAATGCTCACCCCGGCTTCAAGAGCGGCTTCAAACGCATTCCCCATCAAGGGGGCGGGCAACAGGTCTATGGCTGCATCCACATTTTCCTGGAAAATTCTTAAAATGGAGTTTTTTGAAGAGGCATCTATCTGGATAAAGGTGATTTTGTCCAGGTCCAAGTAAGGCCTGAGATGCTCTGGTATTTCTGTCACCGTGTCAGCGCAAATGATTTTATTTACAGCGTTGCTTCTGGACAGGTCAAGCAAGGCAGCTTTGCCCTGGAGGCCGAGGCCCCCCAATAGCACAATTTTCATGGTATGGTCCTCATCACATATTTTTTATGACGTCTGTCATCACGAACACAAAAAGTGCGGTTTTGTCTCCTTAGATGATCTTTCCTTCTGCTCAAACCGGCGCGGGATAGCCCATGGATCTGAGTTGTGCGATATTTCGCATGTGATCCTCGAGATCAGTGAACGTCGGCCATCTTTGTGAATCAGCAGCGTTTTGTTCAAAAACACGCCTGATTTCCTCAGCCGTAAATTGCTGCAGCCTGGTATCCTGACCGGGCAGCCCCCTCGCATGGCGGCGGTCAAGTTTTTCATACTTCCTTCTGATCTGTAATTTTTGGACATCGCTTAATTGTGCCATTGTTTTCTCCTTTCATGTGAACCCAATCTTGATAAAGCCGCAAAAAATCGAAAAATCATCATGCCGGACCCCGGATCGCGTCCGGGGCACCGCAAAGCGGCATCTTCGACAGGCTTTGATCCGGCATCCAGACCTTATTGAAATTACAGGATTTCGGCTTTCGCCGGAATGACGGAAAAAGCGAATTCTGAACTTTTCGCGATCCCATCAATCTTTTGGTACCATTTCCTGCCACGTTCGGCAATTAATCCTCTACCTTGATCTTGAGAAAAAGGTCTCCTCTCCGTACATCGTCGATTCGTTTTCCCATCCCCTCCAGGCGGAGGCGGGCCCCGTCTTTTATCCCCGGAGGGATTGTCACTGCGAAGACTCGCTTCTGGAAACCCCATGGGATATTGACCAATTTCCGCGAACCATTCTGCGCTTCCAGACGAGTAATGGTCAACGTCCCGTAGAGATGCGGGTCATCAACAGGAGAGGACGTGTGGATGACCTGCAGGCGATGCGTTTTTTTCTTTTCTGTAGTTCGGCGCATGGCTTGGGTAAGCCCAATTTCCGGCAATTTGAGAAAGAGTTTCAGGAAAAGCATGCCTGCCAGAAATCCTCCGATGTGAGCCCACCATGCCACGCCTCCTCCCTGGGAAGGAGTCCCGGCGGCACTGAGGAACTGGAGGAGAAACCAGAGCCCCAGGAAAATATAGGCCGGAATTTCAAAGAACAGGGGAATGAAAAACAAGGGGATGAGAGTGAGAACTCTTGCGCCTGGATAGAGAATGAAATAGGCGCCCATAACCCCGGCAATGGCACCGCTGGCTCCGATTGTGGGTACCTGGGAGTGGTAATTCAGCATGAGGTGCGAAAGGCCGGAAACAAGGCCGCACAGAACATAGAAAACAAGGTAGCGAAAAGGGCCAAGGCGGTCTTCAACATTGTCACCGAAGATGTACAACGACCACATGTTTCCCAGGAGGTGCCAGAAACCTCCGTGAATAAACATGAACGAGAAGAAGGAGAATATCTGCTGGGCCGGAGAAAAATAGGCGCTGATTTCCGGCACGGAATAGCGCACGGGAACAAGGCCGTATGTGAGAAAGAAACGGCGCAAGTCAGGGCCGTGCGCGAGTTCGATCAGGTAAACGAGCACATTCGCGCCGATGATCAAGCTGTTCACGACGGGGTAGCTGCGGGACCGAATGGTGTCTCGTAAGGGTATCATGATTTTTCATCTCTCTTATAGCGCAAGGATGGATTCAAAAGCAAGGAAGTTGAGCAGTAGTCAAAAAAATGACGGAGGTTGTTTTTCCCTGGAGAATTTCGCAAAGATGCCCGAAACGTCCTTTCAGCCTGAAAATAAGTAAAACCAAATGGTTATTAGACAAAAACCACGACTTTTATCTGAACCGGAAACGTGGCACGGGATGTGCTTAAAGAAAGGGAAAGGATTTCTGTGCGGGGTCTCCGGGCGGGTTTTTCGATCCGGCCTAGACCTGACTGTCTGAGAAATGAGCACCTGGAGGAAACCATGAAAGGGTGGAAAAGGGCGATTTTCTGCATGGTGGCGGCAGGGTTGGCTGCCATTTTGCTGAATGCGGTCACAATAACAAAGGCTGAGAGTGATTCATCGCAATACCGTCTCCCGGACGGGGTGTATGTTGACCTTACAAGAGATTTTTACGAAGCCCTTCAAGGAACCACCGACGGGGGGAAGAAGGTCTACAGCAACAATATGTCTGATGAATACCTGAGACAAATCGCGGTTTCAAGCACGTTCACCGTGCGGACCAACCTGCAGATTATCAAGCAGCAGGAAAGGATCATTCAATTGCTTCAGTCCATTCGTGATAGGGGAAAATAGCGATTTTTATGTACCCGCAGAAGACCAGAGCATGTTTTGCGCTTCTGTTTTTCCTGGCATTGGCCTGCATCCTGCTGTGCGAACCCTACGCAATTGCGGAGAACAGGGCACAGGACGTGTACTTCCAACCAGGGGAAGATGAATGGACCGTTGTGCTCAAACTGGCCGATTACGGTTCCTACACCATTGCTTCCGATGCTCCGGAAAGAATCATCCTGGGCCTTGACAGCACTATTCCCGGTGCACTTTTCGTGAAGCACCTCAGAAAGTGGAAAAGTTCGCTTGAAATGGTGCCGGAAAAGGGCCATAGCCTTCGCCTTGTCATGAAATTTCCCAATCCCGTGAGAGAGGTGCGATCTTCCTGGTCTGCCGGTGAAAAATTACTCAATCTCAGGTTTTTTCTGAGGACAAAGATATGGGAAAGGGAACCCCCGGGTGTTTCAGGAGCATGCACGCTGGAGGATCTCCGTTTCGGGGTGAGAAAAAAGTTTACACGAACGGTCATAGACCTGACGTCCCGACCATTGTGGCGTTTCTCCTGGAAAGGAGAGGATACGGTGGAGGTCATCCTGAAAGGAGTGAAAAACAGCCTTGCCGCGCGAAAGGCTGTTCCCGGAAAAGGGGTGAGGCGGATAAAAATGAAAACAAGGCCCGGAGGGCTGGGGATTTCACTGGGGTTCGAATCCGGGCAGGCCGGATTCAGGATTTTCTGGCTGGCAGCAGGAAGCAGGCTGGTACTGGATTCTTACCCCGAGCCGGACAAATCCTTCACCGGGAACGTCATACTCCCATCCTGGTTTGGGAAGCTGGAGAAACCCGTTCCAGAGGAGAATGCCAGTGCCCCCCTCGAGAAATCGATTCTCCAGGAAGCCATGCCGGAAACTTCACCGGTGATCATCCAGAAAACCCTTGTGGCCTTTCCAGACAAAAAGGAAATTGAATCCCATGAATCACCTGAAACAATGACTGAAAAGGTCCCGCATGAGATGGAGGGGGACGGCCCGAAGGTGACCATCACCATCCCGAAACCATCAATCCCAGCTCCCGATCACAAGAGCGACATACCTGATAAGGAGCCTGCTAAACATCCGGGCCCGATACCGGGGAAAAAGAAAAACCCCAAATTTGAGCCAAAAGAGGCGGTACTGTATGGGGCAATCCTGCGGGCAAGGGAACTCCAGAAGATCGATCAGGCATTGAGCCTGATCGAGAAATTTCTTGAAGCCTATCCGGACTCGGATGTCTCTGAACAGTTGCGATTCATGAAAGCCGAGATCTTGTTTTCAGCGCTTCGGGGAGGCGAAAAGGGGCTGTTGGAAAAGGTTATTGCAGCGTATCAAGAGGTCATAAACGGGGCGCCTGATTCAGAACTCGCCCTGAAGTCATACCTGAAAATGGCGAAGGCATATGCAGAAAGCGGGAGTCACTACCTGGGATTAAGCTGCCTCGACCTGGCTATTCGCCGGTATCAAGACAGTCGAGCGCTGGGAAAAGCCTATCTGGCGCGGGGAGAAATCTACCTGGAGAAGCATCTCTCTGAGAAAGCAGTGGATGATTTCAAGACGGTTTTGCGCAGGTATCCAGCACCGGAATTGACCTCCCGTGCACTTTTCGGGATTGCGCGGTATCTGCAGAGCAGGGGGCTTTACGATGAGGCACAAAAACGGCTCACAAAGATAGCAAAAATAAATCCCGGGTTTTTTGTGGAAGAACCGGAGTTCCTCTCAGTCCAGGCACAGAACTATCTCTACCTGAAAGAGTACACAAAAGCTCGAGACTACTTCTATCGGGCGATCAATCTGGCGAATGAGCGGGAAGGCAACGATCTCCTCCTGATGCACATCGCGGATACATACCTTCAGGAATCAAAACGGAAAAAGGCTGAGGGACTCTATACCCTGGTAAAAGACACCTACCCTGAATCTGAAGGGGCTTCCATTGCGGAGCTTCGACTGGGGGAGCTGCATGGGGATGTCAAAAAATTTCAGGAAATAATGAAGAAACATCCCAAGGGGTCGATTGCTGAGATAGCGACTCTGAAGGTTGCCAATGCGTATTACAAGGCAGGTCTTTATCAGAAAACCATGGAGAGCCTGAAGGAGCTTGTGAGAAAACCTCCGAAAGATTCCATGGTGACCGCAGCCAGGAGCCTCTTTGCGCGGGCGGCGGAAGGGGCCATGGGTGACTTGTATAAAAAGTCCAAGTATTCTGAATTAGTCAGCCTCTTTCATGAAAATGACGCCCTCCTTAAAGGGAAGATACGGCCGGACAAAGAACTCCTGGTGGCTCAATCATTACAGGAGCTGAAGGACTACTCCGGCGCTGTATCGGCTTACCGCGAACTCGACCCGGCCGACCTGAGCGGAGAAAAAATAAAAGAGTATTACCTGGGCCTTGCGGACTGCCTGTCGTCGTCCGGATTTTCCCAGGAAAGCATCCAGCTGCTGAAAGAGGCGCGAAAGGGGAGGCTCCAGTTTGCCACGAGGCTGGCAGTGACACGTGCCCTGGCCGAAAGGTACAACAGGGAGAAGCGTTTCAAAGAAGCATATGATCTTTATGCGGAAATGCTGCAACACAAAAAGGCTGTCCCCACGGAAGAGATGGCGAATATATACCTTTCCATGGGCCAAGTCCTCCATGCACAGGGGAAGTACCAGGAGGCCCGGGCTGCCCTGAATAATGCCATCACCCTGTCTGAAAAGCACAAGAAACTCAAAGGAATTCTCCTTTCCGCCCTTTGGAAACTCGGTGAGGGGTATCTCGGGGAGAAAAAATATTCCGATGCGCTTGAAGCCTTTGCCCGTGCGCTCCGGAATGGGTATGAAAAAGGCCGACCCGGTTTCTGGGAGGTGCGGTTGGGGCAGGCAGAGGCCCTGCTGGGATTGGGGCGGATGAGCGGTGCGGAAAACGTGCTGAACGAGGTGTATGAAGGCCGGGGCCCGGATTCGCGTTACTGGAAGTTGCGATACCGCCTGGCCATGAAATATGTGAAAGCGGGCAATTTTCAGACGGGAGAGAAACTCCTGCGCGAAGTTTCTGAAGAGGGAACACCGGCGCTCCAGTCTGACGCCCAGATAAAGCTGGGTTCCCTGAATCTCCAGAGACAACTCAAAAAACTTTCCATCTGGCCACAGATAGGAGGCAAGAACTAAGGCATGCCAGACAATAATATCTTGTGGACAGCACCTGATGTCCCCTTGCCGGCGGGCGTTTGGAACCGCCTGAAAGGGCTGGGTTTCCGGGTAGTGGTGGAGGATGGAAACGGGAACCTCCCCGAGCGTATCGGAACGCTGTCTCCCAGCCTGTGGATCGGACTTCTTAAAGGGGACCCTTCGGGCGAGCTCAATACGCTCAGGGTAATACGGGAGAAATGTCCTGAATTATGCATGGTCCTCTTGAGCGAAAATCCTTCGGTGGAACAGGCGGTTCAGGCGGTTAAACTCGGTGCATTTGATTACCTCCCGGCGAACGTCACGGAAGATCGACTTTGGGCGGTGCTGGAGGGGGCGCTCAAGTCGCCGGCACCGGGAAACGGGAGGAACAAGAAACAGCGGGTATTGTTTCGCGATGATTTTGAACCGGTCGCAGTCAACCAGGAAATGATCGCACTTTTCAGCATGGCCAGGAGGATTGCCCCCCGCCGCACCACAATCCTGGTGGAAGGAGAAAGCGGGACCGGAAAAGAGGTTCTTGCCCGGTATATTCACCGGAACAGTAACAGGAGCGAAAAACCTTTTATCGCGCTTAATTGTGCGGCGCTTCCCGAAAATCTCCTGGAGAGTGAGCTTTTTGGACACGAAAAGGGTGCGTTCACCGGCGCTATCTCCCGGAAAGCAGGAAAATTTGAGCTGGCTGACGGGGGTACCCTGCTCCTGGATGAAATCAGTGAAATTGCTCCTTCCCTGCAGGCGAAACTCCTGCGGGTTCTCCAGGAAGGGGAGATCGACAGGGTTGGAGGCAAGTTTTCGAAGCCTGTGGATGTGCGCATAATCGCCACCACAAACAGGGACCTGGAAGAGGAGATCGAAAAAGGAAATTTCCGCCTCGATCTGTATTACCGGCTCAGCGTAGTGCCCCTGAAGATTCCCGCCCTCAGGGAACGCCCGGAGGACCTGGGTCCTCTTGCAAAATTTTTTCTGGAGAAACATGGGAATTTGAACAGAGAAACGCCCAAGTCATTGTCCAGAGAAGCAGAGGACCTTTTGAAAAAGGAGCAATGGCCCGGAAATGTCCGGGAGCTGGAAAATCTCATGGAACGTGCCACGCTGCTGCTTGAAACCGAAGTCATCGGGCCGGCAGATCTGTCTCGCATCATGCGTCCATCCCATCGAAAGCCTCTCCAGGAGAAACCTGAAGTCCAGCCACTGCGTGAAATGGAAAAGAAAATGATTTTCCACGCACTTGAGAAAAACCAGGGAAACAGGACCCATGCAGCCAAGATGCTGGGAATCAGCGTGAGAACGCTGCGGAACAAACTCAACGAATACCAGCAGAAGCAGAAAGATAGTCAAAATCTTGACAGAGAGGCGGGCTAACCCGCATTTCTCACGAGCAATCTACTGTGGCGGCGGGAAGACCCATGTCTACTGCGTTGCGCTTGAAAAATGACTTTGACATACTGCAAGTATGCCTTCATCCATTTTTTTTCGCGCGCCTTGTATCCACGGGCCTTCCCGCCGCCTCGCTACGAAGGCCCGTGAGAAAAGCGGGCTAATAAGACCTGGAAAGCAGGAAGATCCTGTGTATGGAGCGCCAGCAACACCATTGGTGAGCTGGTATCGCTTTTGCAAGAGACGGGTGTATTACGTGAAAGACAGGAGCATGGCCATGAGTGACGAGATTGGCATAAACAGGACGCTTTTTGACCGGACAATGGGGATACTGAGTCGTACCCTGGACTACCGGGTACAGAACCAACGCGTTATTGCCAGTAATATAGCGAACATAGACACGCCGGGGTTTCATCCGAAAAAACTGAAATTTGATGACGAGTTGCGCAGGGCGATGGATGAGACGCAGGTCCGCCTCAAAAAGACTGACCGGAAACATTTTCCCGGTCTCCAGGAGCCGGGTATGGAAGGTCAATCCTTTGCGGTTGAAACAGAATCCCGATCAACAGGAAACGATGCTTCCCTGGATATAGACAGGGAGATGGCCAAGATGGCCAAGAACAATCTTCTCTATGAAGCAACGGTCAAGATGCTTTCAAAAAAATTTGATCTCCTGCGGGCAGCAATCGAAGGACGGAGGTAATCTTCATGGGTTTAATAAAAGCGATCGACATAGCAGCGAGCGGCATGGCGGCGCAGCGTACCAGGGTGAATGTGATATCCATGAACCTGGCCAACGCAAACACTACCCGCACAGCGAGTGGAGGCCCTTACCGGAGGAAAACGGTGGTTTTCCAGACGAATTCCGTTCACGAGTCCTTTGAAGAGGCAATGAAAAACGCGGAGAGCGGGCAAGAGGTGTACGGGGTGAAAGTCAAGGGGATCGTCCCGGTCTCCGGAGAATTCAAAAAGGTGTTTGATCCTTCCCACCCGGACGCGGATAAGCAGGGATACGTCTACCTGCCGAATGTGAACCTTGTCCAGGAAATGGTCTCACTGCTGAACGCCAACCGGGGGTACGAGGCAAATGCCGCAGCCGTCAGGACGGCGAAGGGAATGGCCCTGCGGGCCCTGGATCTATTCCGGTAAACCGCCAAGATTGAACGATTACAGGGAAAAACCAGGAGAAACAAATGAATGGCATAAAACAGATAGGGGGGTTGCAGCCTCTCCCGAACGTGCAAAAAGCAGGGACGCAGAAGAAACAAACAGGTTTTGCGGATGCCCTGAAACATTATGCCGAAGGGGTGAATGAAGAACTCCAGAAGGCAGATGGAAAGATGGAGGATCTCGCGGTCGGCAAAACCAGTGATCTCCACGAAGTAGTGCTGGCAACGGAAAAAGCGGACCTGTCTTTCAAACTTCTGCTCCAGGTGAGGAATAAGCTTCTCGAGGCATACCAGCAGATTATGAGGATGCAGGTGTAGTTTAAAGGGGGTTTTTACCATGGCAGAAAATGAGACAAACGGGTTCGGACAGCTCATACAGGTCTTTCGGAATCTTCCGCTGGCCAGAATGATCACCTTCGCGGTGATACTGAGCCTTGTCGCGGGAGGGTTCATCGCGCTGGTCATCTGGACAAACAGACCTGACTACCAGATTCTGTTTTCCAATCTGGATGCTACCGACGCGAGTCGAATCGCAGAGAAGCTGAAATCCAAAAAAATCCCTTTTCAACTGGAAGATGGCGGCCGTGCCATCATGGTGCCGGAAAACCAGGTCTATCAATTGCGGCTTGAGATGGCGAGCCAGGGGCTTCCCAAGGGCCAAAACGTCGGTTTCGAGGTTTTTGACAATCTCCCATTCGGCACGACTGAATTCGTGCAGAAACTCAAGTACCAGGAGGCCCTCCAGGGGGAACTGGCAAGAACGATTATGCAGTTTGATTCGGTCGAGCAGGCAAGGGTGCACATCGTGCCTGTTGGAGATTCTCTTTTTGTGGAACCCGATAAGAAGGCGACGGCGTCAGTGGTCCTTCGCCTGCAGTCCGGACGTGCGCTGGATCGAAGGCAACTGCAGGGCATTATCAATCTGGTGGCGTGCGCGGTGGAAGGCCTCAAACCGGAGAATGTGACGGTAGTTGACATGGATGGAGGGCTCCTCTCGGGCGGAAAGGGGGAGGACCAGGGGGCTGAATTGAGTTCTTCGCAGTTTGAGTATCGGAGAAAACTTGAAAAGAGCCTGGAAAATCGGATCCGGAGCATGCTTGAACCCGTGGTTGGATCCAACAAGGTTGTTGCCAAGGTTTCTGCCGATGTTGATTTCAGGCAGATACAAGTTTCAGAGGAGACCTTTGATCCCGACAGTGCCGTTGTGAGGAGTGAACAGCGCCAGAAGGAAAAGGTCACCGGCGATGAGGGATTGCCTTCCGGATCTCCGGACCTGAAATACGATGTGTACCAATCCCAGGGAAAGACTGCTGCCAATTCCAAGAAGTTTGAAAAGGAAAACTCTGTCATCAACTATGAGATCAGCAAAGTCAATAAGCAGGTTATCAGCTCCGTAGGAGATATAAAACGCCTTTCTGCAGCGGTTATCATTGATGGACCCTATGTGAAAACAAAGGGTTCGAAGGGTGAGGAAATCGCAACATTCCAGCCTCGAACCAGGAAGGAAATGAAAGAATTTCAGAACATGGTGAAAAAGGCTATTGGATTCAGCGAGACCAGGGGAGACCAGGTAAGCGTATCAAACATTCCTTTTGCTATAGAAAAGACCGTGGCGCCGCCTGCTGAAGCAAAGCCTGGCTGGATGAGTTACGCCAAGAAAGGGATGAAACCCCTTTTCAATGTCCTCCTTGTCGCCTTGTTTTTTGTCTTTGCCCTCAAGCCCTTTCGAAACTGGTTGAAACAAACGAGAGAATATTTTGTGCCGCAACCTCTTCCCGAGGGACAGGGAGTGCCCGAACTCGGTGCTCCCTCGTCTGAACAGGCAGGGACCCATATAAAAAAGGAACAGATTCTTGATTTGACCAAGACAGATCCGGAAAAGATAGTATCCGTGATTCGGAGCTGGATCGAGGAAGGAAGATAGATTGGCTGATCGGCAGACATTGAGCGGAGCAGAAAAAGCAGCCCTCTTTCTGATGGTCATGGGTGAGGAATTCACCACAAATGTTTTCAAGCATTTGGATGAAAAAGAAGTGAAGGCCATCGGAGAAGAGATGACGCGGATCAAAAATATCAATCCGAAGCTAATCTCTTCCGTGCTGAATGAATTCATCGGAGCGATCAACGGGAATAATATGCTTGGAGGGTCCGGCGGGCGTTTTTTCGAAAGGACAGTCTCAAAGGCATTTACTCCGAACAAGGCAGACACTTTGTTGAATAAGGTGGAGTCGGGGAACAATGCGGCTTTTTTCGAAAAACTGGAATCCCTGAGCCCGGAAATGCTAGTGAACTTTATTTCCAGTGAACATCCTCAAACCATCGCACTCATCCTCTCAAATATCGATAATGACCTGGCGGCAAAGGTTTTAAAACTCCTTCCAGAGAATATTCAGAGTGATGTCATTATCAGGATTGCGAGGCTGGATACCGTGCCCAATGATATTATTGTCGAGATCCAGAAGATCCTGGCCGATCAGGTTTCGAGTGTAGGGGAAGCGGGAACCAAGCGGAGCGGCGGTCCCGAGGCTGCGGCGGAAATTCTTAACCAGGTGGATAGACAGACCGAAAGGTCCATCCTGGAAAAGATTGAGGAAGATGAAGAGGAACTGGCGGAAGAAATCCGGCAATCCATGTTTATTTTTGAAGACCTTATTCAACTCGATGACCGTTCCATCCGGGCCCTCCTGAAGGAAGTTGGCAATGATGAACTGCTGTTGGCCATGAAAACTGCGTCCGAGTCGTTAAAGGATCGCATTTTTGGGAATCTCAGTCAGCGGGCAGCCGAAATGCTGAAGGAAGACATGGAGGTTATGGGGCCGGTCAAACTCGTTGAAGTGGAACAGGCTCAGCAGATGATTATCAAAACGGTACGAAGACTGGAAGAAGAAGGAAAAATAGTGGTAGGAGGAAAGGGAGGTGATGACATCGTTGTCTAACCTTATTAAGAGTGAAGATTATTCCGGGTTTGATATCGAAGCTTTTGAAGAAGAAGACTTTGCAGATCGGATGGATTTCCCCGTAGAAGATTCCGCGAACCGCACTATGATTCTGCCGCTGGGAGAAAATAATTTTGCGCCTTCGGTGTCAATGAAGAAATATGACCCAAAGCAGAAACTCGAAAAGGTCGAAAGAGAAGCCTATGAAAAAGGATTTGAGCAAGGGCAGAAAGATGGATTGGCCCTTGGTGAGAAAAAGGCACAGGAAACCTGGAAGCAGATGGTTTTGCTTTTCGAAGAACTAAACCTGCTGAAGGGAAGAATGATAGAAGAAACAGAAGAGGAAATCATCAGGTTGAGCATGGCCGTGGCACGGAAAATCGTAAAAAAAGAACTGACCATAGATTCTGATACGGTCAAGAGGTCGCTCCAGCATGCATTGGGATTCCTGAAAGACAAGAGCTTCGTGCGGATCCT
>QMLQ01000042.1 GCA_003646815.1 Deltaproteobacteria bacterium | reverse complement strand
CGGCAGCTCAGATAGCAAATACACCAATCACATGGATGCCCTGGGTACTTTCTATCCGATGACGGGTAAGAGCGAGTATAAAGTATCCATTTCCCTATCCCCAAGTCAAACCCTGAGAACACCTGAGCAAGGCTTGTCTTAGTATTTCAAGCTGTTATTTTAATACCACTTCGTGGCACATCTTTTGCTCTTTAAAAGAACTACAAAAGCGAAAGAGAAGAGAATAAAATGACAATTACCAGAAGGCAGTTTCTAAAGACAGCGCTTGGGGCCGGGGTGGCCCTGCATGTTCCCGGCGTGCTCCTGCATCCGTTTTCCGCAAGGGCCGCAACCAGCTGACCGGTCAGGGAGTTCCGCTTGAGCGCTTCACGGGCCGAGGTAAACCTTGGCAGGGGACCGGATTTTGTGGCATGGACCTATAACGGCCGGGTGTATCCAAACGCCGAGCGCCTGGTGGTAAAGGAAAAAAGGAAGGAGCACTACGATGGAGGACCACCATATGGATCATGAACACCATGATGCCCATGCAGGCCACGCTGTTTCGAAGGAATTCGTGGATCCGGTCTGCGGCATGAAGACGGAAGATGAAAACGCGTTCATGAAACACGAGCACGAAGGGAAGCCGTACTATTTCTGCAGCGAAAACTGCCGGGACAAGTTCATGAATGATCCTGAAAAGTACACCCATGCCACGCACAAACACCATGAGCACGCCCAGCCGGAGAAGGCGATATCTCCTCCTCCGACTGAGGGTGCCCAATATACCTGCCCCATGCACCCGGAAATTCGTCAGGACGGGCCCGGCTCCTGTCCCATTTGCGGCATGGCCCTGGAGCCTGTTGTGCCTGTTGATGAGGAGGACAAGACAGAATATCTGTATATGAAGAAGCGTTTTTGGATCGGGGCCGTTTTGACCCTGCCGCTGGTCATCATCGCGATGCGGGAGCTGATACCGGGTGCACCCCTGGAAAAGCTGGCCTCTGCAAAATTGTACGGCTGGGTAGAGCTTATCCTCGCCACTCCCGTGGTGCTCTGGGCCGGCTGGACCTTTTTTGTCAGGGGATGGCAATCGATCATCAACAAGAGCCTGAATATGTTTACCCTCATAGGATTGGGGGTCGCTGTTTCCTATGTGTATAGCGTGGTGGGAATTTTGTTCCCACAGATATTCCCTGCCACACTCCTGAAGGCTGATGGGACGGTGGGCGTCTATTTTGAGGCCGCCGCCGTGATTGTCGTGCTGATCCTCCTGGGACAGGTCCTGGAATTAAAGGCCAGGAGCCAGACAGGGGCGGCGATCAAGGCGCTGTTGGGCCTTGCACCCAAGACCGCAAGGCGCGTGAACAAGGACGGGACCGAGGAAGACATCCCTTTGGAACATGTCCAGGTTGGAGATCGTCTCCGGGTCCGGCCGGGTGAGAAGATCCCGGTGGACGGAACGGTCGTGGAAGGGGCCAGCAATGTGGATGAATCCATGATCACCGGGGAACCGCTGCCCGTGGCGAAACGGGTGGGCGACAAGGTTGTCGGCGCCACGGTCAATGGGACGGGAAGCATGATCATGGAGGCTGAACGGGTTGGCGGAGACACCCTGCTCTCCCAGATTGTACAAATGGTGGCAGAGGCTCAGCGGAGCCGTGCCCCCATCCAGAACTTCGCCGATGTGGTGGCGGGTTATTTCGTCCCCGCGGTCATTGCCATCTCCGTCATCGCGTTTCTCATGTGGACATGGCTGGGACCGGACCCGAGGTTCGCCCATGCCCTGATCGCGGCTGTTTCCGTGCTGATTATCGCATGTCCCTGCGCCCTGGGGCTTGCAACGCCCATGTCCATCATGGTGGCGACCGGGAAGGGGGCTACCATGGGTGTGCTTTTCAAGAATGCAGAGGCAATCGAAACGCTCAGGAAAGTCAATACCCTGGTGGTTGACAAGACTGGTACACTCACGGAAGGCAAGCCGAAATTAACCGAGGTGGAGGCCGTCGACGGCTGGGATGAAAAAGAGTTCCTTACCCTCGCTGCGACCCTGGAAAAGGGAAGCGAGCACCCTCTTGCCGAGGCCATTGTGGAAGGGGCTATTGAGAGGGGGGCGGAGACCGCGGACACCCAGGATTTTGAATCCCATACGGGGAAAGGGGTGAGCGGGAAGGTAAAGGGAAGGCGTGTTGCCCTTGGGAACCTGAAACTCATGGAGGATATGTCTGTAACCCTCCCTAAAGAAATCACCAAGAAGGCGGATTCTCTGCGCTCCGAGGGCAGGACCGTCATGTATGGAGCGGTGGATGGGAAACTTGCTGGTTTTGTTGCCGTGTCCGATCCCATAAAAGCAACAACCCCTGATGCCATTCAGCAGCTTCACAAGGAGAAAATCCAGGTTGTTATGCTGACCGGTGACAATGAAGCGACCGCACGCAGCGTGGCAAAGCGCCTCAATATTGACGAGGTGGTTGCTGAAGTGCTTCCCGAGGAAAAGGCCGAGGCCGTGACCAGGTTCCAGAATGAAGGCCGGGTCGTGGCCATGGCAGGTGACGGCATCAACGACGCACCGGCCCTGGCCAAGGCCGAGGTTGGCATTGCCATGGGTACGGGCACTGATGTGGCCATGGAAAGCGCGGGCGTGACCCTGGTAAAGGGTGACTTGCGAGGAATCGTAAGCGCTCGTCTTTTGAGCAAGGCCACCATGAAAAACATCAAGCAGAACCTCTTTTTTGCATTCGTCTACAATTCCCTCGGGGTGCCCATTGCGGCCGGGGTCCTGTATCCCTTTTTCGGGCTGCTCCTGACCCCGGTCATCGCAGCGGCCGCCATGAGCTTCAGTTCGGTCTCCGTGGTGGGGAATTCCCTGCGGCTCAGGAGTGTGGATCTCAAACGCTAGGGAAACTGATATCTATGGACCGGAAAAAGCCCCGAAGCAAAGATGTCTTGTTGAGCAATAACGGGGCAGAAACGAACCGGTGAAAAAACGAGGGGAAGAGAAACGGGGAAAGAATATGAGATATTTTCTTCTACCGATGCTGGTGGTGTTCTTGATAACCGTGACATTGCTTGGTCGGGTTCCTTTGGTTCCTGCACAGGAAATCGTCCTGGACCCTTACGAAGAAGGGCTCAGTGATCAGTGGGAAGAAAAGTCCTTCAAGGGTGAAACCCGGTATGAGGTCACGGTCGAGGATGGACAGACATGCGTTAAGGCGACCAGCAGGTCATCGGCATCCGCGCTTTACTATAAGATCAAATATGACGCGCGAAAATATCCTGTCATTCAATGGCGCTGGAAAATCTCAAAAGTACTTGCCATGGGGAACGCCCTCACAAAAGAGGGGGACGATTACGCGGCACGCGTTTACGCGGTCTTCCCTTCCACATTTTTCTGGAGGACAAAGGCCATCAACTATGTCTGGGCAAACACCCTGCCCAAGGGAAAGGCCGTCATGACAATTAATTCCCCGCTCCTGCCCATGGAAATTTCGTCTTTCCGGGCTTGACCCGGAATCCAGAAAAATGCCATTATTTTTTGAGCGAAGCACAATTGATGTGGAACTGTCCAATGTTACCCTCCCGCCCATGGCGGGAGTAATAAAAATGGGCAAGCCCTTGTAACCGGAGAGCAATGTGTATGCTCGGCAATATATAATCGAAGACTGAGAAAGGGGAGAAAAAGGATTATGAACAACGAGATTTCCGCGTACATCATCACCATTGTCGCATTTGCATTCTTCGTGGTGTGCCCCCGGCTCGGGGCCATGACAAACCTCCTGGAAAGGAACACTGATTTTCCCATTTACTGGCTGGTGATCATAGGAACATTTGCGAGCATTCCGATGCTCGTTCTTATGACGTGGCTCATTCGCCATTGGGGACTGATGGCCGGCCTGGGCCTCGCCATCGTAACCGATCTCATTGCAGCCCTTATCCTGACCTCGGTCAGCATGAAGGTGGCTGTAGAGACCTTTATTATTGCCATTTTTGTGGTAGGGGGAAACCAGATAGCCAAAACGATAACCGCACATTTTTTCAGTTGAAATCCTGATTGAAAAACAGCCGCTCTTCGCAGTCTATTCCCATTTGGATACCTATTATTCATTTCATCTGAAATATGGGCATAAAATATCCATGGTTCATCGCTTTGTTCAATGAATATGCGGTCGTAATATCCTGACGGATTTTGAAAGAAAATTGTCTTTTCAGGGTCTTAGCAATTATTGAACTTGGATGGCCCGGATTTTGCTGAACTATGAAGTGAGGGCGGAGCATGCTCTAATGAAATATGCAGCTTGGATATTGAGCTCTCCGCGTAGAACAATATTGATGGAGCAAAAGGAGTCAACCATGTCAGAAGAGCAAGGAATTGTCGTACGCTTAAGAGATGAAGGCATGGCAGATGTGATGACCGAGAAAAAGGGCGGGTGTGAGAGCTGTGGCGCATCCCATTCCTGTCATTCGTTCGGAACAGGGAACAGGATGATTACACGGGCTCGCAACCGGATTGGTGCCCATGCCGGGGATCAGGTCTCTCTCAACCTCAGGTCCGGGCTTTTCGTAAGGAGCGCGGCGGTTGTTTACCTGCTTCCTATTGTTGGTTTCATCATTGGAGCGGCTGTGGGCTCTTCCCTGAACCAGGCGGTATGATGGGCGGCTGGGGCATGGGATGGTGGAAACCCCTCGTCTTATAGACGAGGGTAGTTTAGTTATCCGCGGCCACGACAGCGCCATAAAACCGGCAAGAAAGCAGTCGACGAAACTGCCCGAGAATAGACTCCGATTGAGATCCCGGGCAGTCTCATGTTGTTACTCACCCGAGAAAAGACGCCGCGGATTATCTACAGTGATGGCTTTGATCTGTTCATCAGTCGCTCCCCCCTGCTTCAGAGCCGGGATAATGTTTTTGAAGAGATGGGTGGGGTGCCAGTTCGCTATAAGTGGAAATGCTTCTTCCGGCAGATTCAGAGGCCGCCCCAGCCAAGTTATAATAAAGTCATGGGAAATCAGCATCTTGTCGGCATAACCTTTTTTGATCAATTCAGTCATCACGGCATAGCGCTGTTCGTCCATGGGGCAACCGACCAATCCTTGCAAGCCCATGCGATCCCATGAAACATAAACACCGTTCTTCAGCGTATCGAGCTGATAGTTAATGTCCAGGTTGTCGGACATGTGGCCAATCTGGATCTTTTTGGGATCCGCTCCTGCATCAATGAGAAGTTTCGCCTGATCCGGGCCCATGGTGCCTTCCTGGGTATGGGTAATGATGGGAATTCCGGTCTCCTGCTGTACCTTCGCGGCTGCCTGGAACATGAGTTTTTCATAATCGGTGATGATACCCTTACTGGAAGCAACCTTCAAAACTCCGGCTTTGATTCCCGTATCGCGGATACCCACCGTGACCTCTTTCAGAAAAAGTTCATAGAGTTCACCGCTGATATCTCCGAGAGAACCTCTGAATTTCCAATAGGCTGTGGCACCTTCCCCTTCAAAATAGTAACCCGTGGCACAGATAATATTTACGCCTGATTTTTCAGAGACCTCCTTCAGAATCTCTGGTTGTCTCCCTCCGTCCAGGGGAGTGGCATCTATATACGTATTGAGGCCGAGGGCTTTCAGTTGCTGGAGGGTTGCTACGCCGTTAGCCACAATAGTATCGTGGTCTAAAGGGGCTATGGTCTGATCTCCTTCCCAGCCGGGATAGCCGTAGCAGATGTGTTCATGTGGAAGAGTCACTCCCATTTCTTCCGGTGAAATTGGTCCCAAAACCGTGTTGACTTTCACATCGCCCATCTCTTATCTCCTTTCTTGCTCCGGCCGGTCCATCTTTGTCCGATTCACGGCTCGGAACGTTGTTAAAGGTTTTTGTTGCATGAAATTCCGGAATTCCTCCAGTAAACAAGGGATAAAGGTTTCCAGATTTTCCACGATACCGTAGTCGGCCACATTAAATATGGAGGCATCGGGATCACTGTTTATTGCTACAATGATCTGTGAGCTTTTCATGCCGGCTATATGCTGGACGGCGCCCGATATTCCGCATGCAATGTAGAGCTTGGGAGAAACGGTTTGGCCAGTAATGCCGATTTGATGCTCATATCCGAGCCATCCGAGATCACATGCGCCTTTTGACGAGCCGAGAGCCGATTTCGGAAAGATCTTTGCCAGTTTTTTGAGGAGATGAAGGTTCTCAGGATCACGGATCCCCCTGCCCGCAGAAATAATTACTTCAGCATCGTCGAGGTTGAGCGTGCCCTTCTCCGATTCCTTGGATGCTATAGTTCGCGACGCGCCGGGCACAAGATCTGTTGTGACGATATCAACGGAGCCTTTTGCTTCCGGATGAATTTCAACAGGAGGCCATGCCCCCGGCAGGATAGTGAGAACACTTCTGTGGGTAGCAGGTGCCAATTCCGCCTGCAGTTTTCCATTAAACAGGGGCCGGACAAATCGAATATCACCGTTACCGGCGCGTACCTTTTCAACCGATGTAATACACGAAGCATGCAGAAAAAAAGCGAGTCTTGGCGCGAGATCAAAACCGGTTGCCGTATGGGGGAGGCATATATATCCGAAATCAACCGTCTCCAGGGCCTTGAGAGCGGCGGCCTTGAAGACTTCCCCATTGTAAAGGTCAAGGTACTCATTTTCTATTCCTATGACCGGAAGCCCGGTTTTTTCGGCAATCTGTTGTGCGGATGTCCTGATCGACTTTCCGAAAATGACCACTTGGGTTTTTCGATCAATCATTTTTCCCAATTCCACGGCAAAGGACACCACTTCATAGGTAACAGGCTGTATGACTCCGCCGGTGTGCTCCGCGATCACCACAATCTGTGATTTCATTCTGAGTTCCCGTTAGATAAAGGATTTTTCATGCAATATCCTAAGCAATGCCCCGGCCTTTTCCCGTGGAGTACCTTC
The DNA here is from genome assembly GCA_003646815.1 of Deltaproteobacteria bacterium. Taxonomy (GTDB): domain Bacteria; phylum Desulfobacterota; class DSM-4660; order Desulfatiglandales; family Desulfatiglandaceae; genus B46-G9. The sequence continues at coordinate 11,284 of QMLQ01000042.1, read as the reverse complement.
AAGGAACATCCCTTTTAATGAAGGTTCCGGGTAAGAAAGAGAGACAAGCTTTTCCCTTTTTTCCAGGGCCAGGAGTTTTTTCGCATCAATGGTAATAATTTCTTGATCTTTTGCCCTCATGACATTGGAAAGTGAAGGATATCTGGGCGTGTTGATTCCGGACTGAATAGTAAGAACAGCAGGCGGGTTCAATTGAAGGCATATTCTCCGCCCTGTCTCTACCTCCCTTTCGACGTAGAGTTTATTGCCGTCATCAATAAATTCCTGGTGGATAACGGACGTCACACATGGGTAGGCAAGAATTTCTGCGATGAATTGGCCTACCAGACAGTGCATATCATCCTCTGCCATGACGCCCGTCAGAATCAAATCGTATCCCATATTTTTTGCATAGGATGCGATCAAAGAGGCGGTATCAAACGGGCTCATGTAGTGCTCCTGCTCCACGAGGATATGGATACCTTCATCTGCCCCCATGGCCATGGCCTTTTTCAGCGTCAGACCTATTCTTGCCGGCCCCACTGACAGGGCATGTATTACTGCCTTTTCGTCCCGGGGAATGCGTTCCCGGATGAGTAAAGCCTCTTCAAGGGCAAATTCATCAAAGCGGTTCATCCTGAAAGCGGTATTATTTTCATGGGAAACCCAGGATTCCTCCTTGTTCATGAAAAGATGAGTTTCTGAATCCGGGACCTGTTTTACGCAAACGAGCAGCTTCATTCCTCTTGACCTGCACAGCAATTGAGTGGGGTTATCTTTTCCTGCAATGTCGTATCGCAGGATAAAGAAATGCAAATCCAATTGCAAGAAAAAAACGAACGTTCGCTCGCTTTATTCTTGACACTCTTCATGGGTCCCTGTATTCTCACAAAATGGCAATGCTATATATGATAAGGCACGGGCAGGCCTCTTTCGGGCAGCAAAACTATGACAGGCTTTCCCAAAAGGGAATCCTCCAGATGCGTGCACTGGCCGAGTATCTGTCCGAGATCTCCTTTCAAATTGATGCCCTGTATTCAGGACCTCTGGAACGTCAGAAGTCAAGTGCGCTTGAGGTCATTGATCACCACAGGAAGCTCGGGAGAGAAATTCCCGATATGGTGGTTGTAGAGGGTTTAACGGAATTTGACTATCGCTCAGTCCTGGCATCACAGGTTCCTGATATGCTGAAAGAAGATCCCTCTCTGAATAATGATCTGCCGAGAATATTTAAAGAAGTTTCCTCTTTCAAGAGGGTGTTTGTGGGCGCGGTTATCAGATGGGTGTCCGGCAGGTATGGCAAACCGGGTATAGAAACGTGGAAAAGTTTTTCTGCCAATACGTGCAATGCTCTGACCGAAATTGCTTCAGCACATGGAAACGATGAGAATATACTGGTCTTTACCTCAGGTGGGTGTGTTGCTGCAGCGCTCCAGCAATCCTTGGATCTCTCCGGCGAACATGCAGTCGGGCTGAACTGGCAGCTTGTCAACGCATCAATCACCAAGTTCACCGTGCGCAATAAGAGGCTCACCTTGGCAGGCTATAACGCGATTGCCCATTTGGAACTCAAAAAAGAAAAAGATCTGATTACCTATCGATAAAACAAAGGAGACTGGCAATGGATTTTGAGATGCCTGAAAAGACCAAAGTGATCGTTGAGATGATTGATGAATTTGTTGACAAGGAGCTTATTCCACTCGAGCGGGAGTTCGCCAACAAAAGCTTTAAAGATCTCGTTCCCGTGCTTGAAGAGAAAAGGGCCATGGTGAAGAAAATGGAGCTGTGGGCCCCGAACCATCCCAGGGAATATGGCGGCATGGGGTTAGGCCTGGTGGACCATGCGTTTGTATCAGAATCGCTGGGCAGAACTCCCATAGGACACTATGTTTTTGGGTGCCAGGCCCCGGATGCAGGGAATATCGAGATCCTCTATCTTCACGGGACGGACGAACAAAAGGAGAAGTACCTCAGGCCCTTAGTCGAAGGAAAAATAAGGAGCTGCTTTTCCATGACCGAGGTGGAACTTCCCGGATCCAACCCGGTCATGATGGATACCACAGCGGTCAAGGATGGGGATGACTACGTCATCAACGGGCAAAAATGGTACACGTCTTCGTCGGACGGCGCTGCGTTTGCCATAGTCATGGCGAAGACCAATCCGGAGGCCCCCCCCTATCTCCAGGCCAGCATGATCATTGTGCCGTGTGATACGCCGGGGTTTAACCACATAAGAAATATTCCGGTTATGGGCGAACCGGGAAGTGATTATTTCGGGCACGGGGAGATATTATACCAATCATGCCGGGTACCGCAGAAAAACCTCCTCGGTCCGGAAGGGCATGGCTTTGTCATCGCGCAGGAACGGCTGGGTCCTGGTCGAATTCATCATTGCATGCGCTGGCTTGGCATATGCAAGAGGTCTTTCGATCTCATGTGCAAGAGGGCTTCTGAAAGGGTTATGACACCGGATGGAAAAACTCTGGCCACCAAACAGATCATTCAGGCATGGATTGCGGAATGCGCCGCCGAGATTCAGGCCGCACGCCTGATGACCCTGAATGCCGCCTGGAAGATAGAGAAGCTGGGTGTGAAGGAGGCAAGGGAGGATATCTCTCTCATCAAGTTTTTTGTGGCCGGCGTTCTGCAAAATGTGGTTGATAAGGCACTTCAGGTCCATGGAGGCCTTGGAATGACGGATGATATCATTATCCCGTTTTTCTACCGGCACGAGAGGGCGGCCAGGATATACGACGGGGCTGACGAAGTGCACAAGATGGCGGTGGCGAGGAGGATTTTGCGCGGCTATGAAGGACGCACAATTAAATAGATAGCAGTTTCGAGGGACACATTGGATTTTCAAGCTTTCAGAAACAGAGTAAATATTTCCGAAGAGGGCCTCTACAGGGAGTTTTTCCGGAAACATCGGGATAAGATCAAGGTGAAGAAAGAAGATGTGGCGATCAGGAATCTCAAAAAAATATTTGAGGCTGCCCTTTCTTTAAGCAACAAAAAAGGATTTTCGGCAATGAGTATGAGGGATTTGAGTGCCGGAGCGGGTTTAAGCATGGGGGCTCTTTATTCGTATTTTTCAAGCAAGGATGAGCTCCTTGACATGATTCAGCAGCAGAGCGAGAGGATCGTGGCGGATGTGCTTATTGATCAGGTTGAGGGCATTGAAGATCCCCGCCTCAAGCTCAAACGGGCAATCCTTACGCATTTGTATCTGAGCGAAATCATGCATCCATGGTTTTATTTTTCCTATATGGAGGCGAAAAACCTTGGGAAAGAAGTGCAAAAAAAAGCAATCGAGCTTGCGCTTTTCACGGAGAAAATATTCTTTGATATCATTGAGCAGGGGGAGCAGGGACGAATCTTCCGGGACGTTAACAAAGAACTTGTTTCGGCTGTAATCAAGGCAATGCTCCAGGATTGGTACTTGAAAAGATGGAAATATGAGATGAGAAACATCTCGGTAGAGGAATATGCGGCGTTTGTTGTTGATCTTGTGGATTCATATCTTCTCTCTTGAGAAAAGAGAGTGATGGGGGTGTGCGATGGATGTGGCAGACAGGCCGACGAAAGTAAGACAGGGTGAAGAGCTTGATGTAACCACCATTGAGGAATTCCTGAAGGACAACATAGAAGGGCTCCATGGCACCCTGGAGATAGGGCAATTTCCCAGTGGGTTCTCCAATCTGACCTATATGATCCGTGTGGGGAAAACGGAACTGGTCCTCAGAAGGCCCCCCTTTGGAACAAAGGCAAAAACAGCGCACGACATGGGCAGAGAATATCGCATTTTGAGTGCATTGCACCCGGTATTCCCCTATGTACCCAGACCTTTTGTGTATACCGAGGATACGTCGATTATGGGGTGCCCCTTTTATGTAATGGAGCGCATCCAAGGTATTATCCTCAGAAAAGATCTGCCCAAGGGCTTGGAGATGAGTCCTGAAGATGCACGACGGCTCTGTGAAAATCTCATCGATCTCCACCGTGAACTCCACTCCATTGATTACAAGGAAGTAGGCCTTGCAGATTTTGGCAGGCCTGAAGGATATGTTAAACGGCAGGTGGAGGGGTGGTCCCACCGTTACCTGGCTGCAAAGACTGAGGATGCGCCTGATTGTGAGCGTATCATGGAGTGGCTGGCCGAGAATATGCCGCCGGAAAGGGCTCGACCTTCCATCATTCACAACGATTACAAACTGGATAACCTGGTGCTTGACCCTGAAAATCCTTTGAAAATTATCGGAATACTTGATTGGGAGATGGCAACCATAGGAGACCCGCTCATGGACCTGGGATGCTCCCTTGCCTACTGGGTGGAAAAAAATGATCCTCCTGAACTCCAGTCGATTCGCCTGATGCCCACCAATATCCCCGGTGCCCTCACCAGAAAAGAGCTGGTATCTCGATATTCAGAAAAATTGGGAGTTTCAATCGATAACTTTGATTTCTATTTTTGTTTTGGACTTTTTCGGCTCGCGGCAATTGCCCAGCAAATTTATTACCGTTACTACCACGGGCAGACGAAGGACGAGAGATTCAAAATGCTCATATTCGCGGTGCATAACCTCGAAAAAACCGCAATAAGGGTGATAGAACAGGCGTTTGAGTAAGGGCCGGACACGGGAGGATTTCGAGGACTCTCCCTGCGCGTCGTCACTTGAAATAAGAGTTTTGTACTCAACAACCAAGAATCGGAGGAGAAACAAAATGGATGAAAAGAAGAGAATCGTGTTGGAACCCGTCCCGCAGAATCAACTTCCTTTCCTGAAGGGAAAACGCACCGAATTTGAAAGTATTGCTGAGATGATTACCGTAAGGGCTCAAGAGGTTCCCGAACACAACCATGTCTTGTTCTATGATCAGACAATCACCTATGCAGAGACAAATGAACAGGCAAACAGGGTTGCAAACTTTCTGAAGGCGAAGGGAGTCAAAAAAGGGGATGTGATCTCTCTCCTGGTATCCAATTCGCCCGAAGTTTATTATATCATGTTTGGCATCCAGAAACTCGGGGCTGTTGCAGGATCCATAAACTTTATGCTCAAGGGGCCTGAGATTGCTTTTCTTCTGGAAGATTCCAATCCTGGAATGGTGTTTGTAAGCAGCGAGTTTATGTCTGAATTCATGAGGGGGGTTGAACTTTCCAACCATAAGCCTAAAGTTATAGAGGTAAAAACCAACACGGACCATGGGATAGACATAAGTCAGGAATATCTGTCTGACATCCTGGAAAAATACCCATCAGATGAAGCACTGGTCCCCCAGTCCGCCGCAGACCCCTTTCTCCTTCTCTATTCTTCAGGAACTACAGGAAAGCCCAAGGGAATTCTCCTCAAGAACGAAGGCCAGCTTTCCATCTGCCGGTCAATGGCCAGCATAGGGTTGTTCGGCGAAGGAGATGTGATGTTGATTTTGCTCCCAATGTTCCATACCAATCCGATTTGCGTCTGGACCTACCCCATTATCTATTGCGCGCAAACCGTTTGTATAAGGAAGGCATTTTCTCCGACGGATTTCTGGCCGTCTATTACTGACAACGGCGTAAGCATCCTTATGGGTGTCCCTGCAATGTACAACTACGTGTACTATTCCATCGATTCCAGTACGGTGGATAAGTCTGCTCTAAGACTGAAATTCGCTTTCAGCGGGGCAGCGCCCCTCTCTGTGGAACTTATCAAGGGTTTCGAAGAAAAATTCAATGTCGAAATTATAGAAGGGTATGGGCTTACTGAATGTACCGGCGTTTCAACGGTCAACCCTCCCCAAGGAAAAAGAAAACCCGGTTCTATAGGTGTTGCTCTTCCTGAGCAGGAAATAAAGATCATGGACGATGACAACAATGAGTTGCCCATTGGCGAGAAAGGGGAGATATGCATCAAGGGCGATGCTGTTATGCAGGAATACCTGAACAATGCTGAGGCCACCGAGGACGCTGTTCGCGACGGATGGTTACACACCGGTGACATGGCATACATGGATGTTGAAGGCTTTATCTACATAGTTGACAGAAAAAAGGATATGATAAATCGTGGCGGCGAGAATATCTATCCCAGGGAAGTGGAAATTGCTCTGGAGGCCCATCCCTCGGTAAAGGATGTTGCGGTTATAGGAATTCCTGATGAAGCACTGGGTGAAAAGGTAAAGGCCTTCATTACTCCGTCAGAATCGGGAGCGCTGACAGAACAGGCTGTGAAAGACTATCTAAAAGACAAGCTCGCCAAGTACAAGATCCCTGAGCATGTAGAGTTTGTTGAAGACTTGCCAAGGAATCCGACGGGAAAAGTGCTAAAGAAAGAACTGAAGCGGATGGAACAGGAAAAAGCTGGATAGGGAAAAACAGTGATTTTCAAAAATGCCTTTTGTTATTCACAGCCGGTTCTCCTTTCGGGAGCGGCATTGAAATATTGATATGGGGTTGATAGTGCTAGGCAGAAAAGATCAAATTATCCAGGAGATGGGCAATGAAAATAGAGGATATCAAGCGGGTGCTTATTGTGGGATCGGGCACCATGGGACAGCAGATCGGGTTTCAGTGCGCCATGCACGGCTATGATGTGGTGCTCTATGATATCTCTCCGAATATATTGGAAGGAGCAATAGCCGGGATAAAAAGGCTTTGTACGAGGTTCTTGTCGTCAGGTCTCATTACCCCTAAGCAATCCGAGGAGATCATTGCCAGGATTGCCGTGTCCACCAGTCCTTCAGACGCGGCAAGGGATGTGGATATCCTGAGCGAATCCGTGCCCGAGGACCCCGCAATCAAGGGAAAAGTGCTTTCCGAGTTCAATAGATTTTGCCCCGAACGTACCATTTTTACTACAAATACATCTATGCTTGTCCCCTCCATGTTTGCCGAGGCCACCGGCCGGCCGGAAAAGTTCGCCGCCCTCCATTTTCATGACGTGAGGACCACGAACGTGGTCGACATCATGCCTCATCCGACCACTTCCAGGGAAACGGTTGAACTGATCCACGCGTTTGCCCGTAGGATTGGCCAGGTTGCTATCGTGCTCCGCAAGGAACATCCCGGTTATGTATTCAACAACATGTTGTCCAGCCTGTTATTAACGGCACTCAGACTTGCCGCCAATGATGTTGCTTCCATAGAAGATATTGATCGGGCCTGGATGGGGGTTATGAATACTGACAGAGGTCCCTTTGGCATTATGGACAGTATCGGTCTCAGGACCATCTGGTCGATCACTGAATACTGGGCGAACAAAAAAGATGACCCCCAGGCCCGGGCAAGTGCTGCCTTTGTGAAGAAATACGTGGATAAAGGTCTGCTCGGAGAAAAGACCAAGCAGGGCTTTTACTCCCATCCGAATCCATCTTATCGCAAGCCCGGATTCCTGGACGGGGATGACGGGGGTAAGCGCGGTATTTCCGGCGGCAAACATACCTGATTATATCAGTTCATCTGATACCCTTGTCATCTCACCTTGAACATGGATTACCAGCATCAGTTCTATTTTTTCCTTACTTTTTTGTTGACACCGGTAGCGAATCAATATATTAATAGACGTTAATATGTATTAGGTTTACATTTAGCCCGGATTTCTCACGGGCAATCTACTGCGGTGGTGGATAGCCCCATGCCTACTTCGTTGCGCTTGAAAAATGACTTCGACATAATCCAGTACGAAGTGCAAAGTACCGAGTGCGAAGTATGAAAACAAAACGCATTTGATCAGAGGAGGAACTCAGAACTCAGCACTGATGACTCAGCACTGTTTTTTGTACGCCTTCATCCATTTTTCTTCCCGCGCCTTGTATCCATGGAACTCTCCACCCCCTCGCTACGAAAGCCCGTGAGAAATGTGGGTTAGCGCTGTTGAATTTATGAGACAATCGCCTACCGAAAGGGAAAAATTGGCTGAAGCGAAGCACAGAAAAAGCGCAGGCTCCCTGTTGGAGCTGAGCAGTATCGCCTTTCTCGCAAAGACCTTGTCCGATGAGAATCGGCTTCGGATCCTCTTGTCTGTTTCTCATGGAAAGAAATCTGTTTCAAGGATCGTGGAAGAACTCGATCTCTCGCAACCCCTGGTTTCCCATCATTTAAAGGAGTTGCGGCTGGCCCTGCTGGTGAAGGTGGAGCGGAAAGGCCCCTTTATCTACTATGAGCTGGCTGATGCCAGGGTAACGCACATCCTTGTTCAACTGCATGATCTGGCCGATGATCTGCTTGAAAACAGGAAGAGCTTCTAACCCGGGTTTAGCGGAGGGTATTTTTATGACAAAAAACACCATTGAACAGGCAATCAGTGATATGTCTCCCAGCGCGGCGGCAGGTGAACTGGTTGAGGTTCTCAAAAGGGTTTTTTCCGTCATTGACGAAAAAGAAAAAACTGATCTTGTGATGAATCTCTTCGGTGAGACTACATCGGATAAAATCGAAAGCATGGTACACCGGTGACTGGCCGAGTGCATGGACGAAGGTGTCGATCCAACGAATGTGTGTCAAGGGGTGATGGAAAAGCTGGCCCGTTCCGAACAACTGAGAACGGTGGCCGATCCCGACATATTGGCCCTGTTTGAGGACTGGCTTGAAGAACTGGAAGAAGAGGTTATCTCTTTTGCTCGCAAGAGCGCCTCCCTTCATCCTGAAGACCTTGCCGAGGGGTTAGCGTTGTCCTGGTCGGGCGCAAAATTTCTACTTGCAAAGCTTAGAAAAGAAGGAAAACTACAAAGATCACAAGAGTGGGAGGGATTATGAAACAAATCACAATACTACTGGGCTCGCCGCCGTATAGCGGCCAGGATGTGGACACTGTGCTCGAGATTGCCCAGGCGGCGTTGAATAAGGGGCACGGTTTGACTGTTGTGGGATCTGGGGACGGCACCTACGGTTTCTTAAAAGGGCAACGGGCATCGGGAGCACCAAGTGCCGAGAAGGGTTTCGCCGATCTCATTGCAAAGGGGGCTAAAGTTGATCTGTGAGGGACGTGTTTCAGCTTTCGCGGTCTGCGGAAAGATCAATTTATTGAAGGTGCAACACCCGGTACCCTCAAGAGCCTGTTTCGAATTCTGGAAAAAACGGACATTTTGCTCAGTGTTGGCCCGTAAAAGGAGGATGACATGACGAAGGATATCTTAATTGTTGTACGCCACGGGCCCTATGGCGGCTTTCAGGCGGCCGAGGGACTACGCCACGCCAGCGGCGCTATCTCCTTGGGGTTTCGACCTATTTTCATCCTAGTCGATGACGGGGTTTATCTCGCGAAGGAAGGCCAGGACCCCGGCAAAAGCGAGTGGTTGGAACTAGATGGGACCCTTGAAGAGGTCATCGCTCGGGGGCTCTACGAAATGAAGGATACACCAGCCGAGTTCTATGTGGAAAACGAGTCCCTTGTGAAACGTGGTTTGGATTTTGAGGAACTGGTTGAGGGCCTGGAACCTATCGATCATCAGAAGGTTTCGGAATTCATGGCCGCAAACCGCCTCCAACTGATATTCTAGGGGTGTGATCATGAAAATAGCTATTTTGCTGAAAAGCGGGCCATACACAGAGGAAGCCGACCGGGCACTGCAAACGGCCGGGGACATGCTGACCCAAGGCCACAGCGTCATTCTCTATTTGCTGCAGGAGGCTGTCCGCTTTTGCCGCCCCGGCATGAAATGTTCAAATTTCATTGTTCTCCAGGAATTGATTGAAAAAAACCTCGAGGTACATGTCCTGACCCAGGATGCTGAACTGCGCGGTATAAAAGCACCCTCCGCAGGCCAGGCGATTTTGGAAAGATCTTACGAATCCCTGGTTGATCTGATGGAATCTTGTGACCGGGTAGTTGGGATTCTCTGACTTCTGTGTAAGGCAGATATTTGTTTAACCCGAGATGCCGCAAAGGCTGTGCGGTGTGGAGAAGATACCTATGTCAGTTAAAATTGCGATATTAGGTGCCGGACCGGGAGGGTATGTTGCCGCGGTACGCGCTGCCCAGGAGGGAGCGCAAGTAACCGTCATCGAGCAGGCGGAGGTAGGCGGCATCTGTTTGAACTGGGGATGCATTCCCACAAAGGTCATGAGAACGACCGCTGAAATGCTTGAACGTTTTCAACGGGCTTCGGAATTCGGGTTGAAGGTGAATGGACCGGTACTTCCAGACATAGAGCGTCTGATGGCAAGAAAACAGAAAGTGGTGCAGGACCAGGTCAGGGGAATCATCAAGCTTCTTGATCATCATAAGATACGATGTTTGAAAGGAACAGGCCGCATTATTGCACCGGGTCGCATCCAGGTAAAAAGGGAGGATAGTCAACCGGAAGAGGTGCAGTGGGACAGGCTGATCCTGGCCATGGGTTCAGAACCGATGACCATCCCCGCGCTACTGTTTGACGGAAAACGGATCATGTCCAGTAATGATGCACTCAATCTCACCGAGATCCCTGAATCCATCCTGATCGTGGGTGGAGGCGTCATTGGGTGCGAGTTTGCATTTATTTTTTCCTCTTTGGGGTCACAGGTAACAGTGGTGGAGGCCATGGATCGTTTGCTGCCGCTTCCGTCTGTTGATGAAGACTGCTCCAAGGTCCTCCAGCGGGAGATGAAAAAGCGCAAGATTCGATTCATGGTGAACCGCACCATGGAGGGCGTTGATGAAAACGGGGGGAAACTCCGGGTGAATATCGGGCCTTCGCCTTTTGCCGAAGGACTCAAAGGCAAAGATCTGGAACGTTTGTCCGTAGAGGTGGACAAGGTACTGATATCTGTCGGACGGGTGCCAAATACCCATGACGTGGGACTGGAACAGGTTGGAGTGAAAACGGATCAGCGGGGCTGGATCATGGCAAATGACCGGATGGAAACCAATGTCTCCTCTGTGTATGCTATCGGAGACGTGTTAGGGCCTGCGAAGGTCATGCTTGCCCATGTGGCATCCGCAGAAGGGTTTGTGGCGGCTATGAACGCAATGGGTGAAATTTCCGAAATGGATTATGATGTGGTTCCGGGGGCAATTTTTACCATGCCGGAGGTGGCTGACGTCGGGTTGACCGAGACGCAGGCCAGGGAACGTGGATACAATGTCAGGTCCGACACGGTACTTTTTCGGACCCTTGGAAAGGCCCAGGTCATTGGCGAGATTGCCGGGCAGGGCAAGATCGTTTCGGATACTGAGACAGGAAAAATCCTTGGTGTTCATATTATCGGGCCTCACGCCACTGATCTCATTGGGGAGGGGACCCTGGCCGTTCAGAAAGGGTGCAGTGTGCAGGATCTCGCAAAAACCATCCATGCCCACCCCACGTTGTCGGAAATCATGGGAGAGGCGGCGTTTCGGGCCACGGATAT
>QMLQ01000041.1 GCA_003646815.1 Deltaproteobacteria bacterium | reverse complement strand
TGGACAGCCACTGTGGCACCCCGTTGGAGCGTGCACAGTGGCTGCTCACCTATGAAGTGGTTCCACCCTCTTTTCGTATAAATTCTGATGAATAATGGAGTTGAAGCATTAGCGCTACGAAGGTCCGTGAGAAAAGCTGGTTAGTCCGAGACCGGTTTCTGTTCATCCACCGGGACATGGTAGGTCCCGTTGATAATTTTTTTCTCTAGATGACGGACCATTTTCAGGACATCCGCGGGCAGGGTTTTTTCAAACGCGTGAAAAGGGGCAAGGCGGGCACCGCCCTTGGCCATCATGGACCATTCCCTGAGGTCCATGGCCACCCAGGCTTTTTTCTTTACCATTTCAATGGCAAACTTGATGGTGGGATACATGTCCCAGACCGGTGAAGTAATCACCACCGAGGGAGCGAGACCGTTTTGGTCGGACATGTTGCCGAAGGCAAGAATACCCTTTTCCTTGGCGGCTTCAAAAACGCCGAATCGTTCAGCATAAATCAAGTCCGCGCCCGCTTCGATCTGGGCAATGGCGGCTTCCTTGGCCTTGGGAGGATCGAACCATCCGCCGATATAGGATATTTTGACCTTGACTTTGGGGTTGACCTTGAGGGCACCGGCCTTGAATGCATTTACCAGGCGATTGACCTCGCCGATGGGGATCGCCGCAACCACGCCAAGCACGTTGGTCTTGGTCATTTTGCCGGCAATAATGCCGCAGAGATACGCGGGTTCTTGAATCCAGTTGTCAAAGACGGAAAAATTCGGGGCGACGGGGCCGAATTCCGATCCAAAGGCAAAGGCGGTCATCGGGTAGTCCTTGGCCACCCTGCGGGCAGGTTCTTCACCCGCAAGAAACGCATCGCCTACGATCAGGTCAAATCCTCTCTCAGCATATTCCCGCAGCACTTTTTCGAAGTCGGCAGCTCCAACTTTTTCCGTGAACTCATAGTGGACACCCTTCATCTGTTTCTTTGCTTTCAGACACGCCTGGTGGATGGCACCGTCCCACGGCTCCTCAATGGCGGTTTGAAAAATGGCTGCGATTTTGAATTGTTTTGCGTAACTCGTTGAAATCCCAAAAGAGATAAGGGTGAGAGCAATCATGCTGATCAACGCGACTTTTTTCATACAGCGACCTCCTTTGACGATTAAGAGAAGAAGTGAAGTGATGGCGACAGGACTTGTTTTCCGGAGAAAGACTTTAGGAAAACTTGGCTTTTGTGTCAAGAGAAATGGCAAAGTTTCAGGCCCCCGTTTGCCTCTTTCGGTGCCAAAAAAAAGGGAGGTAAGAAAGATTTCCGTGACTACATCGAGGGGACCAATCACCTCATCTTTGAGCAAAATTATACCTATTGCTCTTTACTCAAATGCAAAACAGTGATAAATAATAATTTCAAAACAAGAAAACAATATATCGCACAGAGTCAACAAGGATCACAGCAGACTCTGCATTCTTCGTGGAAAAAGAGAGTCCAACTTTGTGAAATTTCCGCTTTGCTCAGGCTGGCGTGAGAAAGAATTCAAAGCCGAAGGCTTTCGATAAACCAGAATTAATTTGGCAAGAATCCGTGCAAGGTTCACAAAATGCCACTTGCGTTCAATCTTAGTAGGCAAGTCTGGGGCCCCATGGACATTTCCAGTAATTGGCTAGCGCAAGGAGAATTTTATCGATGTTGACAAAGCTGACAGTTCGGAATTTTAAGAGATTTGAAGCTGTTGAGGTTGAGTTGGGCAACCCTGTTGTTTTCATAGGTCCAAATAATTCCGGCAAGACCACGGCATTGCAAGCACTGGCCTTTTGGGATATTGGGCTTAAACGCTGGAATGAAAAAAGGAAGGGGAAGACATCGCCTGAGAAACGGCCTGGGGTGACAATCAACCGAAGGGACCTGGTAGCTGTGCCGGTTCCTGATGCGAAACTCTTTTGGCGCGGGCTTGCTGTCAGAGATGTCAGAAAATTGTCTGGAAAACAGGACACAAAAAACGTGTTTATTGACATTATTGTCGAGGGGATAACTGCTGATAAGACATGGAAATGCGGCCTGGAGTTTTACTATGCTAACGAGGAATCATTTTACTGCAGGCCCCTTCGTCTTTCTGAAGAGAAGAATCCGGAAAGAATGCCTGTCCCCGAGCAAGCAGATAATCTGAAGTTAGCGTTCCTCCCCCCTATGTCAGGGCTGGCCGCAAACGAAAACAGGCTTGATCCGGGTGCCATAAATGTCCGTGTTGGCGAAGGCAGAACAGCCGAAGTTCTCAGAAACCTATGTTACATGATTCACACCAACCAGGAAGACCGCTGGCAGGGGCTCACTGACCATATCAAACATCTTTTTGGTTCAGAGTTATATGCTCCCCGCTATATTACCGAGCGGGGAGAAATTGTTATGACTTACAGCGAACACGGCATTAAGCTTGATCTCTCTTCTTCAGGGAAGGGCCTTCAGCAGACCCTTCTTCTCCTGGCTTACATGTATGTCCATCCCGGTGCTGTGCTTCTGCTGGATGAGCCCGATGCACACTTGGAGATTCTGAGACAGCGACATATTTATCAGCTCCTGACTGATGTTGCTCAGAAAAATAGCAATCAAATTATCGCGGCAAGCCATTCTGAGGTTCTGCTAAATGAGGCTGCACAGCGTGACGTTGTCATTGCCTTTGTGGGGAGGCCTCACCGCATCAATGATAAGGGAAGTCAAGTATCAAAAGCATTGAAGGACATAGGATTTGAACATTATTACCAGGCGGAACAAACCGGTTGGGTATTGTACCTGGAAGGCTCAACAGATCTGGCTATCCTTCGGGAATTTGCTGAAAAACTTGAATACCAGGAGGCAATAGAGGCCCTTCAAAGACCTTTTGTTCATTATGTGAGCAATCAACCTCCTGAGGTAAGAAAGCATTTTTTCGGTCTCAGGGAAGCGGTGCCAAGTCTAAAAGGCATAGCCATTTTTGACAGACTTCCTCATGTGCCGTCTGAGGATATGGGGGCTCAACTTTGTATGTGGAGGCGTCGTGAGATCGAAAATTACCTCTGCTACCCAGAGGTCCTTGATGCCTATGCCGCTGCAAGCGGGACCGAAAGTCTCCCGGGGCCACTCTTTGAGGCAGCCCATACTGATTCTCGCAGGAGGGCTATGCGAAAGACTATAGTGGAGATGATTGATGCATTAGACACCTTGGGGAAAGGGTCTCCATGGGACGGTGATATGAAGGTCAGCGATGATTTTCTCATTCCTCTCTTCAGGAAATTTTTCAGGAAGTTAGGTCACTACAACGTGATGGACAAGAAGAGTTTCCATGAGCTTGCGCGTTTTGTTCCAAAGGATCTTATTGATCCGGAAGTAAAGGAAAAGCTGGATACCATTGTGTCCGTAGCGAGATCCGCTCGACCGAGAACAGATTGACATGGATTCCGACCCTGAGATGAAGGGAAGAATTTGGAGTGTTACTGCGATACAATGATGCGGGTCAAAAAGAGCAACTTCTTCGATAAATTTATTCAGTGAAAGATATAACGTGCGAGCGGTCATTGGGCAGGGGGACTGAGCATCTCGATTAATTCATCCCTGGAGAATAACTTGAGCATATTCGCATCGTCCTCCTTTATGATGCTTTCCATCAGGTTTCTCTTTTTCTCAATGATGGCCGATATTTTTTCTTCGAGCGTTCCTTCGGTAACAAGTTTGAATACCTGAACCCCCCGAACCTGCCCGATCCTGTGGACCCTGTCGGTGGCCTGATCTTCCCTCGCAGCGTTCCACCATCTGTCATAATGGATTACCACGGAACCTCCGACCAGATCAATTCCCATTCCGCCCGCCTTGAGGCTGCCCAGGAACACCCGACAATCCGGATCATTGTTGAATTGTTCAATGATTTTGCCCCTGTTTCGGCTTGAGCCGGTGAGTATCGTATGGCCAATCTGTTGATCTTTCAGGTGGCTTTGCATAAGTTCCAGGGTTTTTAAAAACTGGCTGTAGACCACGATTTTTTGTCCGCTTTCAAGCCCTTCCGAGAGGAGTTCTTTGAACAGTTCCCATTTCCCGGACTGGTATTTGTCAAAATCATTGGTGCTGTTTTCAAGCATAGCAGGATGATTGCAAATCTGCTTGAGAAGGTTCAGTATGGCAAAAACGTGCATATAGGGTATCCGCTCAGCACTATTCTGGATGGTACCAAGGATGGGTTTCGCCTTGGATACTATGACCTCCCGGTAAAGCCGAACCTGGTCATCACTCAGCCTGCACGTCCTGATGTCTTCAATTTTTTCAGGCAATTCAGCAAGGACACTTTTCTTGAGACGCCGCAGGGTAAAGGGGGATATGAGTTTTCTGAGTTCTTCTTCTTTTTCACGATCCGCATGGGTTTGAATCGGCACGGTGTAACGGGCCTCGAAGTCTGAATCCTTCCCAAGATAGCCGGGAACCGTGAGGTCAATGAGGGCCTTGAGTTCGCCGAGATGGTTTTCTATGGGAGTGCCGGTAAGTCCCAATTTTATCCGGGCATCCAGTTCCCGTGCCGCCCGATGAGTCAGTGTCTCCGGATTTTTGATATGCTGTATTTCGTCAAATACAGCCATGAAAAAGGGGATTGCTTTCAGCTTTTCAATATCTCGCATGAGGATTCCATATGAGGTCAGCAGGATATGGGTATCTTCGAGGGCTCTTGAGAGATTTCTCTCGAGCCCATGATACACCGTAGCGCTCAATCCCGGTGCATGCTCCCTGATTTTGGCGGACCAGTGACTCAAAACAGTGGTGGGACAGACCACCAGGAATGGCGATTTGGTGTGTCCGTTTTCCAGGAGGAAAAGCATCAGTGCCATGACTTCGTGTGTTTTTCCCAGGCCCATATCATCGCAAAGCAAGCCCCCGAACCCGTTTTCCACCAAGAATGCCATCCACTCCACCCCATGCTTCTGATAGTTCCTGAGAGGAGAGGTCATCCCTTTGAGCGGCGGCAAGGAACTTATCGGCTTCAGAGCTAAGGTTCGATTGAGCCGGGTGCTTTGATCATTGCTGCCTAATACCCGCACGGGGCCCTCAATTCCAGCCTGCATGCGGAGCAGGTCCATCAGAGAGAGTTTGACGATGTCGGGTCGGGCTGCTCTTCGATCCGCCGGGGAATCGTCACAGAAACCGAGCCCCACAAGTTTTTCGGATTCGCAATCAATCCATCCCTCCGGGCATGGGAGGAACCGTTGGCCTTCTTTCCTGGCTTTGAGCATTTCGGCAAGGGATACGGAAGCATTTCCAAAACCATAGGTCACGGAAAGCCAGTACCAGTCGCGCTCTGTGGCATCAGGCGATATTTCCATCAGGTCGGGTTTTTTGAGGATCTGAAGTCGGTTGTCGTGTGAGTCAACGATGTCCACTTTCCCGTGCATCCCCTGATCGATTTCTTCCAGAAATGACGGTACTTGAGATTTCTTGAGTGTCATCTTGATGGGAGCCTTGAATTTTCGCAAGCTTCCCGGCTTTTCAAGTTCAGCCATGATTCCGAGTTCCTTGACATAAACCAGGCTGCCATACCGGTAACGATCCAGTTCTTCACCCCCGAGGAATATGTCCTCGCCGTTTTTTTGAATAACCTGAATGACGTGTCTGACCTCAAGATCAAGTTCGGTCTTCTGATCGACTTTAAATAACGATTTTAAAGGGATAGGCTGTATTGCCATAAAATGCTGGTTGGAGATTTTATCCTTGAAATTGAGCAGGATACGTCTTACGGCCGTTCTCGGGACCGCAAGCCGGAATAGGATATTTCTATTGTTTCCCATAAATTTCAGAAAAAAGGTCCCTGTGGATTCTTCGATGGCAGGCTCCAGGGACAAGGATGATCCTCCGAATTCCCGATATCCGTGGTAGGCCACACGGTACCAGAAGCTTTCCTCATGAACCATAAGCCTTGTCTTGTGACCAAAATCTGCCATGGCCCTTTCATTTTCCCGCAGGGTAAGGAGAGAAAGCCTCTTCAGCATGTCAGCTCTCGAAAGAACAAGATCTTCTCCGCCGTTGACCGAAAAACGCTCCAGGAAACGCGAGCCGTCCGGACCTGTTGAATAATATGTGAGCAACTCCGCACCATCCTTATCCAGTAATCGGAGCATGCCTTTTTCTTTTGTTCCCGGCCTGGCCAGGCGAACGGACTCCACCGGCAGGGGCCGTTCTTCTACCAGGATAGCGGAAAGCCGGTGCCAAAAACTCTCCCTGAAATCCTGGTACGGCCCTTTTCCATTGGAGTGTCTCCTGATAGCATTGATGAAACCTGAAAGTGCCAGGAGATGGGAACATGTTTTCTTTTTGAAGGTTTGACAGGTGCATGACCGGAACGGGGATATGTCAGATCCGTTGTCCACAAAAACGGCTACGCCGGGTTCGCGGTCTGCTTTTTCCGGCATCAGGGCGTAGGCGTGCCGGTGAAATTCGAGTAGCTGGAGTTTTTCTTTTGCAATACCACGTATGTGATTCATTCTTGATTCTGCGTTTTTTGGGGGATCAAATAACTTTTTATTGTGTTGGCTATGTCTTGAGACTGGCCCATGTGTATAGAATTAGCAGAATATGATGTCAAGGCCGGAGTGCGCGCCGAGTGTTCGCGATGTTCGGGCAAGATCAATCGGGAGGCTTGAAGGCAAGGTCCACCATGTACGGGAAGTGGTCGGAGGGGTAGCGGCCGTTGAAATGGTCCTGGATGATAACCGCATCCCTGACAGCGAAGCGAGAGCTCGCCAGTATCCAGTCGATGCGTCCTTTCTGGGGAATCCCAGTAAAACCATGATGCGTGAAGCCATCCTGGCGTTCTTTCCTGCCGAGCACTTGCCAGGTGTCGAGAAGATCTGTCTCCGGTTTGAGGAGCCGTTGATGAACGTTTGAGCCGGGGATATCGTTGAAATCTCCCATCAGGATGACCGGTTCTTTGCGCTCTGCCACCCATGCGGCGATGATTTTCGCCTGTTCATATCGTGCTTCAGCACCCTTGTGATCAAGGTGGGTAACCGCAGCCCATATCTTTTCTCCGCTCTCTCGAATCGTAACCATGGCACAATTGATCATCCTTGGAAAGGCACTGTCCCAATTTTTGCTGCGGTGGATGCGGGGGGTCTTTGACAGCCAGAATTCTTCTCCATGCAGGATCCGGAGCTTTTTGTCGCGGACAAAGAGGGTGGGGTACTGGCAGGTACTGTCAATGGTGCGGTCAGGGGCGTTCAGAGAGTAGCCGGATAGATTGTCTCTGAAGAAAAGAAGCTGGTTCCATTTTCCCTCCTGGGTACCAATGATATCCGGCTTATAACGCTCGATTACCTTGATGACCAGATCTTTTCGGTGAACCCAACCGTTTTGTCCGTCCCGGTCGTTTTCAAACCGGATATTGAAGGTCATTATACGCATGTTTTATACTCCGTATATTCGGCCGCCGCCGGGGGTGTTTTCACGGTAAATGAACGAGAAAGTCTTCCCGCTCTGAGTTGCTCTGTTGCGTGTTGCTGCATCAGACAGGTGGCCGGGATATGTTTTGTCATTGAGGCATTTGGATTTTATTTGACATTTGGGCTTTGACATTTGTCATTTCCGCTTTATCCAAGTTTTAAGCATCACAGAAGTGGCCTGAGTTGTCAATTGAGAATGAGCATCAACGGGGGGCGGAACAGACTATGTCACAATGCCGGGTAGGAGTGTCAAAAAAATGCCGAAAAGCGGGCTCAAATAAATGCACCGCTCAAGTTCTTCCTGTGGTATAATAGAAAAGAGCAAAAAGGAGCGTTTCTGTCATTCCAAGAATGGGTCAGGGAAACGATCCTGGCCTGTTGTGGCATGTAAATTGCTTCTCTTTCAAAAAAAGCCGAAAGAGATCATTCGGACCGGCATGAAAAGGAGAAAGCCATGAGGTCTGCACCCCAAATCCTCAGCAGCCTGTGCGAGAATCTCCAGGAACGAAGCCGCGGTTCCCCTCTTCCCTTCCACGCGTTTCTTGAACTCGCAGCAGAAAAACCCGCATTCATCTTCCGGGACATTTTCCAGGTATTTCACGACATGGTGAAAGAGTACGTGGGTGACGGTGTCGATGAGTACCCGGACGACCCTGAATCGATCAATTATGTGTATTATGATTGCAGCAGACTCTTCATAGAAGATACGGATCATCCCTTTTTCGCAGACAGGCTTTTTGCCAACAGGTTTGTCAATCACGTGGCCTCATTCAGGAGAGGCGCCCAGCAGAACCGGATCTACATCTTCGAAGGTCCCCACGGAAGCGGAAAAAGCACCTTCCTCAATAATCTCCTCCTGAAATTCGAACAATTTGCAAACACGGAAGAGGGTGCCAGCTACGAAACGGTGTGGCGGCTCAACCGCAAAGAGCTGGGTTTACACCCCGAGAGCGAAGCCCACACGCTGCTATTGCAGCTCCGGGGGCTGGCGGAAGAAGACCCCCTTGTTCCGGTAGGGGTAACCAGGGATCGGTTGATGGGCCTTTCCAGGAGTGAATACCTGGAAGTTCCCTGCCCAAGTCACGACAACCCCCTTTTGTTGATTCCAAAACCTTACCGGAGACAGTTGCTGGACGAGCTGATCGAAGAAGGCCCTTTTAAGAAGAAGCTTTTTTCGGAAAAACAGTATGAATGGGTATTTCGGGCGAATCCCTGTACTATCTACGAGATGAACGAGGATCAGATCGCAAGGGATATCCAGAACTACGTCTTCAGCGTTAATTTCGAGTCCGGTTCTGTGGAGCGCTGCGATTAAGGATTATGGGAGAGATACGTTCAAGACCTATGATGGGCGGATCCGGCGAGCGGTTTCTTTTCTGATCAGGAACCTGGGGAGGAAATACGGGTATACAGAACGGGGGGCACGTGAAGTCTGCGTGTATGCAATAGATAATGAACTGTCAAAGGTGTTTTCTGAAAAATAGAGGCTTGGGAAAGGAAAAAGAACCGGTTATTTGAGGGGGAGAGAAGATGAACGACAACAGGAAAAGGTTGCAGGATCATCTGGGCGCGGTGAAAGAGGGAAACAGGCGCTTTGAAAATGCCTTCCAGGGGGTAACCAGGATGATCCTGGAGAGACCAATCGAGAAGGTGGTGGTAAACGGGAAGACTACCTATGACTTTGCCATATTCCGCCAGGGGAAGAAGCACATCATCGGCATGTATGATGAGCTGAACAGCTTTGTGTCCTATGTAAAGGATGCCGCTGAAGGGGGGTCCTCCAAAGAGATGGCCTTTGTCCTGGTAGGGGAGCCAGGGAACGGAAAAACCTTTTTTGTGGATTTTCTCTGCATGAAATATCGGGATTTTCTTTCTCAGGAGAAGAATCGGAAATACACGTTTCGGTTTATCAATATTGATAAGCTGGAGGGATACGGGCGCCTGAAGGTTATTGAATCCCAGACCTATGAAGATCCAATGATCCTCGCTATGAACCTTTTTGAAGACCCAGACGAGACGAAAAAGTATCTCGGAGAAAAGGCAGGGTTTGATGACGAAGAGATAGCGCGGTTGTATGAGAACTACCGTCCCCTGGGAGCATGCAGCGGGTATATATGGAATGACATTCGTGCCCAGACCGGCGGGGATATTGATGACATGCTGAAGTTTGTGGAGATCGTTCCGGTTCCCCTGACCGAGAGCCTGGGCACGATTACGGGGAAATACCCGGCCAAGGACAAGATCACCTCATCTGCAGTGGATCTCCTCGGGGAGGAATCCATTCAACGCTTGCTCCACATCACCGATACCAACAATCCGTACCGCTTTGACCTGCGGCGGGGGGCCCTGGCAAGGGTGGCAGGAGGAGGCATCCATTTCAGTGATGAAATCTACAAGAACAAGAAAGACCTGGTTCAGGTATATCTGGGGGTTATCCAGAACCGGACCATTGAAATCGACGGGTATAAATGGCCCATTGATTCCCTGATCATTGCCACCAGTAACAACAATGAGTTTTACCGTTTTCTTGCAGAGAAGGAAGAAGCTCCCATCGTGGACCGGTGCCGCATCTGTTACGTGTCGCACAACACCAACTACAAGCTCCAGAAGGACCTTACGGCCTATGCCATCGGCAGCGAGGCCCGGACTACCCTTACCAAGGAGAAGCTCCACCAGGATCCCAATCTGAATTATGCCGCATCCGTGGCCGTGGTGCTCACCCGGCTGCCCCGTTCAGAGAAACTGACGCCCATTGAAACAATGAAGCTGGCGGCCGGCGAGGTTGCAGGAGAAAAGAGCATCAAGACGCTGGCTGAGGTCATTGATACCCTGAACCAGGATCCGGAGATTACCAATCGTTTTGGGCAGAAAGGCCTTGGACAGCGGAATCTGGGACGGGCGCTCCAGCTCCTCATCGAGAGTTCGGAGACGAACGAAGGGGAGTGCATGTTTGCATACGATATTTTCAAGGCCTTGGAACGGGTTGTGCTGGATTATGTGAGCGAGGCAAATGACCGGATCAAGTACCTTGAGGACCTAAAGACCGCCAAGGGGCTCTACCGGGAGAGGATCATGACGGAGATGTTCAATGCCTACATGGATGAACCGTTTGCCATCCGCAAGGATGTCATGAACTACGTAAATATGATTATCGGCATTGACGCGGAGAGCCTGGGCCCTGACAAGATGTGGAAATACAAGGATCCTCAGACCGGGGAACTCAAGGCCTTGAAAATAGATGAACGTTTTATCAAGAGCGTTGAAGAGCGTCTCCAGCTCAAGACCGAAGAACAGCGAGAGACTTTCAGGACATCCATTCGGAAAATTTACGGCCAGAAAATTTCGGTGGATCCCAATTATGATTTCATGGACAACCTGGAACTGGTCAAGGCGGTTACGGATGTCCGTCTGAAATCCGACATCGCGGGCGCGGGAAGCCTGATCGGGGCCCTGGCAAACCGTACCAATGAAGAAAACCAGAAATTGTATGATCGTATGATCGAGACGATGTTGGACAAACTGGGATATTGCAGAACCTGTGCCCAGAAGACCATAGAGTATTTCTGCACCCAGGAGGATGAGCAGTAGAGGCAATATGGATCCGAAGGAACGGAAAATGGTTGAAAAGCTGAAGGCGGAGGGTCTGAGCGGAGACCGGGAGCGAAAAATCCTCCTTGAGCTTCACTTCAAGGGCACTCATGCCTTTCACGAGGCCTCAGTGGACACTGAAGAAGGCGGTTTCTGCCCGCAACCGGGAAGTGTCTACGCGTTCAACGACTTGTCATCGCTCCAGATGCTGGCCCCGCCACTGGGTCCATACACCACTTGTATCCGCTCGATTGATGAGCTGCTTGAACGGGATAAACAGCGGGAAAAAGACGGGTTTCCCCGAAAAATTCGCGTGGGCCGTCTGGTGAAGCCGGGAAAAGGGGGAAAAGACAAAATCGTAGTTGTCCCCACCACGGTCGAGGAAAAATTTATCCATGACGCGATCCGGAAGCCTGGCGAAGGAGATGGATCATCGGGCGGGTCAGGCGAGGGAGAAGAGGGTGAGGTCATCGGCGAGCAGCCTGTGCGGCCCGAGGAAGGGGGTTCCGGCGAAGGACCCGGGCAGGGCGAGGGCGGCAGGCATGAGATGGAATCAAATGCCTATGACCTGGGGCGTATCCTTTCCGAGAAATTCGAACTGCCTAACCTGAAGGACAAGGGGAAAAAACGTTCTCTCAGCCGGTATACCTATGATCTTACCGACAAGCACCGGGGTTTCGGCCAGATTCTGGACAAGAAAGCCACCCTGAAAAAGATCGTGGAAACCAATATCAATCTCGGAAATATTCCCGATCTGGACGATATCGATACAACCGGATTCATCATCTCTCCTTACGATAAGGTGTATCGAATCCTTTCCAGGGAAAAAGACTATGAGTCACAGGCCATGGTATTTTTCCTGCGGGATTACTCCGGCTCCATGATCGGGAATGCCACCCAACTGGTGGTGACCCAGCACGTGCTGATCTACAGCTGGCTCCTGTACCAGTATGAGAAACAGGTGGAATCCAGGTTTATCCTCCACGACACAGAGGCAAAAGAGGTGCAGGACTTTTACACATACTATAATTCACAGGTGGCGGGCGGCACCAAAGTGGCGTCGGCTTTCCGACTGGTGAACGAGATCGTTGATAAGGAAAACCTGGCCAGAGACTATAATATTTATGTGTTTCACGGAACGGACGGCGACGACTGGGATACGGGAGGAAAGGAAGCTGTTCCTGAGATAAAGAAGATGCTTGCCTATGCCAACAGAGTAGGTATTTCCATTGTGCAGCATGCCATCGGGACAGAAACAGAGGTGGAAAAGTACCTGAAAAAATCAGGGCTGCCAGCGGAAAAACCGGAACTGATCCGGCTTGATACCATGGGACAGGACGCGGATGAGCCCCGGCTTATTGAAGGAATAAAGCGTCTTATTTCGTAGAAAGGCGTTTGTTCAAGGGCTAAACCTCACTAGGCTCATGCCTGCCTCGTCCCGCGTTTGACGAGAGAGGAGCATTGAGAAGGTTTTCATGGAACTTATTGATCAGCATACCAAAGAGATCATGGAAGGGTGTAAGGAACGGGCACGTGCGGCGGGCTTGCGCTTTCACGATGAGACGCTGGAATACATCGTGACGAACCGGGACCTCCTGGACCTGTCACCAAAGATGATGATTCCCACCCTTTATGATTACTGGGTCCATGATGTGGAAGTGCTGCGGGAAAAGGGGCGCTATGAATTGTATCCCAGCAACCCCTATGAAACCGTTATCAATACCAGTCCTGCCATTTCCTATTACAACGACAATAACCCCGACTGGCTCAATGTAATGATCTTCTATCATGTGCTGGCACACATTGATTTTTTCCAGAACAATCTCTTCTTCCGCCACACGTGGGACTATGACTTTTGCGGGGAGGCCCTGGCGGACAAGCGACTCATGGCACGGCTGCGCAGCGAAAAGGGCAGGTGGGTGGACTATATCATAGAATTTGCCCGGAGTATCGATAACCTGGTGGGCTATTATGGAGAATTGGCCCAGTTGAATTCATCTCCCCTGGCCCTGGAATCAAAGCGTTTGAATTTTTATTTTGACGTGTTCCTCCAGCAGCACAAAAAGGCCAAGATCAGCGATTATATGAAGCAGATAAAGAAATATAATGAGACCGTCAAGGAGTTCGGTGATCAGGCTGAAGAGATCTTTTTTACTGAGGTTGAAAAGGAACATCCCGAATTCGAGGCATTGTTTAAGAAAAGCCAGGAGAAAAGGATCGAACACCGGGTGGACCTGCTCCAGTTTCTTTTGAATAATTCTCACTTCTTGAAAAAGGAAGAAAACAAATGGATGAAAACGATCATCCAGGTGATCCGAAAGACTTCGCTTTTTTTCCAGCCCCAGATTCGGACCAAAATCATGAATGAAGGATGGGCGAGCTACTGGCACGAAACCCTTTTCCTGCAGGATGACCGCATACAGGGGCATGAAGTAGATTTTGCGCGGGTGAATGCCGGGGTTACGGCAATGCCCCGGGTTGGACTCAACCCCTATGCTTTGGGAATGCGGTTGTTTTACTATATTGAAGAGCTGGCGG
Organism: Deltaproteobacteria bacterium; assembly: GCA_003646815.1. Lineage (GTDB taxonomy): Bacteria > Desulfobacterota > DSM-4660 > Desulfatiglandales > Desulfatiglandaceae > B46-G9. The sequence continues at coordinate 4,743 of QMLQ01000041.1, read as the reverse complement.
ATAAGGGAAAGATTGATTATTCGTTTGAACGGATCCTCGATGCGGAGGAACGGAATAAATACGACAAACACACCGGGAAGGGGAGGGCATTTATTTTCAAGGTACGGGAAGATTTCTGTGATTTCATGTTCATCAACCGTTTCTTCGACCAGGATTTCATGACCCGGCACAAGCTGTTTGTGGCGGGAAGGAGGCTCGATCAGACGCGGATGGTGTGGCAGTATTATGTGAAGAGCAGAAAACTTGAGGACTATCGCCAGATGCTTCTTGATTCGCTGTATCACCCCCCGCACATTACCGTTGATCTGGAAAAGGCGGGCGGTGACGGAATCCTGTATCTCGTGCATCATTTCGAGGGAAAACCATTGGTGAAGCAGTTCATTAAGAACACCATGATAGGGGTCGAGTACCTGTGGGGAAAGAAGGTTCAGTTGGAGACCAGTGAAATTGTGCCTTCAGCGAAGAAGGCGCAGAATACCCTGACGTCCCTGTTTCCCCAGCCGCGGGAGGAAGTGGAAGAGGAGGAAGAGATCAAGTGGGAGCGCGTCCTCTATACCATGGAAAACCGGAAGCTTACCCGAAAAGTGATCAAGGAGTGAAAAGGGGATATGGACAATATCAAATCGGCAATCATGCACTTGGCCCATACTATGCGTGAACAGGAACAGGGAACCATGATCCCTTTTGAAGAATTCCTGGAAATGCTGGTTTCCGACCCTCAGGCAATACTCAGAAACGTGTTTCAAATTTTTCATGACATGGTGCGGAGTTCCGTGGGAGAGGGAATAAACGAATACCCCGATGATCCTGAAAACATTGGTTTTGTTTACTATGACTGCAGTCGCTTGTTCGTCGAGGGGGCAGATCGTCCGTTTTTTGCGGACCGGCTTTTTGCCAACCGCTTGGTGCACCTGGTGGAGGCATTAAAGCGGGGTGCCCAGCAGAACAAAATTTATGTTTTTGACGGGCCGCCCGGGTGTGGAAAAAGCACCTTTCTGAACAACCTGCTCAGAAAATTTGAGGAATATGCCAACACCCCGGAGGGGAAACGATTTGAAATCGTGTGGCGGCTTGACCGCAAACTCCTGGGAGGGCGGAACATGTCTGAAAGCCTTCCGGTGCTGGAAAAATTATCGGAGCTCCTTGAGCGCGGGATGCATCATGGGTATGAAGGATACAGCTCCCCCCACGAACCTGTTGTGGCTCCCGGGCAACTGCTTGAAGAAGCTCCCGGGGACTTCGTTGAGATCCCCTGCCCAAGCCACGACAACCCTATCCTGGTGGTGCCAAAGGAGCACCGGGAATCCTTTTTTAGAGAACTCCTGGGCAAGAACGGGTTCGCGCACGAACTGATGACCGCCAAGGAATACGAGTGGGTCTTCAGGGAAACGCCGTGCACCATCTGCAGTTGTCTCTATGAAGCCCTTCTCGACAGGCTGCAGAATCCGGAGAAGGTGCTCTCCATGGTCTATGCGCGTCCGTATCGGTTCCGAAGGCGCCTCGGTGAAGGAATCAGTATTTTTAACCCGGGTGATAAGCCCATGCGCCAGGAGGTCCTTTCCAATTCCATCCTTCAGAGAAAAATTGATACCCTGTTCAAGGCCAGCAAACGGGTGCAATACCTGTTTTCCCGCTACGCAAAAACAAACAACGGTGTCTATGCCCTGATGGACATAAAATCACACAATAAGGAGCGCCTCATTGAACTCCACAACATCGTCAGTGAAGGGGTCCACAAAGTGGAAGATATGGAAGAGAATGTGAATTCCCTTTTCCTGGCGGTCATGAACCCTGAAGACAAGAAAAATATCCAGGACTACCAGTCATTCCTGGACCGGATTGAATATATCAATATCCCCTATGTGCTGGACCTGAAAACAGAAGTGAAGATTTACAAGAGCATTTTTGGGGGACATATCGAAAAAAGTTTCCTCCCCATGGTCCTGGAGAATTTCGCCCGGGTCATTATCTCTTCCCGGCTGAATACGAAATCTGAGGCACTGGTGGAATGGATTGGAGATCCCGAAAAGTACAGCCTTTATTGCGACAGGAATCTCCACCTCCTCAAGATGGAGATTTACACGGGCAATATCCCCTCATGGCTTTCCGACGAGGACCGGAAGGGATTTACCGCCAAAAGGCGGCGGAAAATCCTGGCCGAAGCAGAGGCGGAAGGACAGAAGGGCTTCTCGGGCCGGGATTCCCTGAAAATTTTCAATGAGTTCTACTCTTCAGCAGGGAAAGACAGGCTCATCGATATGCCCGCCCTGACCAAATTTTTCACCAAGGTGCGGCCGGATCTTGAAAAATCCATCCCTGACGGATTCCTTGACTCCCTGGTGCAGCTCTATAACTACAGGATATTGCAGGAGGTGAAAGAATCGCTCTACTATTATAACGAGGAGCAGATTGCCAGGGATATCCAGAATTACCTGTTTGCCCTCAACTTTGAGACCGGCGTAGAGGTCACATGTACCTTTACCGGGGATCGGCTGGAAATCACAGATCCGTTCTTCGAAGCCATGGAGAAACGAATCCTTGGTGAAAAGGTGGAACCGGAAAAGCACCTTTCTTTCCGCGCCGAGACCCAGAAAGAATATACATCCAGGACCCTGACCCAGGAAATCATGGTTGAAGGGAAAAAGGTCGTCGAGACAAGGCTTTACCAGGATCTGCATGAGCGGTACGTGTACAATCTCAAGGAAAGGGTCCTGGAACCCTTTCTCAAGAACGAGAATTTCCGACGTGCCATCAAGGACTATGATACTGAACCATTCAAAACCTATGATAAGCGGATCAGGGAGGACATCACTTTTCTCATGGGGAACCTGATCGATAAGTACGGCTACACGGAAAAGGGTGCAAAGGAAGTGTGCATGTATGTGATCGACAATGACCTTGCCAAGACCTTTTCAGGAGCATAAAAGTTCATCCTGGCAGGGTCTGACCCCGTATCACTCACTGCTCTCAGCAACATCAGAGACGTTCAATTCAAGCATTTTTGTGCTGGCGAGAATACGTTCCACATTACGTTCCACAGCCTGAATCCCTTCCCCTTGTGCCTTTAATTTCAAGGCTGCTTCACGGAGTTGCCTGATCAACCGGCACATCTTATTTATTTTGGATTCATCCATTCTCTCCTCCGTGTTTTCTCAGATCCTTGAATCTTCTTGCTTTCACGTCATACCTGGGCAAAGAGCCGTAAGGATGGAAGGAGATATTATAACGCAGGTTGGTCCTGACCCTGAGCTGGTCATTGAGAAGTGCCAGGATCTTGTCCCTTGTGCCTTCCGCATCCGGTTGGAGTTCCACCTTCAACGATATGTCGTCCATATCGCCTTTTTTCTCCACGATCACTTCGTATTCATCGCCCAGTTGAGGAATTCCTCTTACCACTTCCTCAATAGCGGTTGGGGCAAGGAGAACTCCCTTCACCTTGGTAATATCATCCGCACGTCCGATAACTCCTCCCTTGATCATACGAAAGGTCCTGCCGCAACCACACTGGTCTTCATGCCAGACTATGATATCCTTGGAATCAAACCTGATGCAGGGCTGTGCTATGCGGTCAAAGGCCGTGATGACCATTTTTCCCGGCTTGCCCGGTTCCTCGATGATTTCACCGGTTTCAGTATCCTCGATCTGTACCAGGAAGAACCCTTCGTTTACGTGCAAGCCGCCCGGCTGCTCCTGGCATTCATAGCTCCACGCCCCGATTTCCGTGGCACCAATGTGGTCATACACCTTCGCACCCCAGGCCTCTTCCATTCGCTTTTTGGTTGTGGGGATACTGGCACCGGGTTCCCCTGCGCAGGTGATCCTTTCAATAGTGAGGTCGCTAGCGGGATCAATCCCCAGTTTTTTTCGGGCCGTGTCGGCCATGCCCAGCACATAGGTGGGGGTGGCCATCATGGCGGTTGCCCTGAGTTCCTGCATTTTCAAAATACGGGCTTCCGTGTTCAGGACACCGCCGGGGACCACCTCGCACCCCAGTTTCTCAGCCCCGTAATGTCCGGCCCAGAACGCAACAAAGATGTTGTAACCAAAAGGAATAAAGACCCTGTCAGAAGCTCGGTACCCCTGGGCATAGAGGATGTAGGCCCAGGCCTCGGCCCACCATTCCCAGTCCTGCCAGGTGTCCGGCTGGTAAACCGGCTGTCCCGTGGTTCCGCTGGTCTGCCGGAATTCAGTCACCTCTTCCAAAGGAACACAGAGCATGTCGCCGTACGGGTAGGGCTCTCTCTTCTGGATTTCCCTCATCATGGATTTTTCCACTTTGGGAACCCGGGCGATATCTTCCATGGACGTGATATCTCCCGGCAGAAGACCTGCTTTTTCATAAAGCTGCCGGTGGAATTTGGAGTGCTCGTAGGCCCAGTCCAGGATACGTCTGAATTTCTTTACTTGAAGCGCCTGGAGTTTTTCCCTGGGAAGGGTCTCCAGCAAGGGATTCCAGAAATGTGTGGTCATGCTATTCGGTTCCTCCCAATGCGGGCTAAGACGATCCAAGTGCATATTGGCATGCCTTTATCAATAAGTCAAAGGGGTTTCATGACCGCAAACTCAAGTGAATCGCTTATCTTACCTTTGTCTCTTTCAGTGCTTGCAAGGAGATTCATATTGTGCAATGAATAATGGCCGGAAAGTGGCAATATATGGAAGGCACTCGCTAATAGGCAAATGAAAATTTATAGTGATAATGAGTGATTATCTCTGCTCCTGAAGCACCTATGACAAACAATG
>QMLQ01000040.1 GCA_003646815.1 Deltaproteobacteria bacterium | reverse complement strand
TTAACGCAAGCGGTTGATTCCCGGTACCAGTGAAAACCAGGCGCCCCGGAAGGGTATTTATCTTCCGGGGCGATTCTTTCATCCACCTTTGCAGAAGGCCATGGGCCTGCCGGGGGATGAATGGTTTGACAATTATTGTGCTACAGCGCTGTGTCACCCCAGGCCGAAGCGGATAGCGCGGTGCAGCCGAAGGCAAAAAACGGATATTCTTAAGGGACCACGGGTCTTTCCGTTGGGCTCCATTATAATGAAAGGAAAGTATTTATGCACAATCTGCTGTCATGTTCAGCCGTGGAATTGGCTGCACGTATTCGATCAAAGGATATTTCGTCCGTTGAAGTCATTGAAGAGTGTTTCAAAGGAATCAGGGCAATGAACCCGCAGTTGAACGCATTCGTGGCCCTGCGGGAAGAGGAGGCTTTGAAGGAGGCTAGAGAGCTTGATGACCGGATCGCGAATGGTGAAGATCCAGGGCCCCTGGCGCCCATTCCCATAGGGGTGAAAGATCTGGAAGATGTAGCAGGGATGGTCACAAGCTTCGGGTCAATTCCTTTTAAGGACAATATGGCGCGAAGGGACTCAGTGCAAGTTGCCCGCCTCCGGGAAGCCGGTGCCATTGTGGTGGGAAAAACCAATACCCCGGAGTTCGGGTTCACGGGGTTCACCAAGAACAGGCTCTACGGCGTCACTCGGAACCCATGGGACCTGGAGAAAACTCCCGGGGGATCAAGCGGGGGTTCTGCCGCGGCAGTTGCATCGGGGATGGTTCCGCTGGCTACTGGGTCTGACGCGGGAGGGTCTATCCGCATCCCCGCATCCTATTCGGGGTGTTTTGGAATAAAGCCCAGCTTTGGGAGGATCCCGCTGGGTCCATCGGAACTACTCCACATGACCGCCACGTGGACCCTTGGCCCCCTTTCAAGAACCGTGAGTGACGCTGCTTTGTATCTTGATTCGACGTTCGGGTATCATCCCGCTGATCCCAGTTCACTCCCCCGTCCCTCCATGTCCTACCTCGAATGCCTGAAACAGGAGCCCCCGACGCTAAAGATTGCCTACAGCCCTGACCTCGGCTATGCCCGGGTTCAGCGGGATGTGGCCCGTCTTGTGGAAAAGGGTGTGGAGTCCTTTGAGGAAATGGGACATCGTGTGGAAATCTTTAAAGGAGATTTTCCAGAGGTGAGTAATGCGTGGGCCCAATTGATGAACGCAGAACTGTACGGATTGCTCCAGAAGGACTTTGCGCGAATCCGGGAGGACCTGGGAAGGACTCTGGCCTTTTCGCTTGAACAGGCGAGAAAGCTTTCGGTGGATGACATGATTGCGGCCCAGAGAATCCGGACTAGGCTGAACAAGGTCCTCTGGGACCTGTTTGATCAATTTGACGTTTTGATGACCCCGACCATGCCCACGGAAGCATTTGGTGCCAAGGGGCCGCCGCCCGCTGAGATAGACGGGCACCCGATTCCCCTTCTGGGCGCAGTGGCATTCACTTACCCGTTTAACCTGTCCGGAAGTCCCGCCGCCACGGTCCCGGTGGGTCGCACCGGGGCCGGGCTCCCGGTAGGTCTCCAGATCGTAGGACCGCGTCACCGGGACGACCTAGTGCTTCAGGTGGCCAGGGCCTATGAGCGTTTTCATCCTTGGGAATTCCCGCTGCCTCATCCCATATGCGCCACATAACAGATTGCTCTGAGAAGATTATACGGCAGGTCAATGCTTCGTCTCTTGCATTCCTCGCAATGATCTTTTTCTGGATGAATCATCAGGAATATGCCGTTTGCCTGTTCGCTGGTGTCACGGATCCGCTATGGCCTCGTCTGAAGGCCTTTTAACAGGAATAGTGGGGAGTTCCAATCAGGGCTTGACAGATAGGCCTGTATACCGTATACAATCTTCATGTAATCCTTCCTGTCACCCCTTTCCAGAGGAGACCACGCAATGGAACTTTTCAAGAATCTGACTGTTCTTTCTCTCGAACAGGCTACCGTATTGCCCTATCTGACCCTCCGTCTTGTTGAAGATGGTATGCAGGTTATCAGGCTGGAGCATCCGGTGTATGGGGACCCAAACAGGCTCATTGGTAATAATGTGCTCGGGGAGGAACGAATGAATGCCTATTTTCTTTGCATCAACGCAGGAAAAAAGGCCCTGACTCTTGACCTGGCGGCTCCGGAAGGACAGGAAATCTTCCATCGTTTGATTCGGGAGCTGGATGTGGATATCTTTGCAACCAACCAACTTCCCAGAAACTACAAAAAACTTGGGATCGACTATGATTCACTCAAGGCACTGAAAGAGGATATCATCTGGCTCGGGGTTACCGGGTTCGGGCCGGACAGCAATGAGGCGGCATACGATCCCATACTGCAGGCCAAATCAGGCCTCATGGAAATGACCGGTGAAAAAGGAGAAGATCCGCAGGTGCTCGGAATTCCCCTGCCGGACATGGGCACGAGCGAGCACGGCTATGGTTTGCTGATGAAGGCGCTTTACCGGCGGCAGGCCACGGGGAAGGGAAGCCGGATTGACCTGGCAATGTTCGAATCCTCGGTGTCCTGGCTCACCGTCCCCATCACCCTCTCCACCAGTTTTGGTGAAAACATAACGCGGAGGGGCAATACACACGCCTTTTTCTGCCCGGTTTCCGTGTACAAGACAAAAGACGGTTTTGTGTATCTGGCAGTGGGGAATGACCGGCAGTGGAAGTCGATGGTTTCCCAGGATGCGTTCAGATCCCTTGACAAGCCTGAATATGAAAAAAACGCGGGAAGAATAGCGGATGTTGATAACCTGAACCGGGCAATAAATGAGATTACCCGGGGATATACTTCGGAGGAGATGATAGGGCTTTTTAATGCCATTACCGTTCCCATCAGCAAGATCAGGACCATCCCCGAGGTGGTTGCGGATCCACTGGTACAAAGAAGGCTCCTGCGCGCGGAAGATCCGGTTTCCGGAACCCGCATCACCCTCGCGCCTCCCCCGTACATGACGCCGTTTCTTGAAAGCGCTGATCGCGTACTGGGCTTTCCCCCGCGCTTCGGTGAACATAACGAAGAGATATACGGCAGTCTTGGGTATTCCCGAGACCATCTCAACCGACTGAAGGAGAGCCGGATCATTTGAAGGCGGAATGCGGAAGGTGGAAGACGGGATGCGAAATTATGAAAATAAGCACTGAGCACTCTGAACTCAGCACTTAGCACTCAACACTCAGCACTATTATCATGGAGGTACTATGAACATTATCGTTTTGGTAAAACAGGTCCCCGATACAACGGAGGTGAAGCTGGATCCAAAGACAGGGAACCTCATCAGGGAGGGCATCGAGAGCATTATCAACCCCGACGATGCGCATGCCCTTGAAGCGGCGGTGGATCTGAAAGAGAGACTCGGGGGAAAGATCACTGTCCTTTCCATGGGACCGCCCCAGGCAATAGACGCCGTATCAGAGGCCATCGGCATGGGCGCTGATGAAGGTATCCTTCTCTCGGACAGAGCGTTTGCAGGTGCGGACACGTGGGCAACATCCACCACCCTGGGTAAGGCTTTGGAAAAAGCAGGGCCTTATGACCTTGTTCTCTGTGGAAGGCAGGCTATAGATGGGGATACCGCCCAGATAGGGCCGCAGGTAGCGGAGTATCTCGGCCTGCCCCAGGTGAGCTACGTGTATGATATCGAAAAGATGACCAAGAAGAGCATGGTGGTAAAGAGGCGCCTCGAAGACGGCTTCGAGAGGATCCAGTGTGCCCTTCCCGCTGTTTTGACGGTGATCGGAGATATGAACAGGCCCAGGTATCCCCACGTGGCAAGACTCATCGATGCCTGCGGAGAAAAAGCGAAGATAAAGATCTGGAACGCCGCTGACATCGGCGTGCAAACCAGGGAAGTGGGGCTCGAAGGGTCCCTTACCCATGTGATCAAGACATTTGCGCCCAAGTTTAAACGACAGGGAGAGATGCTCCAGGGTGATACGGAAACAGTTGTAGGAGAACTGGTCGCGAAGCTCAAGGAGAACATGCTCATATAAAGGCGGAAGGTGGAAGGCCGAATGCGGAAGGAGAAGAAGGAGTTCCGCATTCCAGATCCCCAATCCCGATTTCAAAAAGGAGAAAAAGAATGACTGTCTGGGTTGAAGTTGATCTCTGCAACGGCTGTAAACGCTGTGTGAAAACCTGTCCCTATGGGGCGGTGGAGGTAGTTGATGGCAAGGCCCATATCCTGGAAAACTGCACCTCCTGCGGCGCATGCATACCGGTTTGCAAACAGCACGCCATGAAGACTGATGTGGAACCGAGAAAAATCCCCGATTTCAGCGACAGGAAAGGGGTCTGGGTGTTTGCGGAGCAGCGTGACGGTGTTTTGACACCCGTATGCCTGGAATTGCTGGGCAAGGCGCGGGACCTTGCGGGTGATTTGGGGCAGGATGTGTCAGCAGTACTCCTGGGATACAAGGTATCTGATTTGTGCGACAGGCTCGGAGAGTATGGGGCAGACAATGTCTATCTGGTGGAGCACCGTGCCCTGAAAAATTACAGGACCATTGCCTATGCCAAGGCCGTCGAGGAGTTGGTGAAGAGCTTCAAGCCCAATATCCTGCTCATGGGAGCTACTCATATCGGAAGAGATTTGGCTCCGCGTGTTTCCAGACGTGTAGGCGTGGGTTTGACCGCGGATTGCACAGAGCTTTCAATCGATCCTGAAGAGAAAATTCTGCTCCAGACCAGACCCGCCTTTGGCGGAAACGTCATGGCTACCATTGCAAACCGGTATTCGCGTCCCCAGATGGCGACGGTTCGTCCGGGGGTGATGGAAGCGAACAGGCAGGCAGGAAAAAAGGCAAGGATTATCAAGCAGAAGATATCCCTCACTGAAAAGGAAATCGGGACCAAGGTCCTGGAGGTGGTGCGGGAGAAAAAGAAGGGGGTAAAACTCGACCAGGCAAAAGTGATTATTGCCGGTGGCCGCGGAGTCGGATCCCAGGAAGAAATGAAGGCCCTGTTTTCCTTGGCGGAAACACTGGAAGGCGAGGTTGCAGGTACCAGGATCATTGTGGAAGAAGGGTGGTTGCCTGTTGAGCGGCAGGTGGGCCAGACCGGCCAAACGGTGAGGCCGGAGCTTTACATTGCGTGCGGTATTTCGGGGGCAATCCAGCATCGGGCCGGCATGCTCGGGTCCCGGTATGTCATCGCTATTAACAATGATGAGCGGGCCCCTATTTTTGGGGTTGCGGACTGGGGCGTGGTGGGAGATCTGCATGAGGTTGTTCCTGCGCTCACGAAAAAAATCAAGGCGAGCAAAAAGAAATAAGGCATAAGAATAAAGGAAGATAAGGGGGCGAGATGCTGCGTTCAGACATAGAAAAGCTTCACAGAAAAATAATGGCCAGGTTTGTGGACGAGGAAGTTATTCCCGTGGCAAGAGAACTGGATGAAAAAGGTGAGTTTCCTTCGGACCTGTTCAAGAAACTCGCTGATATGGGCATCCTCGGGATACGATACCCCAAGAAAGTGGGTGGTTCCGGGGGAAATACCACCCTCTATTGCATTGCCATGGAAGAATTGGCAAGAGGCCTTATGAGTCTAGGCGCCTTGACAGCCATGCAGTGCTTGATGGCCACAAACGGGCTCTATCTCTACGGCACCAAAGAGATGCACGATGAATACCTACGTCCCGCACTACGGGGCGAAAAAATCGGGGCCTTCCAGCTCACTGAACCGGAGGCGGGTTCCGATCTCGGCAACGTGAGAACTTCGGCCACGAAAGTGGAAGACGGCTGGGTGATCAACGGCATGAAGACCTGGTCTACCAGCGGTCCCTATGGGGACTTCCACACGGTCCTCTGTCAGACAGACCCGGCGAAAAAACTGAAGGGACTTATGTTTGTCTTTGTCCCGGCCGACACGCCCGGGTTTTCCCACAGCAAGAAGTTCGAGACGCTGGGAACAAGGACATCCGCCCTTTCCGAGATCTATTTTAACAACTGCCACGTCCCACCGGAGTACATGCTTGGGGAAATGGGGAGGGGCCTTGATGTCCTGCTTACCATCCTGGCGGAGATACGGGTCATGACCGCTTGTCTTGCCCTGGGGCTTCACCGGGCTGCCATGGACGACTCTATCCGGTACTGCAAGGAGCGGGTGCAGTTCGGCAGGCCCATCGGGAAGTACCAGTTGATCCAGGCCAAGATCGCGAATATGGCGGTCAACCTGGAGGCGGGTCATCTCATGTCCTACAAGGTCACCCATCTCATTGATAACAAAATTCCCTGCCTCAATGAAGCATCCATGGCGAAGTATTTCGCCACGGAGTCAGCCTGCAAGGCGGTAGATGAGGCCACGAGAATCTATGGCGCGTATGGTTATTCCATGGAATATGCGGTCCAGCGGTATTACCGGGATTCTCGATTCCTTCTTTACGGCGGCGGGACTCATGAGGTTCTGCAGACAACCATTGCCCGGCAGTTTGGGATATAACCACCTGGGAGGAACACCATGGCACCCTCCGGGGAGCACGATTCCCTTGCCAAGAGCCTGAAAGGATTTGTTTCACCTCCCCAGCGGACATCTCTCGGTCAGTATGTCTATGACACGGTGAAACATGCAGTGGTGAGTGGAGATGTGGCGCCGGGAACACGGATGGTTGAGAGCCGTCTCGCTGAGGCCCTGGGTATTAGCCGGACACCCGTCAGAGAGGCGTTTTATAAATTGGAACGGGAACACCTGGTCCGGCGTTCACCGGCGGGCGGGTTTTTCGTGGTTGGGCTGACACGGGCTGATGTGGAAGAGACCTTTGGCATCAGGAGTGTTCTTGAGAGTTACGCTGCCAGGCTCGCTGCGCTGAAACACCGCGATAGTGAGTTGGAACCCCTCCAAAAGAAGATAAGGGAATACCAGGAACAATTTGACAAGGGCCAACTGGACGCTCTGCCCAAGATAAATACCGAGTTCCATGATTTGCTGTATGGTTTGAGCCGGAGTCCCCGCCTGGTGAAAATGATAAATGATTTGCGCGATCTGATCTTTCGCTTCAGACAGGTTATCCTGAAGAGGCAGGAGATGGCCAGGTTGAGTAATGAAGATCATCTTCGCATGCTGGAGCATATGAGAAAACGGGATGCCGACAAGGTGGAAAAGCTGGTTCGGGAACATATCCTTCGGGGGCAGGAAGTCGTGCTCAAGATATTTGATGAAGAGTTTGAGAATACAGATGGATAAGCTGTAGGTATTTTGAGCATAAATGTATTTATAAAGCATTAAGAGAGGGAGTGAACGGCTATGGGAAAGAGGAAAATACGCGTGCTTCTGGCAAAACCGGGCCTGGACGGGCACGATCGCGGGGCAAAAGTTGTTGCCCACGCCCTTCGGGAAGCAGGAATGGAGGTAATCTATACGGGTCTGCATCAGACCGTGCCGAGTATCGTGAAGCAGGCCCTGCAGGAGGATGTGGACGTGATTGGACTTTCCATTATGTCCGGCGCACATATCCCGATTTCCAGGAAATTGATGCAGATGATCAAAGAGGAAAAGCTCGATGACAAGATTGTGGTTGTGGGCGGGGTGATTCCGAGCAGGGACGTGGCTCCGCTGAAGGAGCTTGGGGTGGACGGGGTTTTCCCCGGCGGCACCTATTTTGACGACATTGTCCAATTTATAAAAGAAAAGGCTGCTGCATGATTGGTGCAGTGACCCCCATTGCGAAAAGGAGAGGACACTATGGGAGTAGCCACATATATCAAGGACGAAAGAGACGCGATCAAGGAGGTCATCCTGCAGTCCGGCATCAAGGTAAAACCAGTGTACACGCCGGAAGACCTGGAAAGAGTCGGATTTGACTATGAAAAAGACCTGGGAGACCCCGGTGAATTTCCGTTTACCCGGGCGCTCCATCCCCTGGGATATCGGAGCCGGAACTGGACTACAAGACAGTATACCGGATTTGGGACCCCCGATCAGACTAATGAGCGCTTTAAGCTCATGATTGCCAATGGACAGACCGGCCTCAACGTGGCTTTTGATCTGCCAACCCAGATGGGCTATGACTCGGACGACCCCATGGCAGAAGGAGAGGTGGGCCGGGTTGGCATGGCAATCGATTCCTTGAGGGATTTCGAGATCGCCTTCAAGGATATCCAGCTCAACCGAATCGGCTCCGGGCTCACGATCAACGCAGTTGCTTCCATCATGCTCGCCATGTACCAGGCAATGGCAGAAAAATTCGGCTATAAGAAGACCGAAATATCCGCCACCCCCCAGAATGATATCCTGAAAGAGATGGTGGGGCGCGGCGCCTGGATCTTCCCGGTAGAGCCGGCGGTCCGGCTCATCGGAGATACCATAGAATATTCCATGAAAGAATTGCCCCGGTGTAATCCCGTGTCCGTGGCTGGATATCACATCAGGGAATCCGGCTGTACTCCCGCCCAGGAGATTTCCTATGCCTTCATGATCGCTTTTGCCTACATCGATAACGTGGTGGCTCGTGGCTACAAGGCGGAAGATTTTGTGGGCAGGTTTTCCTTTAACCTGAATATCTACGGAAACCTGTGGGAAAACGTGGCAAAATTCAGGGCCGCCCGAAAGCTTTGGGCAAAGCTCCTGCGGGAGCGATACCACGTGCAGAACAAGAAGGCGCTGTTCCTGCGGGGTATATTCGGCGGAGGCGGTTCCGGGATGACAAAGCAGCAGCCGGAGAACAATATCATGCGGGGCGCCTACTATGCCCTTACCGCGGCCCTTTCCGGGGCCCAGACCACGGCCCTTTGCAGCTTTGATGAAGCATACACCATTCCCACGGAACGCGCGGCCCTCCTTTCCCTCAGAACGTTCCAGATTCTCATGGATGAGATCGGCCTGAGGGATACGGTGGACCCCCTGGCAGGCTCCTACTTTCTCGAAACCCTGACAAAGGAAATGGAAGAAAAAATACTGGAAGAGATGGGAAAGGTTGAAAAAATGGGAGGCATGGTCAAGGCGGTTGCCTCGGGGTACGTCCAGGCAGAAGTTGCGAGACAGGCCTATGAATTTGAAAAGAAACTCCAGCAGGGTCTTGTCAAAAAGGTTGGGGTGAACGAATACACCGAGGGAGTGGATATGGAGGTGGAACTCTTCGAGTATAATGAAGAGTGGGCAAACCTGCAGATTGAACGCCTCAAGGAACTGAGAAAAACCCGGGATAACAAGGCGGTAAAGGATTCCTTGAAGGCCCTTGAAAAAGCCGCAAAGGAGCAGGAGAATGTTATGCCTTTCCTTGTTGAGTGCTGCAGGAATTATGCGACGGTGGGCGAAATGGCAAATGTTTTCCGAGATGTATTTGGCGAGTGGACGGAACCCAATATTTTCTGAGTGATTTTCCCGTGAGCAGTGCACCTGACAATAGGAATGAATACTTCCCTGGGAAGAGGAGCTCCTCATACCGGGCAGTGGTGAATTCTATGAATATCGGCTGGTGGGTGGAGCGCTGGAGCGATTTGCACCCGGATAAACCGGCCATTCTCTTTGAAGGGGATGTGATAACCTATTCGGAACTGCATAAGAGGGTAAACAGGACCGGTTGCTGGCTCCAGTCCCTGGGGATAGAAAAGGGGGACCGGGTGGCGGCAATGATGAGTAATTGCCCTGAATTCATGGAGCTCTACCTGGCCTGTTCGCGCCTTGGCGCCCTCTTTGTCCCCATCAATTTTCGCATGGCCGCCCCCGAAGTGGATTATACGCTCAGGAACTGCCGCCCCCGGTTCTTTGTCTTCGGGGGCGAATTCTCTCAGGAATTGGCCGGGTTGGACCTCAAGAATTATTTGCCGCCCATGCAGATTGGAAGCGTGGGAAGGCAGAATCTTGATCCAAGCATACTCGATTACTACAAAGGGGGAGAGAAATTTGAGGACCGGAAACCTTTTTTGACCGGGTCTACCGGCCCGTCCGACCCGGAGGAACCCCAGGTGATCATGTACACTTCAGGCACCACCGGGGAGCCCAAAGGCGCTGTGCTGTCACACCGGAAGACCTTTTTTAATTGTCTGAATGCTGATATTTTTTTCAAACTCCATTTTGATGATATCATGCTCATCATCCTGCCGCTGTTCCATTCAGGCGGGCTTTTTATCCAGGCCTCCCCCATCCTTTATAAAGGGGCAACCATGGTTATCCACCCGAATTTCGATTCGGTGAAAGCCTTCCAAGATATAGAACGATTCCGGGTCACAAAGTTCCTGGGTGTTCCCACTATTTATAGAGCACTGCTTAACGTGCCGCCCGGGAAGCGGGGAGATCTTTCCTCGTTGAAGGTTTCCGCCATAGGTGGGGAAAGGACAACGCACGAACTGCTCGTACAATGTAAAGAGGCCGGGTTGCCGGTCCGGCAGATCATGGGGCAGACAGAGACTTCCATCCTCCTGTGGGCCTCGGAGGAAGCATCTCTTGCAAAACCGGGCACAGTGGGGCGGCCTGTTTTTCATGCCGAGGTGAACCTTGTTGGCCGGGATGGAATACCGGTTAAGCCGGGGGAAGTGGGCGAAATCGTGGTGAGAGGTTCCATCATGATGAAGGAATACTGGCAGGACCCTTTGAAGACGTCTGAAACCATTCGAAACGGATGGCTTCACACGGGTGATTTGGCCAGGATGGATGACGAAGGATATTTCTACCTTGTGGACAGGGCCAAAGATATGTATATTTCCGGGGGAGAAAATGTCTACCCGGCCGAGGTAGAAAAGGTCTTGCGAGAGCACCCGGGCGTGGAAGATGTTGCAATCGTCGGAATTCCTGATGATCAGTGGGGGGAGACAGGACACGCCTTTGTTATCAGAAAAAAGGGATTTGAACTGCAGGCTGAGGACTTGATTGAGTTTTGTAAAGGGAAAATCGCACGGTACAAGTGGCCGAAGCAGATTTCTTTCGTTAATTCATTTCCGCGCACCTCCCTTGGAAAGGTGCGAAAGGCCTTTCTCACCGGGGGAACCGAACCTGTGGAAACGGAGCTCAATCCTGCGCTGAAAAGAGCCTGTTAGGGGAAGTGCCCGGACATTGGGTCATGATCTTATTGCTCGAGACGAAAGGGGGTGGAAATAGGCTGTATATGTTCATCAAAGAAGAAGGTTTTCTGAATCGTTCACCCATCCATAAGGAGGTCTTATCATGCGACGAAAAATAGCTTTTGCAGTGGCCGGCGTTTTCCTGGCAACCCTACTTGCGATTACCTTGATGCCTGTGAATGCCACAGCAGGACCCATCAAGCTCAGCTACGCGAATTTTCCCCCTGCTCCTACTTTTCCCTGCGTGCAGATGGAACGGTGGAAAAAGGAGGTAGAAGCACGGACGAATGGAAGGGTTCTAATTAACACCTTTCCGGGTGGGACGCTTTTGGGTGCCAAGAACATGATGGACGGTGTCATTGCCGGACAGGCGGATATCGGCAATCTCTGCATGGCCTATCAGCCGGGACGCTTCATGTTCACCAATGCCACGAGCCTTCCCCTGGGAATCCCCAACTCACTGGTGGGAAGCCTTGTTCTCTGGGACCTGTACAAGAAATACCAGCCCAAGGCCTTTGCCAAGGTAAAGGTCCTCACCATGTTTACGACGGCACCTTCGAATATCATGTCGAAAATACCCATAAAAAGCCTCGCTGATATTAAGGGTGTGAACCTGCGGGCATCCGGCGGTGCCGCCCAGATTCTGAAGGCGTGGGGTGCCAACCCCGTGGGAATGCCCATGCCTGCCACCCCGGAGGCTTTGCAGAAAGGTGTTGTAAAGGGATTGTTTTCATCCCTGGAGGTGATGAAGGATTTCAAATTTGCTGAATTGTGTAAATACATCACGGTCACCG
Source organism: Deltaproteobacteria bacterium (assembly GCA_003646815.1). Taxonomy (GTDB): domain Bacteria; phylum Desulfobacterota; class DSM-4660; order Desulfatiglandales; family Desulfatiglandaceae; genus B46-G9. The sequence continues at coordinate 6,858 of QMLQ01000040.1, read as the reverse complement.
ATGCAGCGGTCTATCCGTTTGCAGTGGTCATGAACATGGATAAATGGAATGCATTGCCAAAAGACATTCAAGCAGTATTCGAAGAACTGGGCACACAGCAGGCCGCGTGGACCGGCGCTTATATGGACAGGCACGCCAAGGCCTCGGTGGCATGGTCGAAAAGAAAGCAGGGGGTGAAGGTGATCCGGCTTTCCAAGGCAGAAAAGGCCAAATGGAATAAACTGCTTGAGCCCATCACCGCCAAATGGATCGCGTCAGCGAGCGCAAAAGGAGTGCCCGCAAAGGCCCTGGTAAGAGATATCAAGGCATTTTCAAAGATGTATGACGGAAGATAAAGAAAGTTAACCTCCTGTCCAGGACGCTCACGGGTCGATGGCCGGAAGCGGGGCTTCTGCCTCCAACCCGTGGGCGATCACGCACCTATGTGCAGCATGGGGTTTTTCTGAAACCAGAAGAGATTTGGATAACTGTTCACGGTTACTGAAGAGGAGAAAAATGTGATGGATTTCCTGGAGAAGATGAGCCGGCGGTTGAATCAGGGCCTCCTCTGGATCGCCGGGTTTCTCTTGGCTGTCATGATTATCCTGACCTGCGGGAACATCTTTTTCCGCGTTGTATGGGTGCCGATCAGGGGCACGTTTGAACTTATGGGATACCTGGGGGCCGTGGTAACGGCGTTTGCCCTTGGTTACACCCAGATCAGGCACGGACATATTGCCGTTGATATCCTGGTGCTGGGTTTCCCCAGGAGGTTGCAGAGGTTCTTAAACGGGATCAACTCTACCCTGTGCATGGCTTTTTTCTCCATCATCGGCTTGCAGGTGGCAAAATATGCCACGAATCTCTGGAGAACAGGCGAAGTGACTGAAACCCTGCGGATGGTCTATTTTCCCTTTACCTATGCAGCGGCCCTCGGGTGTTTTTCCCTTGCCCTGGTCTTTCTGGTCGAGGGGTTGCAGTCTTTTCTTGGAAATCAGGAGGGAAAAAGATGAGCCTGGCCGCAGTTGGCATTATTGGGATCGTCTTGCTTCTCCTGGTGCTTTTTGTCCTGGGCATGCCCGTTGGTTTTGCCATGGCCATCGTGGGTTTCTGCGGGTTCTGGCACGTTGTTTCATTTCATGCCGCCATTAACATGGTGGGAACAGATGTATGGACCACTTTTTCAAAATATGGATTAACGGTGGTCCCGCTTTTTATTTTCCTTGGATATATTGCCTTCAATTCCGGCATTGCAGACCGGCTATACAATGCGGCGTACAAGTGGTTCGGCCACTGGCGGGGTGGACTTGCCATCGCCACCATAGGTGCGGATGAACTCTTTGCGGCGATTTGCGGTTCAAATACAGCCACGGTTGCGACCATGGGTGCTGTGGCACTACCACAGATGAAAAAGTACGGCTATGATGCCCTGCTCAGCAGTGGGACCATTGCCACGGGAGGGACACTGGGAACTGTTATGCCGCCCAGCGTGGTACTCATTATCATCGGACTCCAGACCCAGCAATCCATCATCAAGCTCTTTCTTGCGGGTATCCTGCCCGCCGTCCTCCTTGGGTCCCTGTTTTTTCTTACAATTTTTGTCCTCTGCAGAATTCGCCCTGATCTCGGCCCCGCAGGACCAAGGACAAGCCTCAAAGAGAAGTTCAAGTCCCTTTGGGGAGTGATTGAAGCGGTGGCCATTTTTGTCCTGGTGATCGGGGGACTTTACCTGGGTGTTTTTACCCCCACGGAGGCCGGAGCTGCGGGTGTCTTTTTTACTCTGGCCGTTACCGTCCCGTTTGGGAGACTCAGCTGGAAGGGACTTATTGATTCTTTCAGGGATACTTTGAAGATATCAGCCATGGTTTTTTTCCTGGTGACCGGCGCTATAATTTTCGGCCGCTTCCTGGCTGTAACCAGGCTGCCGTTCAGTGTCGCGGAATTTGCAACCGGGCTTCCTGTTTCGCGATACGTGATTCTCGCAATCGTTCTGGTGATCTATATCATCGGCGGCTGCTTTGTTGATTCGCTGGGATTCCTGGTGCTGACTATCCCGATTTTTTTCCCCCTCGGCATGGCCCTTGGCTTTGATCCCATTTGGTATTCAATAATCCTGACCATGGTGACTACCATGGGGGCAATCACACCCCCGGTCGGCGTGAATATTTACGTGGTGAAGGCCATTAACCCTGAGATAGAGCTTTCAACCATTTTCAAGAGCATCATCTTTTTCCTGATGGCCTGTGTTGTCAGCATTGTTATCCTGATCATTTTTCCGAAAATCGCTCTATTTATTCCACATATGGCCCGATAGGTTTTTCGAGGCCGCAGCATTTGAGAAGAGGTGAAAGAACGATGCGAAAGAGTTTCATGCCTTCCTTCGAGTCTCCTGAGGAACTGGAGAGCCTGCAGCTGCAGGGACTCCAATGGACAGTCAATCATGCGTACAAAGGTTCCGGCTTTTATAAGAAAAGACTCGACCAGGCAGGGGTGCACCCGGAAGATATCAAGTCCCTGGATGATCTTGGGAAACTTCCATTTACTACGGCACAGGACCTCCAGGAGGGATACCCGTTTCCCCTTCTCTCGGTCCCCTTTGAAGAAGTGGTTCGGATACATGCGTCTTCCGGAACCACGGGAAAACGGAAAGTTCTGTGTTATACGCAGAAAGATATCGATGACTGGACCCACTTTTTTGCCCGATGTTATGAAATGGCGGGACTGACCGCAGAAGATCGTGTTCAGATCGCCGTGGGCTACGGGGTGTGGACCGCAGGGGTCAGTTTCCAGGCGGGATGCGAGGCGTTTGGTGCCATGGCCATTCCCGCTGGACCCGGCAACCTTGATATGCAATGCCAGTTTCTGGTTGATTTTCAGAGCACGGTCATGTGCTGTACGGCGTCTATGGGTCTCCTGATGGCCGAAGAAGTGAACCGGCGTGGTCTCCGGGACAAAATCAATCTCAAAAAGATGGTTTTTGGATCGGAGCGATCCAGCGATTCCATGCGGAAACGCATCGGAGCATTGCTGGGCCTGGAACATATGTTTGACATTCCCGGCATGACAGAGCTCTATGGCCCGGGCACGGGGCTTGATTGTGTGCATCATACAGGCATTCACTACTGGGCGGACTATTACATCCTGGAGATCCTGGATCCTGAGACCCTGCAGCAGGTCCCCGAGGGAGAGACCGGTGAAATGGTGGTCACAACACTCAAGAAGGAGGCCGCTCCGCTGATTCGCTATCGTACAAGAGACCTGACCCGTCTGATTCCAGGGAAATGTCCCTGCGGTTCAATGCTCCCGCGGCATGACCGGCTTCTCGGAAGGTCTGATGACATGATTATTTTCCGGGCCATCAATATCTATCCCGGCCAGATAGACCATGTGCTCTCTGGAATTGAAGGGATCGGGAGTGAATATCAGATCGTGCTTGACCGGAAGGCTGATGGAAAGGACTACATGACCCTTAAAGTAGAACGAGACCAGGGGGTGGATGAGACGCAGGATTCAGTGCTGATCAAGACAATCGGAGCAGAAATCAAGAAACAGATCATGGTGAGTGCCGACATAGAAGTGGTGAAATACGGGGCATTGCCCCGTTCCGAGAGAAAGAGCAAGAGGGTGTTTGACAACAGGGAGGAATAGAATGCGGAAGTGGGAATGCGGAAGACGGAATGGGAGACCGTGAACGAGTGAAAAGAGGATAAGGAGTTTCCATGAAAAAATTTGACTACTATCAACCTGAAAACCTCAGCGAGGCCTTTGACCTGATGGAAAAATTCGGGGAGACCGCCAAGTATATTGCGGGGGGTACCGATCTGATTGTGCGGATCAAGCAAAAGGCTATCCAGCCGGATGTACTGATCTCCCTGCGGGCAATCGGTTCCCTGAAAGGTTTCAAAGTGAATGGAGGGATTTCCCTTGGGAGCATGGCCCTTTTCAGGGACATTGAGCGGAGCGAGGAGATGCGCAATGCATGTCCGGCACTGGTGGAGGCAGTGAGTGTCCTCGCGAATCCCCAGGTAAGGAACGTGGCGACCCCGGGCGGGAATATCAGCAATGCGGCGCCTTCCGCCGATTGTGCTCCGCCGCTCCTGGTCACGGAGGCGGTACTGACCGTGGCGGGACCCGGCGGCGAACGGGATATCCCGATTGAAACATTTTTTGAAGGGCCGGGCAAAACATGCATGGACGCCACCGAGATCCTGACTCGGATTACAATCCCGGAGACTGTGGGAAAAACGGGAACGGCGTTTCTTAAGGTTGGGCGTGTAAGCCAGGATATCGCCATAGCAAATGCCGCAGTACTGATGATGATGGAAGGAAAGACGTGCAGGAAGTGCCGGATCGCGGCCGGTGCCGTGGCCCCGGTGCCTCTCAGGCTGCACAGGGTGGAAGCCCTGCTTGAAGGAAAAAAGGTTGACCAGGAACTTGTTGAAGAGGCCGGTCGGGTGGCCGGTAGCGAGGTACAGCCCATTACTGATGTTCGGTCAACGGAAGAATACCGGAGACATATTGCAGGAGTGCTGGTGAAGAAGGCAATACAGGAAGCCATGGGACGGGCAGGCTGAAGAAACCGGAAGATGAGAGGAAAATAATGAAAAAAGAGATTCATTTTGAATTGAACGGTTATGAAGTTTCCGCGGAAGTGGAATCGCATAAAATGCTCCTGAATGTTCTTCGGGAGCAATTTCATCTGACCGGGACCAAGGAAGGGTGCGGCCAGGGAGAGTGCGGTGCGTGCACGGTCCTGGTGGACGGGCTCAATGTGGATTCATGCCTCTATCCCGCCTTTGAGGTGGAGGGTAAATCGGTGACGACCATTGAAGGCCTCGTGGGTGAAGGGAACGTATTGCATCCCATTCAAAAGGCCTTTGTGGAAGGAGGGGGCATCCAGTGCGGATTTTGTACACCGGGCATGATTATGTCCACCAAGGCCCTTCTGGACGAAACTCCCCATCCCAGCGAGGAACAAATCAAGAAGGGGATTTCAGGAAACCTTTGCCGTTGCACGGGATACGTCCAGATCATCGAATCCATTGAAAAGGCCGTAGACCTTATGGAAACAGAACCGGAAAAATAGACTGGTTTTCGGGGTTGCATACAGGAGAGAGCCAGACAGGGGGAACAAATGCAAGAATTCAGTTTCATCGGCACGGACACACCCAGGCCTGATGCGCCGGACAAGGCGGCGGGCAAAGCCCTTTATATCCATGATCTGACCCGACCGGGGATGCTCTACGGCAAGATCAAATTCAGCGAGTATGCTCACGCGCGGATCAAGAATATAGATATTTCCAGGGCGGAAAAACTGCCCGGGGTACGGGCGGTGATCACGGGATACAACACGCCCGAAGTTCGGATCGGGTTCATCAAGGACAATTTTGCCCTGAAAAAGGGGAAGGTGCGCCAGTTTCGTGATGAGGTCGCCGCAGTGGCCGCCATCGATCCTGAAATAGCGGAAGAAGCAGTGGACCTGATTCAGGTGGAATACGAAGAACTGCCCGGAGTATTTACCCCGGAAGAGGCCCTGCGGGAAGATGCGCCCCTTGTCCACGAAGTGGATGTAAAGGGAAGACCAAAGACGGACAACCTGGTGCCCGTCCCGTGGAAATTTGTGTCCGGCGACGTGGAGAAGGCAAAAGAAAAGGCTGCTTACTGGGTGGAAGACCACTTTGAGACTCCCTTAATTCAACAGTCATGCATGGGGACGGCCGGTTGTATCGCTGAATTTGATCTGCAGAATAATCTCCTGATCCACACCAAGACGCAGATTCCCTTTCTGGCCCAGAACGATTTCAATCAGGCCCTGGCGGCCATGGGGCTCAAGGGTAAGAACTCCAGGGTTATCGTGCCGACCCTCGGGGGATCTTTCGGCACCGGACTGGACACCCATGGATATGAATATATTGCGATCCTTCTGGCCTACAAGACGGGAAGACCGGTGAAGATAGTCCTCACCAGGGAAGAAGAATTTACCGCCCTTTCCCCGAGACAGCCCTCCAAGAGCCGGATCGTCCAGGGATGCGACAAGGAGGGAAAACTGCTTTTCAGGGATATCCGCATGGTCCTGGATAACGGGGCCTATACGTCTTGGGGTGCCACAACACCGAGCGTGATGATGCTGCCCATATCATCCCTCTATCGGGTCCCCAACGTGTTTTATGAGACAAAGATCGTTTACACCAACAATACTTACTGCCAGGCCATGCGCGGATACGGCAATCCCCAGGCAGCATGGCCCCTTGAAAGCAATATGGATGAGCTGGCTGAAAAAGCCGGCATGGACCCCTATGAATTTCGGCTGAAGAATGCAAATATTCCAAATGATATTACACCCATGGGACTGCATATTACCACTTGCGGCCTGAAGGAATGTCTGGATACGGTAGCCGATAAGCTGAAGTGGAACGAAAAGCGCGGGAAGGAGAAAGGCAAGGCCCGGGGAGTGGGCATGGCCTCCTTGTTCCACGTGGGCGGTTCAGGCCGGGTCTACCGATCCGATGGGTCCGGAATTATTCTCAAGCTCGATGACTTCGGCAACGTTTCGGTGATCAGCGGGGGAGTTGAAATGGGCCAAGGGTTCAATGCAGCTCTCTCCCTGGCCACGGCGGAAGCCCTCGGGGTAACTCCAGATAAGGTAACGGTCATCACGGGGGATACAGCTACCTGTCCCTGGGATGTGGGAACCCATGCAAGCAGGGGTGCCTTCACTTCCTGCAACGCGGCCATCATGGCATCGGAAAAAGCGAGAAAAAAGATCTTTGACCTGGCGGCTGAACATTTTATGCCGAGAGTCAAGAGCAAGATGAAAAAACAGAAGAGAAGAGACCCTGATTTTGAGATCCCCGATCTGGATTACGAGCGTGTATGCGA
>QMLQ01000039.1 GCA_003646815.1 Deltaproteobacteria bacterium | reverse complement strand
CTAAGTCCTTGTACCGTTGGTCAATAAGGGTGTGAATGCTTTCCATGACGAGCCTTGTCACCCCTTCAAAATTCTCAGCGTATCGAGACTTTGCCTCGGGCGAAAAGGGCTTGAAATTTTCCCTGATTCGGTATGGCTTGAGCTTGCCATCCATGGAAAGCGGTTCACCGATCCTGTAGACAATTGTCCCGCTCCTGGCAAAAGGCAGGTCCCCTGGATAAACCTGTTCGGAATTATTACAGCCAACCGGAATAATGGTTTTGCCGGTATGCAGTGCCAGTTGCGCCAATCCGGTTCTCCCTGCCGCCAGTTTCGTTGATCTCGTCCCCTCGGGAAAAATAATAAGATTCAGATTTTTTACGAAAAGCGCTTCTTCGCTTAACTGGGCGACTTTCTCCATGATTTTTTCATAATAGGAAACAATGTAGTCAACAAAATGTTCACGAGAAAGGGTGTCCAGTTCCGGGCTCTCTATGGTGCTGACGTTAATTCCCTCAGTTTTTCCATCTATGGCGTTTTTTAAGGCCCTATATTCTTCATCCCTGATCCTTCTGCCGAACTTCTCAAGAAAAAATTCCTGCACGAAATACTTGATGGAAGGGACCGGAATCAGGCTGCACAGGTTGAAAATCCTTGCCACGATGGGATTTCTGTAGTATTCGCCCTTGACCCAGGCCGTGGTGAACGGGAAGGTCTTTTCCTTCCACAGTTTGTACTGAAAAGGCCAGTAGTTATACCGGTCAGTGTGGTTCATGGCGAATATGACATTGTCGTCCCTGGGAATAAGTTCTATGTGTTCAATTTTGATGACAACCTTCGAAAAGAAGTGGTAGTTGGGGGTGAGCAGAAACAGGGCAATGATCTGTTGTGCCCTTGGAATCGAACGAAGCTTTATATTTTCAAGATAGGCGATATCTATCATGTTTCAGCCTCTTGAAAATGGAAGAGATATATTTGATAGGATCTACTGGATTGACGGGATCAATCCTGAAAATTCCCTATCGATGGCGGTACCGGTAATGGGGATATGGACCCCAGTAGGGGTACCAGAAAGGATCCCACCACGGATCCCACCATGGGCTCCAGGGGCCATAGGACCCCCAGGGATACCAGGGATACGGCTCATACCTCTTTAGAGAAGCGTCAGGTCCTCGTCTCTCAGGTCAGAGACGAACATGTGACCGGGAGCGTGTGTGATCACGAGCGGCAGCGGAGAAGAAGTGGCGGCCAGGGTCGATGTTACCCCGCACGCCCAGAATACCGGGATCTCTCCGTGCTTTATCTCCACCGGTTCCCCGAAATCCGGGTCGGCCAGGTCATTGATCCCCAACTCCTCGGGAGATCCAAGGTGCACGGGTGCGCCGTGGGTCAGGTGAAACCGGGTGGTTACCTGGGTTGCCCTGACCGCGTTTTCCGGGGTCATGGGCCTCATGGAAACTACCAGTGGAGAGGAGAAACGCCCGGCGGGGACACAAGTTCTCGCGGTGATGTACATGGAGACATTTTTCCCTTCAGCGATGTTCCTGACAGGGACTCCAGCGGCCAGCAGGGCATTTTCAAAGGAAAAACTGCATCCAAGCAGAAAACTGACCATGTCGTCCTGAAAGATATCCGTGACGTTTTCGACTTCTTTTTCCATTTCCCCGTTCCGGAAAATGCGGTACCTGGGAAGATCTGATCTCAAATCAGCATTAGGCGCAATAGAAGGCTCCACTTTCCCCGGTTCCAGGACATCAAGTATGGGGCAGGGCTTTGGATTTCTGACACAAAAGAGCAGGAATTCAAATGCGGCCTCTTCCGGGAGCATTACCAGGTTGGCCTGGACATAGCCGGTGGCCACGCCACTGGTCGGGGTTTTCCACTCCCCGGATCTTATTAATTTCCGCAACTCCGAAGCATTCAGGTTTTTGGTCATATTTTGCTGTTCGTCTCCTTTCTGTGCTTGCTTCCTTTCAAATGTTGTTCTGGAAGGCCTTGCTAACTTCTATCAAGTCTCCTTTTGTTCGGGCTCGCAGGACAAAATCAAAGAGGTCCCGCTGAAGACAGATCAAGGGATCCTCCGGTGGGAGGTATGCTTTTTCCCCCCGCAGGAATTTCTGTGCCGTCTGCTGAAAGATCACCTTGCGGATAGCCTCAACCGGGTTGTACACGGTGCCCGTGAGGAGATGCTCCAGGTAGTCCGCACAAGCCTCGTCCTCAGGAGCAGGTCTTTCGCCACGATCCCCCATGGCCACCAGTGTGACGATATCGGGATCCCGTTCCTTTATATAGCTTGAAATGGCCTTTGCCATGACGAAGCTTCCGGGGATGACCTCATCCGCGGTTGTTACGGCTGCCGCAACGCCGGTGACACCGGCCGTGGTTCTGTGGATGACAGTCCTGCCTTTGAAAAACAGTGTGCCCTTTTCCATGATGCCTGAGGGTGAGTTCCCCAGGTCCGCGTCTTTGAGGGGCATCTCGTTGATTTCGCCCACCAGGATCCATCCCGGGTTTCCCCTTTTCAATCGTCGTGCCCTCTCAGGATCTGCCTCAAGAATAACACGCTCCGTACCGCAATGAAAAAAGAGGGGCGCGCAGGTGAAGGCCCTGAAGACATCGATTATGACTGTTAGTCCGCGGGCATCCTCAGCTCCTTGCCGACAGTTCCTTCTTACAACCTTCAATCAATCGCCTCCGTTTCATTCTTTATGGCTTCCAAAAAAAGCAAAAAGCCTGCCCCTGCGAAGAGAGAGGCTGGAATCCGGGTTAGGCCTTTGGATTCCTCATGGTCTTTAATATCTCAATGCTGTCCTTTAGACCCTTATAGTGTCTTGCCATTTCTATGGCCATTCCGGTCATCAGTGCCATAGCCTGGGCAAAATTCACGTCTTCAAGGGTGAATTCCCAAGGTTCAGAAGTATATATTCGAAGGGCGCCAATGAGATTCCCGGCGACTACAATAGGCACGGACAGTAGGGAGGCTATTCCCTCTTTTTCGGCTTGTTCGGGGTACTGAATCCTGGGATCATCACTCACATCGTAGATTGCTACCGGACCTTCCTTCAGGGAATCGGCGATGGAATCCAGCGCACTGATGGGGCCTTTGTTAAGATATTCGTCACTGAGTCCAAAGGAGGCTGCGACCTCCAGTTCGTTGGTTTTGCGATTGACAAGAAAGACGGTACATCCTTTGACGTCAAGGACTGTCTTGATGCTCTCAACGGTAATGAGAGCAACTTCTTCAGGATCCTTGGAATGAGAAATGACCTTGGTAACCTTCAGTAAAGTGTCATAGTTCATAAGTTGCTTTTTCATGATTTCCTCCTTTCTTATGGCTAAGGTTTTTGGAGAAAATCGGTCTAGATGCAGCTAAGACCGAAAGTGGGTGCCCAACGATCATCTCTCCAGGAGGGTTTCCCACAATTACGAACCATGTTCAGTATACCACATTTCTGGAAAAAACACATTTGTGCATCTATTCTTTCTCAGAAGCTGGTACCATGAAGTTCCATCGCATAATGAAGATCTGGAACAAAAATGCCCAGGGATACAATATTTTTGACAAAATACCCTATTTGTTTTAAGAAAACAGGCCAGACGTTTCCCACAAAAAGCTGGTTTATGCCGCTTGACCGCCCTGTGAACCGCGACTTTGTTGGAAGAGCAGAAAGAACAGATGACTGAAGATATTTCTGAAGAGAAAAAAAGGTTCCTGGCAGAGGATTTCAGCCAGGGTTTTATTGCGTATTGCCAGTTTGAGGGCAAGGTGATTAGAAGGGGATATTTTCAGTCAAGAGTAGAAATAGAGAACCACCACCGGCAGCAGGACGGTTTCATTCATGCAGGTGTGATGGCCACCATGGCGGATCATACCGCCGGTTATGCCGCGTTTACCGTGGTCGAGGAATCCTTTCAAATTCTCACCATCGAGTTCAAGATCAATTTTCTCAAACCCGCCCATGGGGATTGCCTGATCTGCCGGTCAAGAGTCATCAGGGAAGGAAAGATGAATAAAACAAGAATATACGGAGAGGAGAATCTATATGCTTATTTCAGTGTTGGAAAAGAGAAGGAGTATCAGAAGGTTTGAGGAGAAAAAGATAGAACCTGAAAAAATTAATGCCCTCATCGAGGCAGCATTACGATCTCCTTCGTCCATGGGGCGGAACCCCTGGGAGTTTATCGTAGTGACCGACAGGAAGATCTTGGAAACACTTTCCCGGGCCAAAGAGCACGGGTCCGCCTTTATCAAAAACGCACCCTTGGGAGTGGTTGTCTGCGCGGACCCGGGTAAATCCGACGTTTGGATCGAAGATGCCTCCATTGCGTCCATTATTCTCCACCTCACTGCGGCCTGGTTGGGCCTGGGGAGTTGCTGGATCCAGATCCGTGAGAGAATGCACGACAGCGACAAAACAGCTGGAGAGTTTATTGCAGAGGTTTTGAATCTGCCCGAAAAACTACGGGTCCTTTCCATGGTCGGTATCGGGTACCCGGCGGAAGAAAAGCCGGGTCACGAGAAGGAAACTCTTCCCTATGAGAAGGTGCACTGGAACAGGTATGGCGAAAGGTAGACCGGCATAACCGATGCGGGTTCTCTGGATGCCTACTGAAAAAGGAGGATTACCATGGCGAACCTGATTCTGGATGAACGAGATCAAAAATTTGTGCTTTTTGAAATGCTTGAAGTGGACAAGCTCTGTGAGAAGCCCAGATACCAGGAATTTTCCCTGGAGTTATTTGACATGATCCTTGCAGAAGCTCAGAAGCTCGCAGTCAACGAGGTGTTCCCCACGCTGGTTGACGGGGACCGGGAAGGGTGCAGGCTTGAAGATGGACAGCTGTTCGTACCGAAATCCTTTCACCGCTGTTACAAGCTTTATTGTGAAGGGGGCTGGGGTGCCATGACGTGCTCCCCGGAGGCGGGCGGCCAGGGTTTACCATATGTGCTGTCCGTTGCGGCAAAGGACTGGTTCGTCCACAATTTTGCCTTTCTTGCATATCCCGGCCTGAGTGAGGGCGCTGCGCACCTTATTGAAGCGTTCGGCACAGAAGAACAAAAGAAAAAATATTTTGCAAGGATGGTGACCGGAGAATGGGCAGGGACCATGTGCCTGACAGAGCCGAACGCTGGCTCTGACGTAGGCAACCTGAGCACCAAGGCGGTGCGCCAACCGGACGGCACCTTCCGGCTCCAGGGAACAAAGATTTTTATCACCGCCGGGGATCATGACCTCACCGAGAACATCGTCCATCCGGTATTGGCCCGCATAGAAGGTGATCCTCCCGGGACCAAAGGTATCTCGCTTTTCCTTGTCCCCAAGTACCTGGTCAATGAAGACGGAAGCCTGGGGAGACGAAACGACTTTGAGGTGGCCAATATCGAAGAAAAGATGGGAATCCATGGCAGTGCAACCTGCCTGTTGAATTTTGGGGACAATGGGGACTGCTATGCTGAACTGCTGGGCGAAGAACGGCAGGGTATGAAGATTATGTTCCAGATACAGCTATCCAGGTCTACGGCGGGTATGGCTACTGCTCTGAATATCCGGTAGAGCAAATCATGCGGGATGAAAAGATTGCTTCCATCTACGAAGGCACCAGTGGTATACAGGCCCTGGACCTGGTGGGACGTGAGCTCCCCCGTAAGAATGGCGCGTCGTTCATGGCCCTGCTGGGGGAGATGGGAAAAACAGTTAAGAGATATAAAGGGGTAGACGACCTGGCTGATCTTGCAGACCATGTCCAGGATGCGGCCAATACCCTGGGCGAAATGGGATTGTTTTTTGCCCAGACTGCAGGAGAAGGGAATTTTCTGCTCCCCATTTCCAACGCGTATCCCTTTCTCATGATGATGGGGAAAGTGGTGGCAGGATGGCTCCTCCTGTGGCAGGCAGGGGTGGCGAATGAAAAGCTGGATGGCCTGGTAAAGGAAAAAGGGGTGGATCGGTCTGATAAGTCCGCGTGGAACAAATTTGTGAAAGAAAGCAAAGACGGCGCTTTTTATGCGGGCAAGATTTTCAGCGCACGGTATTTTATCAAGAACGTGCTCCCTGAAGTGGAAGCAGCAGCCAAGGCCATGAAGAGTGAAGATATATCTGTCATGGAAATTGCCGAAGAAAGCTTCGCATCATAGATGTAATTCCTTTGCTCATTCAGGGTCCGGGCTATGCCGATCCTGAAATGGATTCTATTTCCAATGTTCGGTCTCCCTTGAACCGCCGTAAACTCGAAGTATCCCTTCCAGGACGCCTCCCGCGATTGCGAGAGCTTTTTCAGAGATGGTGAAACAGTTTTCCGGCTGTGGACGGGGGTCGATGTCTCCGATCTTGAGGCCCTTGCTGACCGGTATCCCCGGGTGGATGAGCCCCCGTATGATCCCGTCGATGGCCGATGTTACCGGGCTTTCTTCCACATCACCTACCAGGTCGCCTTTTCGGACCGTGTCTCCAATATCCAGGCGGTTTCGCCAGATACCGTCCGCCGGCGCGCGAAGCACCCTGTCCGAGGTGTGTCCCAGCACTGAACCGGGGACGCCCGTGTTTGGTTCAGCAGTCCCTTCCATGATGAGCCTTCCAAGCCGGTGACCGCGGTTCGTTTCGACAACGAAGTGGGCATCGACTCCCGCTTCAAAACCCGGCCCCAAAGCGATGACCAGTGGGGCATCATTGATGGAGGTCCCCAGGTTCTTTTTTGCGAGGGTGGCATCAACCAGCACTGCCGGCTCGAGATCGATCCTGCACTCACAGGAAGGGTCTACGATAACCGGGATACGGTTCTCTTTCCAGATCGCTTCGGCCGCTCCGGGCGATCGAATGAGAGATGCTCCTACGCCTTCCACCTCGGTTGCACCGTCATATACGGCCTCACAGAAAGATACTTTTCTCCGAACGGCTAGAGGTGTTTCGGTTTCCGTTATGAGTACCTTGAAACCGCAGTGGTGAAGCCGCCACGCCACACCTGTAGCCAGGTCACCGCCTCCTTTCACAATGACTGCCATGTCAGATAAACTCTCCATTTCTTGCGCTCCCTGAAATGTCAATTGATTCAATAATTGTGAGGATATACAAGGCGCGGGCTGGTGTCAACCCACCTGGGCTTGCATCAACAGGTTTTTCCTGTGATAATGGCCATGCACGCGAAAGGAGAATGTTCCTGATTTATGACCAAAGACATGGTGAAGGGTGTGTTGTGCCGGGAGGATGGGCGGACATTTGTACAGGGTCCCGATGGAAAACGGTTTTATGATTCCGAACCGATCTGGGAAGGATACGTTACCCATTGGCTGGGACAAAGGGTGTGCGCCAGGCAGCTCCCACAGATGGATTATGAAACCGAAAGACCAATTATCCTTGTGTGGCCTGATGAAGAGATACCGAAAAGGCCTTTTGTGGTGCTCTATTTTAATGAGCGACTCAGAAAATATCCGGCATCTCTCCTGGGGCATATGGCGATCAATGTAAATGGAGAGGTCTTTAATTATTCCCACCTTATGAATGAAAATGAGGTCCTGACACGAGAGGAGTATTTGTACCGGCCCGCACTTGGAGAGTTTGCTCCGCACCCAACGCAGGGAAGGCATCATGTGGATACAGATGGGAAGGCCTATTATGACAAATTCGGGCGCCTGTTCATGCGCAGTGTTCATGCATTGTTTATTGAGGGCCTGCCCACGAATCTCCTGTCCGCCTATTACCATCGAGAGCTTGAAAACATATTAAATACTCCAGAAAATCCGTTAAAACCCGGGTATTACCCCCATTTCAACCTGTTTACTCGTAACTGCGCCACCATAATCCGGGATGGATTGCGGCAGGTGGGCCTCCAGGGAATAAGAGGAATTCTCCCAAGGGATCTTTTTATGAGCGTCTTCTATCATCTTCTGAAAAACAGAGAGGGCTTAGGTACCAGAATAGAATTTTTCCGGTTGAACCAGCTCAAAGTTCCAGAGGCCCCTTACAGCGCTCTACCTCCTCCGGTGAATCCGGTCAATATGCTGCGGTCCATTTGGCTGAGAGGCACGAAACTTGCTGTAGGATAGTCGTTTATGTTATATTAGATCACGGCTAACAGCACTATATGTCAGGGAGATAAACAGGGGATGATCAGGAAAAACCGTTTCCCCCTCGAGCTCCAGGGAACCAGATGAAGGTGAAGTTTACAAAAATCAATGTGACGTGGTTGGGCCTATTTCGTCTCCTCTTTCTCCCCGTTGTGTTCATAGGCTCTCTCTTTCTTACCTCCTCCGCCAGGGAAGACGCACTGCAGAACATACGGGCATCGGGGAAAATTACCGTTCTTACCAGGAACAATGCCCACTGTTACTACGTGTACCGGGGGCGGCCCATGGGTTTTGAGTATGACCTGGCGAAGGCCTTCAGTGAATATCTCCACGTAAAACTGAAGGTCGTAACTCCCACCTGGGAAGGACTCGTTCAAGGGCTCGAGGAAGGAAAAGGAGATTTTGTGGCTGCCTCCATGAGTGTTACGAAATCCCGGCTGAAGAGGGTTGATTTTTCGGATGTGTATCTCCCGGTCCAGCAATATGTCATCCTGTATAAGGATGATCGCGCAAAGAGCATTGAGGACCTTGGAGGCAGGACAATCTGCGTGCGGAAGGGGACCACCTATGAAGAGCTCTTGAAAGATCTCAAATCACAAGGCGTGGATATCAGGATCAAACTCTATGATGATATGCCCACCGAGGAACTCATCAGGATGGTGGCGGAAAAAGAGATTGAGGCCACCGTATCTGATTCGCATATCGCCTTCCTGAACCGACGATATTACCCGGATGCACGGATCGCCTTCCCGATCGGGGAGCCGTCAAAACTTGCATGGGCGGTGAGAAAGGGAGAAAAGAGACTTCTCAGTGAGATCAACAGGTTTTTTGCCACGATCAAGAAAGAAGACACCTTCGACAGGATCTATGCCAAGTATTTCGCCAATGTGGAGAACTTTGACTATGTGGATTTGAAGCGGTATTACAGGAGGCTCGAGACACGTCTTCCAAAATATCGGGATACCATCCAGCAAGCCGCGGAAAAATATGGCTTTGACTGGCGTCTGATTGCCGCGATGATCTACCAGGAATCCCATTTTAATCCCAAGGCAAAGAGTTACACGGGAGTGAGAGGCCTCATGCAGGTCACCCTTGATACGGCCAAGGAGGTGGGCATTGAGAGCCGGCTGGACCCGGAGCAAAGCATCCTGGGGGGGGTTAAATATCTCAAGAAAGCATATGATAAATTTGAGGGTGTCCCGGAACCAGACCGGCTGCTCATGGCCCTTGCCAGCTACAATGTGGGGTACCGGCATGTGCAGGACGCCCAGAAAATAGCCAAAGAGCTGGATTATGACCCTCACAGCTGGGCCGCCCTGAAAGAGGCACTTCCTCTCCTCTGCCACCGCAAATACTACAAGAAGAGCAGGGCAGGGTATTGCCGGGGCAGGGATGCGGTCAGGTATGTGGACCGAATCATTACCTACTATGATATCCTGAAGCGTGACGCCATAAGCTAGAATTTCATACTGAATCGAGTTGCTTCTGAATTTTTTCTACCCTGCACAGTAGCGATTTCAACCCTGTCGAACCGGTGATGGGGTCAAATGCCTTGTGGTCAGTCAAGACGTTGCAGTTGCAATCCTTAAATCCGTGGCAGAGATGAACCACGCGTGGATCTATGCGATCGGTGATGTGAGCCCTGCAGGTGAGGCTGCCTCTTGGTGAGGAGATTTGCACGAGCTCCCTTTCTGTAATGCCGATCGCGGCAGCAGTCCGGGGATTGATCTCCAGGAGATTCTCTGGAAACAATTTTCGAAGTCCGGGGATGTTCCTCATCTCGGAGTGCGTGTACATCTCCAGTTTCGAGCCAGCTATCAATATGAGCGGGTATTTTCCGGCAATGTCCGGTCGTGACACCGGGCTCTCAGCAGGTTCCCGGTACACCGGAAGGGGATCATAACCAAGGCTCTCCAGCCGCCTGGAGTAAAGCTCCACTTTCTTTGATGGTGTCATGAATCCCTTTGATTCGTATTTTCTATACATGTTTGGATAGTTTCTGAAGGTTGTAACCTTGAGCACCCTCCGCATGATCGTGCCGAAAAATCCCTTGAACTTCGTATAGAGGAAGGGGGGAACGGGGACAATGACGCCGTCAGGATGCTTTTTGAGTTCTTCGCAGGTGAGGCCGAGCGGCTTGAGCATGTGATCAATGGCCTCTTCCTCTGTTTTCCACGGAAAATATTTCCTGTAGCCCATTTTCTTTCCCAGCTCACAGATGATTTTCCAATCCGACCGCGATTCCTCCAGCGGTTCAACCGCGCTGGGACTAAGCACGATCCTTGATTGCACGTTCCAGGAGTGGTCGGCATGGGTGTCATAGGTCACAAAACGGGTTCTCTCCAAAAAGGTGCAGGCGGGAAGCACAATATCGGCAAGTTCGGCCGTCGGGGTCATGAAGATGTCGGCAACGGCGAGGAAATCGAGTTTGTTAAGGGCCTTTTCCACGACGTTGGAGTTGGCACAGGTGAGCAGGGGATTCGAGGCCATCACCATCATCGCTTTTACTGGATACGGTTTCTCATGAAGGATGGCATCCCACAGGGAGGGCGTGTGCGCGGAGGGCCATGTTTTCGATATCCTTGAATAAAGGCACTTGTCTGCGCCCAGCTTCTTCTTCGCGGTTTCCGGCGGCAGCTTGTCGAAAAGCTTGATGTCCTCAAGCGCCATTACGATTGGTATGATGATGAGATTCCCTCCCTTTACATCCAGATTTCCGGTGATCGCCATGAGGATATCGATTGCGCGGATCGCAACCCATGCGTTTGTATGCTGGTCAAGGGCGTTTCGAGGGCTGATACACGCGGGTTTGGTCATGGCATACATGCGTGCTGTTTTTCTGATCGTGTCCGCGCTGACCCAGGTAATCTCCTCTACCTTCTCAGGGGTATACTGCTCAATGTGACGTGCCAATTTGTCAAATCCGGTGGTCCATTTCCCGACAAACTCGTGATCATAGAGCCCTTCTTTGATTATGACATGCAGCATGCCCAGGGCTAAGGCACCATCCGTCCCCGGCCGCAATCGGGCATGGATATCGGCCTTTTGTGCGTACGAGGTCTTCCGGGGATCGATCACAATAAGCTTCATTCCCCTGTGTCGGGCCTCTCTGATGGCTATCTCTTGCGGCTTGTTTGTGGCTTCGGGATTCCCACCCCACAAGACCAGGCACCCGGTGTGCGCCACATCGGGTGGAACAACTGCTCCAAGGTCATAGTTGAATTCCAAAAAGACCCGCGGGAGATGGCACACATGGCTCGGGTTGGTGATATTGGGGGTTCCGATGAGATTGGCGAGCCTTGAGAGATAGGCGCCGAGGATGTCACCGCTGTGATAATGACCATGGTGAAAGTCTATGGCCTCAGGGCTGTAGTCTTTTTTGATTTCGTGCAGCTTTTTGGCAATGGTGGTTAATGCCTCTTCCCAGGAGATCCTTTTCCACCTGCCTTCCCCCCGACCACCCATTCGCTTCATGGGATACTTGAGGCGATCAGGCGCATAAAGAATTTCTCTCATGTGCTTGTCCCTTATGGTGAGATGCCCCTTGCTCTCGGGATCACCAGTATCGCCGGCGATGGTGATAACCTTGCCTCCCTTGATTGGTATCTTCATTCTGCACTGGGAATGCGCGTCCACGTCGCTGACCACCTGGACAACACGTGCGGCTGATCCTTGAGCAGCGTGTGCCGGTTTCAGCAGTTCCGGAAGTCCTAAGGCCTTGGGATTCAGATATTTTCCGAGAGCCACTGTCGCGCCGATCGACACAGATGATTTGATAAAATTCCTTCGTGTAATGGTATTCATGACAATTCCCTTTTCTTGAATCGGAAGATCCTTCCGTGTTTTTCTGAAAAATCAAAACCAGCATTTTTCGCTGCACCTCTGAGTGCCGTTTCAGAGCCTTTGGTTTTCTCAAGGGAGAGAGTCCCTCCAGGCCTGAGTATTCTGTAGAGTTCCAGGAGTACCTTTTCCAGGCCCCCGGCGATATGGCGAAGACCAAAGACAAAGGCGAGGTCACAGCTTCCCGCGGACAATCCTGTTTTTGATGCATTGATGCACAGCGGGGTCACGTTTTCTAATCTTTGTTTTTGGATTTTTCTCCGAACCCTTTCTATTGCCCGCCGGTTTATGTCGATGGCATACACGTGACCTTGGTTTCCCACCATATCGGCCGCCGGAACGGTAAAAAAGCCCGGTCCGCACCCCACTTCAACAATTCTTTGCGTCTGGTCCAGTCCCGCTGCCCTGAGAAGCTTGTACGGGTTTCTTACCAACGGCAAAAGCGGATTGTCATGGATCAGGCGAATCGTCCAATAGGCAATGCCTGATGTCTCAAGACTCGAATAATGCTGTTTCTTTTGTGACTCCACGTTCATGGTCATTTCCTCCTTCTCTTTTCCTGCTTACGATCCATATGGAATGATCTACCAAACCAAATTCTTTCAGGCTCTGTGCTAGACTCACTCCCAGCACGCTTCCTCTTATCCGGGGCTCGTCGGTATTCCAGAATAACCGCAGGGCAAAGCACCCGGGCACCAGGGTATTCCTTGAGGCCCTAACAGCACCCAATTTCAGAGATTCGGTATTTTCTTGGATCTCACGCGCTAAAAGGATGAGTTCCTCTTCAACAGCCTTCTCCTTACCGGTTGCTGATTGAACCTTAATTGTTTCCATCCACTGCAATTTGTTTCCTCCTCTTAGCTGTTTTGTGTTTTCAAAAAGCATGGACTATGCCAAAACAAAATAGCTATAAAAAACAATTAGATATGGATGTTAGCAGCCAGACAATATCCTATGGGACACTTATTGAATTGACTATGGGATATTATGGGTCTAAAGTGTCCCATAGGATATCTAGGGCTTCATTCGAAAAACAAGAGGGGCGTCATGGAGACTGATGAGAGAGAATTTTTTCGGGAGGCCACCCTTCGCATCTGCGGAAGCCTCGATGTAGAGACGTTTCTCTACGAGAGTTTCAAGTACATCCGGCAATTCATCCCTGCTGACAGCATTTTCCTGACCCATTATTGCGCAGAGCGAGGTGAACACGTGGCCCTTGCCCAAGCGTCAGCCGAAGGTGCTTCATTGCTCCACCTTGCCATCCCTGTTCCCCCGGATATACGCAGTTTTGTGATGCGACCTGATAGAGTGGCCCTGGTCGTGGAAAGGGCTGAGACACATCCTACAGCCAGGCCGTGGATATCCAAAGGCCTTTTGGAAAAAGACTCCTCTCTCTTGGTTCTTCGCCTGATCGTGGATGGGGATATCGTCGGAGGGGTGACCTTCATTTCAAAGGTGAGTGCTGCTTTCAACGAGGAACACGCGCATCTCTCATCCTTGCTCCGGGAACCCTTTGCCATAGCCCTGTCCAACAGCCTGCGGTATCAGGAATTACTTGAACTCAAGGAACTCCTGGCCGAAGACAACCGTTTCCTGCACAGTGAGTTACGACACAAGACCGGTGAGGAAATCATAGGGGCGGATTTTGGGCTCAGGGGCGTCATGGAGATGGTGCGCCAGGTTGCACCTCTTTCAAGCCCGGTACTCCTCTGGGGAGAGACAGGAACCGGAAAAGAAGTCATAGCCGGCGCCATTCATAATCTCTCCGGAAGAAGGGAGGGACCATTCATCACAGTCAACTGTGGGGCCATCCCCGAGAACCTCGTGGACAGCGAGTTGTTCGGTCATGAGAAAGGGGCTTTTACCGGCGCACTCGCAAGGAAGCGGGGGCGGTTCGAGCGGGCCAATGGTGGTACCATATTCCTGGACGAGGTGGGAGAGCTCCAACCAGAGGTCCAGGTAAGGCTTCTGAGGGTACTTCAGGAAAAGGAGATCGAAAGGGTTGGCGGGACGGAGTCGATAAAGGTAGATATAAGGGTTATTGCTGCGACGCATCGCAATCTCAAGGCTATGATCAGAGAGGGCACTTTCCGGGAAGACCTGTACTTTCGACTCAATGTCTTTCCCATCGAAATACCGCCCTTGAGAGAGAGAAAAGGAGACATTTCATCCCTCGTTCACTATTTTATGCAAAAAAAGGCGAGAGAGATGGGGAGAAAGGATATGCCGGTCTTGGCACCGGGCGCCCTGGAGAGACTCATGTCCTATTCCTGGCCCGGCAATGTAAGAGAACTGGAAAACATGGTTGAGAGGAGCCTCATATTAAGTGGGGGAAAGCCCATCGCTTTTGAGGACATCCAGGCCCCTATGAACCAGAGTGCTGCCATGGGGGTTCTTCATATCCCCCATTTAGCGCCCGGAGATACGCTGGCTCTTGATGCTGTTGTTTCCAGACACATACGCAAGGTTCTTGAAACGGCGAACGGCAGGGTCGGGGGAAAAGGAGGTGCCGCCGATCTGCTTCAGGTGAACCCCTCAACGCTGCGCAAGAGAATGAGGAAATTGGGCATCCCTTTTGGGAGAAAAAAGGCTGAACTGTAATTCTTGCACCAATCTCTTCAAATTCCTCAATCCACCCTGAAAAAGGCCTTGGCTTTGGCGCCGCAGACCGGGCACGTTCCCGGGGGCTCCATTTCGCAGGTGTACCCACACACGGAGCAGACGTAGTAGTCTGTTTCCGGTAGATTTTCGAGGTTGTCCAGGGCCTTTTGATAGAGCCCGGCATGGATTTTTTCTACTTCATTGGCGAAGGAGAAGGAGCGCTCGGCCGCCTTGTCTCCCTCTTCTTTGGCCTTTTCGATCATTGCCGGGTACATTTCCTTGAACTCGTGCGTCTCACCGGCAATGGCCTCTTTGAGGTTTTCAGCCGTTCCCCTCACCCCGCCAAGGGTCCTCAGGTGGGCATGGGCATGGACTGTTTCGGCCTCCGCTGCCGCCCGGAAAAGCTTGGCCACCTGCTTGTAGCCGTCCTGTTCGGCCCTCCTGGCAAAGGCGAGGTATTTTCGGTTTGCCTGAGATTCCCCGGCAAATGCGTCCAGCAGGTTCTTTTCAGTTTCACGCATGATTTTCTCCTCTACATCACGTCATCTTCATAAACGTTACAGATACAGCACAGAAACGTGGCGGGTTCAGTATCGCTCAGGTTTTTCATGCCATGAGGTTCCATGCTCGGCACATAAATGGATTCACCCGGGCCGCACGTCCATTTTTCCACCACCTGGTCCGTTTCCGGATCAAAACGCCAGCATTCAAACTGACCCGTGAGGATATACATGGTTTGGTGATAGAAATGGTTGTGCACGGGGATCTCTCCCCCTGGCTCGGCCGTAAAATGCCTGAGACCATATTCCGGCTGGCCGGAATCGTCTTCGCCGCACTTGGACAGCCAGCGCACACTGATGCCCTTTACGTCATACATCTTTCCCTTGTACGGGAATTTCTTGACCTTGATTTCATCCACATCGTTCCATTTCAATACATCCATTGTCTTCTCCCTGTTCAATGTTGGAGGCTCCATGAGGAGGCAGCTCTATTGGCACTCAATAATGAAACATGATTCCGAGGGAGATGTCAAAAGAATTTCAGCGGGTCCTGCGTGAGCTAGGCAACCGAAGGTTCGGCACTATTTTTTGTTCGTCCGCTGAATCATGGTTCTTAGAGGGGAAA
Source organism: Deltaproteobacteria bacterium (assembly GCA_003646815.1). Lineage (GTDB taxonomy): Bacteria > Desulfobacterota > DSM-4660 > Desulfatiglandales > Desulfatiglandaceae > B46-G9. Next base: position 3,191 of record QMLQ01000039.1, on the reverse strand, counting down.
AGTTTTTTCGGTGCTAAATCGTTTGACAATTTTGCCGTGAAATGGTTTATAACAGAATCGACTACACTTCGGGGGAAATGGTCCATGGACATGAAGAGGGATTATTATGAAGACGTACAGCTTTTTTCTTCCGGAGCCGTCGTTTTCTGGTTCATTGCACTCCTCTGCACTTTAGCCGTGCTTCCCTTTGTGGTCAAAAATTATTACATCTACATGGCCAATTACATGGTTATCAACGTGATCGTGGCTGTGGGCCTGAATCTCCTGGTTGGATACACCGGACAGATTTCCCTTGGGCATGCGGGTTTTTTTGCCATTGGTGCCTATGGCACTGTCTTGTTGATGGCCAAGGCCCATTTTCCTTTCCTCCTGGCCTTGCCCGTTGCCGCCCTGGCGGCGGCTTTCTTCGGTTTCCTTCTGGGGCTTCCGGCCCTTCGTCTGGAAGGCCCCTACCTCTCTATCGCCACCCTTGGATTCGGCCTTACCATAACCCAGGTTATCGGAAGAATGAGCCTCTTCGGCGGGCGGCAGGGACTCCATACACCCGAACTGAGCATCGGCCCCTGGCATCTGGACTCTGACAGGGATTTCTATTATCTGGTTGTCATGGTGTTGGTCTTTCTCATCCTGACGGCCCGAAATCTGGTGAAGACAAAAGTGGGAAGGGCTTTTATTGCTATTCGGGACGCGGATATTGCCGCGGAAACCATGGGTGTCAATCTCACCTATTATAAGACGCTCGCCTTTGCCGTCAGCGCCTTTTATGCGGGAGTGGCAGGAGGCCTTTACGCGTTCGTCCTGCGTTTCATTGAGCCTGAAATATTCAGCCTCATGATGTCCATCATCTTCCTGGCCATGGTGGTTGTGGGTGGGCTGGGGTCCATTTTCGGTTCCATAGCAGGGGCATGTCTCCTAAGTTGGCTGGACCTGGAGCTCAGGAACATTCTCAGCATCCCCTACCTTGGGGGATGGCTGGAAGTCCTGTCCAAAAGCTATTTTTCCATTACTGGTGTTTCCAACATCCAGTTCATTGTTTACGGGTTGATCATGGTTCTGATTATGCTTTTTGAACCTTTGGGTATTTATGGATTCTGGATCCGCACGAAGATATACTGGAGGACGTGGCCTTTTTAGGGATAAGGCCGGGTCAGGCAACTGGAACACATCGTTGGGGCGAAATAATGATTGATTTTCTACAGGCCATAGCCAGCGGGATCGCAGTGGGGAGTTCTTATGCCCTGATGGGTCTTGCCATGGTAATCATCTATAAGACATCCGAGGTGGTGAACTTTGCCCAGGGAGAAATGGCGCTCATCTCCTGCTTTCTCACGTACATGGTCCTTGAGTTTTATGGATTCTCTTTCGTGGCTGCCTTTGCGGGAGCCGTGGCCTTTGCCGCATTCTTGGGTGGATTTCTCGAATTTGCCGTGCTCAGGAGGGCCAAGGAGCCCAATGTCCTGGGAATGATCATTATTACCATCGGGTTGGAGATGATTCTCCTGGGTGTTGTTTCCTGGAAATTCGGCGCTGATCCCAAAACCATGCCCTTTCCCCTTTCACCATATGACAGTGTGGCCGTTGGAGAAGTATTTGTGAGTTCGCTGGAAGTATTGACCTTTGTCGTTGCGCTTACGGTGATGGCCATCCTGTTTCTCTTTCTCCGGTACAGCAAGCTGGGGGTTGCCATGAAAGCCACTCAGCAGAACAGCATGGCTGCGCGGCTTATGGGGATACGGACAAACCGTATTCTCATGATTACCTGGGGTATTTCCTCTGTAGTGGGATGCCTGGCGGGCCTGCTCATAGCCCCGACAACCATGCAGCCCTACATGATGTGGGACCCCATGCTGAAAGGGTTTGCAGCGGCGGTCATGGGGGGAATGACGTCACTCCCCGGCTCAGTTTTTGGTGCGTATATTATTGGGGTCATAGAAAATCTGTTTGGGACCTATATCTCTATTGAATTCAAGTCGGTGGTTGCCTTCGCTATTATTGTCCTGGTGTTGTGTATTAAGCCGAGCGGCCTTTTTGCCCGGCATTACGTGAAGAAGGTGTAGATAATGTACATCCGTTTTCTGGATGCGCACTAGGGAGGGATGGAGTGTCGAAGCTAGCGGCGGGGAGGTTTGCCGCAGTGCTTCTCTGATCAACGGAACCCCATGAGAGGAAAGGAGAAAAACATGAAAATGAAGAGAATCTTGATCGTGTTAGCCGTGGTGGGAATGGTGTTTGGCCTCGGTTTCACTGCCGCCGCAGAGCAGGGAGTCACTGATACCGAAATTCACATTGGCCAGTGGGGTCCCCAGACCGGGCCTGCCGCCCCATGGGGATCGGTAGCGCGCGGCGCGGGCGATTATTTCAAGATGATCAATGCTGAAGGCGGTATCCACGGCCGCAAACTGGTATATCATATGTTCGATGATGCTTATAATCCTGCAAAGACCAAGGCAGGGGTTAAGGAGCTTCAGGAGAGCATCGGCATGTTCGCCTATACTGGCGGTGTGGGAACTGCCTGCGGGTTGTCGGTGGTAGACTACCTGATGGACAGAAAAATACCATGGGTGGGTCCGTCAGCCGGGTCGCTTCACTGGATACATCCGCCGCACAAGTATCTCTTTGCGGTTTATCCTCTTTATTATATGGAGGCGAAGGCCCTGTGCCGGTATGCAGTGAAGAACCTTGAGAAGAAGCGAATTGCCATCGCGTACCAGAATGATGATTATGGCAAGAACGGGGTGAGAGGTGCGGTAGAGGAACTGTCCAAGCTTGGGATGAAGCTTGTGGCGCAGATCCCGGTTGAAAAGTCCGACACGGATATGAAGCCCCACGTCATGAAGCTGAAACAGTCCAAAGCCGATGCGGTGCTCTTGTGGGTGACCCCGATTCATGCGGTCCGGCTTGTGGGGACCAGCAGGGCCATGAGATTTGCACCCCAGTGGTTGAGTACAAGCACCTGCTCTGACTTTCCACTCATGTACAAGATCAGCAAGGGACTGTGGGGCGGTGTCATTGCCGCTACGTTCGGTGAACTGCCGGATTCAAAGGACCCTCTGTTGATGAAATACAAGAAAGAGGCGTACGGGAAATTTGCAGCCAAGGGTGAGCGATGGGGACTGTTTTATTATGCCGGTATCATTTTTTCCGAGCCCCTGATTGAGGGTATCAAGAGGTGCGGCAGGAACCTTACCCGG
>QMLQ01000038.1 GCA_003646815.1 Deltaproteobacteria bacterium | reverse complement strand
ATCTTGACAGGACCCCATGGGCATAACCCAGTCAATATTTTCCAGCCCGTCGGCCACCCTGGCTGCCAGCGCAAGATCATCTACCGTAGTGGGATGTACTTCCCCGGAAATGGCATCCTTTGTGTTGGGACTTGCCGTTGAGGTACCGTAATAGCTCTTTCGGCCTTCCACTTCCAGGGCCCGGTCCCCGTTTCGATTATAGATTGTCCATCCTTTCGGGGCCGTAGCAATGCATTGTTGCACGATGAACTCGGGAACGTATACTCTGTCTTCCTTGACCATTGCCCCTGCACTCAGAAGCATTTCCCTGGCGCCTTTATGGTAGACCTTGAACCCCACCTTTGCCATGACTTCAAACACTGCCCTTATAAGTTCTTGCAATTGATCATCAGCCAACATCCCGAAATGGGGGCTCCGAATCTCTGTTGCATTCGTCCGAATCATGTTTGTGCATCTCCCGTTGCCTTTACGTTGAGGGTATGCCACCCACGTTTTGAAATACGGGAGCAGTCCTTTCAGGCTGCCCCCGTATCGTTCTTATCCTGTTAAGCCCATGACCAATCCTGGACATTCCATGTGATATCAGTAACATAGGGATTGATCTTATATCCTTTGAGGTTGCTCTTCTTGCCATACATAAAAGTCCAGGCAAATATAGGAGCAAAAGGGACATCTTCCAGGAGAATCTCCTGGATCTTGTAATAGACTTTTTTCCGTTTTTCCATATCGGAAATCAGTACACCTTCTTCCAGAAGCTTATCCAGCTTCGGATTCTGGTACTGGACATAGTTAGACCCGACACCGTCTTTAACCGGAATCTGTTTGGAATGGCATCGTGCAGTATAATCCGGATCCATGCCCACAGTTGGTTCCCACCCCACCATGAGCGTGTCGAATTGACTCTTGGTGGTGTACTCACCCCAGACAACAGACGCGGGCATATTTTTAATTTCCATATGAACGCCGATTTCTTTCCAATCGGCCTGGATCATAGCCTCGGCCTGTTCCCTTGCCTTGGCGCCAGCAGTCGTTGACATGGAGAACTTCAGTTTGATGCCGTTTTTCTGCCGGATTCCATCGGCCCCTTTCTTCCAGCCCGCGCCCTCTAGCATTTCAGCGGCCTTTTTGGGATTGAAACCCGGATCCTTGAGATTGTGATTATACGCCCAATGGCTCGGGTGGAGATAAGACAAAGTCTTCGGTGGAAGACCGTAAAAAATATCCTTGATCCACTTTTCCTTATCCACTGCTAGATACAGCGCTTGCCGGACGATCTTCTCTTTGAATTGGGGTTTACCGCAGTTGAAATAGATAAATTCAACCCACGGCGCCGGAGTGACGAGGGCATTTCTCCCTGACAAATGACGAGCCTCCTCAAATCGCTCTGGCGGCACTCCATGCAGGCCGAGCACATCGATTTCTCCTGTCTTGAACTGGGTGTAGAGGACAGTTTGATCAGGGACGAACTTGTGAATCACCGTATCTATTGCCGGTGCTCCCCGGTGATACGCGGAATTCTTTTTGTATATCATGTGGCTTCCAGCTACGCGTTTCACCAGTTTATAAGGCCCTGTTCCAATAGGATGAGTATTATAGGGAGCGGTGTTTATGTCTTTGACTTTGGAAAGAAGGTGTTGCGGAACGATATGCATTTTCTGCCAGGCCCAGGCAAACGGAACGAACGGTTTTGAAATATGAATCTCGACGTGGTGATCATCCAGTACGCGAAAATCAGAGATCATGTCAAACCCTGATCGAGAGCGAATTGCTATCTTGGGATTGATAATGGTCTTGTAAGTAAATTCGACGTCCTTAGCCGTAAATGGTGCACCGTCCTGCCACTTGACCCCTTTCTTGAGCTCGATCTTCCACACCTTCCCGTTTTCAGTAATCCCTCCGTTTTCCAGGGTTGGAACATGAGCAGCAAGATTGGGAATAAAGTGGCCTTTCTCGTTTACATCCCACAGGGCATCAAACATGCAAGCCTCGGGGACTTCTTCAGTACCTGAATTCACATAAAGCAAGGGGTTGAACTGCACAGGTTCCTGGGTCATTCCGATAATAACATTCTTCTTTTTTTTCGCCCATGCAGGGTGGGCTGTCAACCCTACACCTGCGCCCGCGATGGCCGTTCCTGCCGCCACCATACCAGTGGCCTTGATAAATTCCCTCCGCGTCATGTCTTTCTTTTTCATAATGCCTCCTTTCCACTCTGCTGCTAGTGTTGCCGAAAATTGCATCAGCAGGTGTAACAACTTCCTGCGGATGCTTCCCCCACTGCCGTAAAAAACACCACCTCCTTTTTTAGCAATCCCCCTTGTTTCAGAGATCACATACCCACCCTTGGATCAAGGGCATCTCGCAAGCCGTCTCCCAGAAAATTGAAACTCATTACCGTCAACGTAATCATAACACCAGGAAATATCGCGAGCCAGGGAGCCAGATCAAAGTAAGACTGCGCGTTCGTCAGCATATTCCCCCAGCTTGCCAGAGGCGGCTGAATGCCATAACCCAAAAAGCTGATGTATGATTCCATGAGCACTGCATTTGCAACATTCAGGGTGGCTGATACGAGGACCGGAGAGATGGCATTCGGAAGGAGTTCTCTCAACATAATTCTTCTCCCGGACGCACCCAATGCAAATGCCGCCTGCACAAATTCCTGCTCCTTGACGTATTGAATTTGAGCCCGAATAATACGGGCCACCTCCATCCACGACGTAAACCCGATAATCAACGCAATGGAAACCACTGTCGGTGTAATAAAGGCGGCGAGTACCAGAAGCAGGAACACTTGCGGGAAACAAAGGACAGTGTCTGTAAAACGCATTAGGATACTATCCACCCTGCCCCCATAGAAGCCTGCAATTACCCCAATGGCAAGACCGGTGACAATGGTGGCGAACATGGCTGCCATTCCCACCACCAGGCTTATCCTCCCACCGTGGAGCAACCGACTTAGTAGATCGCGTCCCATTTCATCTGTTCCCAGGATAAATTGCGGGTTTGATAAAGGAGGTATAAAGCGAAGTTTCGTATCAAGTGCCAGCGGGTCATGGGGAGATACAATGTCGGCAAGCACGGCTGTTAAGAGCAGGACGATAACAACACAGCCGCCGGCTACAGCGAGCCGGTGCTGTAAGAATCGCCGCCAGATACGTCGCAGCTGAGTCTCATAATAATGGGATAAGGCATCCGGCGAAACTCCAGAGGGCCCTTCCAACATCGCAGAACTCTCTACAACTTTGTCTTCATCCAGCCCAAAATCAGCGCTGCTTTTCTTCCTCATTTTTCCAATCTCAATCTGGGGTCTATCATGGCATTAATCACGTCAGCCAACAAATTTCCGATAATAACCGCTATCGCCGTTATCATGATCATTCCCATCAGGACAGGATACTCTTTCATGGTAAGGGCATCGACGAAAAGCCGGCCCATACCGGGCCAGCCGAATATTGTCTCCGTCACAAGTGCTCCTGAAAAAAGCCATGGTAATTGTATACCGGCCAGTGTCACCAGTGGTGCCAGTGCGTTAGGAAACGCATGACGAAGGAGAATGCGACGGCCTGTGAGTCCCTTTGATCGGGCCGTCCGTATGTAATCCTGGTTAATTACTTCAAGGAAACTGGACCTGGTATATCGACTCCATTGCGCCACCAGGACAAGAGCCAAAACCACAGCAGGAAGAATCAGATGCATCAACAAGTCAAGGATTCCTTCATCGCCCCCCAAAGTGAACATCCCTCCCGAGGGCAGCCAGCCGAGTTTTAAAGAAAACAGAAAAATGGTCATCAAACCAAACCAAAATGTGGGGAATGAAAGGGCAACCATTGCGCCTGTGGTGGCAAGATAGTCAAAAACAGAGTAGCGCTTTACGGCCCCAAGGATGCCGATCAACATGCCAATGATGATGGCAAGAGACATTCCCGAGCCCATCAGGATAAATGTTGCAGGGACCCGTTCCATGATTACGTCAAGGACAGGCCGTCCACCGAAAAACGTGTTGCCCCAGTTGCCGGTAAACATGCCATACGCCCATTTGAAATACTGGATGTACATGGGCTGGTCGAGGCCGAATACCTGCTTTATGCGAGCGATATCCTGAGCCGTGATGGTGGGATTGAGCGTATAGACCGCCAACGGCCCGCCAGGAGCGAGATGCATCATGGCAAAGCCGATAATCGAGACTCCGATAAGGAGTGGAACCGCTTGCACAAGCCTTTTGAGGATAAACTGGAACACTGCTAATCTCCCCTTTTTTGGACCTCATTCACCCTTTCACATGACTTATTTCAGTAGAGATGACATGCAACCAGGTGCCCTTCATCCACATCTCTGAATTCCGGTTCTATCTTGTCGCAGGGATCAAAACGTCGAGGACACCGTGGATGAAAACGGCAGCCTGAAGGAGGCCTGATTGGCAAAGGAACATCTCCTTCAAGAATTATTCGTTTCCGTTTACGCTCCGGATCAGGTATCGGAACGGCTGAAAGCAAGGCCGAAGTATATGGGTGCAGTGGATGTCTATACAGCTCTCTCTTGGCAGCTGTCTCTACAATTTTTCCCAGGTACATCACCGCGATCCTGTCTGAGATATGATGAATGACGCTCAAATCATGGCTTATCATGATATACGTCAAATCCAGTTCTTCCTGAAGGTCTTCAAACAGGTTTATCACCTGCGCCTGGATGGATACATCAAGGGCTGAAACCGGCTCATCCCCCACAATCACTTTGGGATTCACTGCAAGCGCACGGGCGATCCCGATTCGCTGACGCTGCCCCCCTGAGAATTCATGCGGATAGCGCCGCATGGCGGAGGCGGGAAGTCCGACCCTTTCCAGCAGGTCCGCGATCCGATCTTCCTTCTCGCTCTCTTCGGCCAGGCCATGGATCTCCAGAGGAGCAGCAATAATGGTTCCCACTGTATGTCTTGGGTTCAGTGATGAAAAAGGGTCCTGAAAAATAATCTGCATCTCGCGACGAAGATCTTTCATCTCTCTTCGGTCATAGGATGTTATGGCCGTCCCGTTATAACGGATAGTTCCTCTGGTCGGTTCAATAAGTTTTAATATGGTCTTTCCCGCCGTCGTCTTCCCGCAACCGCTCTCGCCCACCAGGCCCAGAGTTTCGCCCTTCATGACCTGCAGGTTTATCCCGTCTACAGCGTGAACATTGGCTATCACCCGAGAAAAGAACCCTTTCCTGATGGGGAAATACTTTACCAGGTTTTCCACTTCGAGCAAAGGTTCAGAACCGTGCTTCATGTCTTCAAACCTCACCACAAGCTACCCAATGTCCATCTCCCAATAGCCGAAGCCCCGGTATTTTTTCCCGGCATTTCGGCACCGCGATAGGACATCGGTCAAAAAACGAACAGCCCGAAGGCAGGAAGCATAAGTTGGGAACCTGCCCTGGAATTTCAGCCAAACGCGTGTGCTGTCCTTCATCACGAATTTTGGGAATTGATCGCAACAGCCCCTGGGTATAGGGATGAAGGGGGTTTTGGAAAATGGTCTTGATGTCTGCTTGTTCTACAATTTTTCCCGCGTACATCACTGCAACCTGGTGTGCCATCTCGGCAATAATACCTAAATCATGGGAAATTAACAGGATACTTGTTCCCAGGTGTTCCTGTAAATCCAACATCAGATCCAGGATCTGCGCCTGGATTGTTACATCCAACGCTGTGGTGGGTTCATCGGCGATAAGGATCTTCGGGTTACAGGCCAATGCTATTGCAATCATCACACGCTGGCGCATACCCCCGGATAGCTGATGGGGATATTCCTTTGATCGCCGTTCAGGGTCCGGGATGCCCACCATGTCCAGGAGTTCAATTGTTCTCTCATGCGCTGCCGCCCTGCTCATCTGAAAATGGTTCGTAAGAACTTCTTCGATCTGAAATCCTATGGACATAATGGGATTCAAGGAAGTCATGGGCTCCTGGAAAACCATGGAAATCTCTTTCCCCCTAATTTTCCGCATTTCTTTTTCACCGGTCTTCAGCAAATCCCTCCCGGCAAAAAGGATCTCTCCTTCCCGATATTCGGCCGGCGGTACATCGAGAAGCTTGAGAATTGACAGGGAGGAAACAGTTTTTCCACAGCCACTTTCTCCCACGAGCCCTAATGTTTCACCTTTCCTGAGCTGAAAAGAAATCCCGTCCACGGCCCTGGACATCCCCTCTCTCACGTGGAAATAGGTGCGGAGGCCCCTGATATCCAGGAGTATCTCGCTCGAAGAGCTCGCTGGCGTATTAGAATGGACTTCAAGCGATTTCAAGATGTCTCGTACACCTCGCTCATATCAGGGGAAAAACATGCTGCTGTGGAACAGGGCGATCCATCTACCCAATAACAGAAAAACTCGAATCCGGGTTTACCTCCCGCAAACGGCTGAAAAACCCAAGATCACATTCCCAAGCGGTATGCTGCATCATGAACTTCATTGGATCAGCGTCGTGGTCATGCCCTCCTTCCACCTTTTCGATCAATTCGGCCATGAGGGACCCCGCAACAGGCGCATTCTTGTATTGATTCCCCGAAGAGCCTACCGCCATATAGAAGCCTGGAAGATCGGATTTATCATATATCGGAATCCAGTCAGTACTCACGTCATAAAGATCAACTACTCCCTGGGGCTTGTTCGGAATAGGGAGGTCGTGAATACGCTGTCCTTCACGCATGGCTTGCGTGGTCCACTGATCTGTAAAACCCCTGTTGAAATCATCAGGATCGACCCATTCGCGCGGATCACATTCCGGATCCTCGCTGCCGATCAGCACGTGATTTCCCACCTCGGGCCGGGAATAGCACCCGATATCACCATCGGAAATAATTGTGCCGTTTTTTTCATAGTTAAAGCCTTTTGGCGAAGGCACGTGACAAACTTCCGCACGCAGTGCCTTGGTCTTGATATTCATACCTTCTTCAACCCCTGCCATGCGGTTAATAAGGTAAGAATGTGGGCCGGCCACGTTCACCACGATTGGTGCCATGATTTCGGAACCGTCTTTCAGTTTCACACCCGCTACGTGGTTCCCATTTCTTAATATTCCGGAGACTTCTGCATTAAACAGGAACTCCCCTCCATTGGCCTCCGCAGCCACCTGAACATTATGGGTTGACAGTTGAGGATCGGTCACATAGCCGGACTCGGGGACAAAAATCGCCCCTGCAATGGCTTCACCGGTTGGTTTTCCGAAATCAGGATCGTTCAAGAGCTTTGGCGGGAAAAAGCTTTTTGTATTGAGAATAGGCATCCTTTCCTGGATTTCTTTCACGCTGAGCTCCTCATATTGAACACCGAGTTTGTCAAGGCTTTCCATCACCATTTTCAAGTTCTTATTGATCGGTGTTTTAATAACAAGACAGCCCGTGTTGATATACTTGGCCATCCCAGCCAGATCCTCTACGCCGAGATACCTTTCCCAGTCGATCCAGTAATAATATCCTTCCCGGGCCATCGCTACCCCATCCGGGGTGGAATAGTGCAGCCTGATTATGGCACACGAGTTGGACGTGGATCCATATCCTGCTGCGGGCAATTTATCAATATTGAGAGTCTTGTATCCCTTTTTGGCCAACTCAAAAGCAACACAGCAACCGATAACCCCGGCGCCGATAACAATAGCATCATAATTCTTCATTGCGATTTCCTCCTGATCTAAAATAAATTAGGGGTGTTGATTGATATAGGCACGTTCATGTGATCTCACTTCTCATTTGCAGAGGTTACTAAAGAGAGTGAGAGGTCTTTTTCAAGGGAACGAATCATTAAATCATTTTACATTTCTAATTTATTCCCCCTTTCTTGTCAAGACTAATTGCCCTCGGCTTCGTTGAGGGCCGCCAGGAATCGCGCACGAAGCAAACAGGACAATTTGACCGAGAGAAACGCTCCGGTTCCGCAACTGAACCATTTTGATATATGCATTGACGAATAATGAAAAAGATTATATTTATAAATAATTAGCGCTTTATATAACCTCTGCAGAAAAAGGTCTTTTCTGTTAACCCCAAGAAAGGGAGAGAAAGCCATTGCTTCTCAAGAAAGCCCAAAAAGAAAGTCTGGTCCAAAATATTGTTGCACAAATTGAAGAGGCCATTTTTGACGGGACCTATAAGGCAGGAGATAAACTCCCATCCTTAAGCAGGCTCCACGACATTTTGGGAGCCAGCCAGGGTACGCTCAGGGAGGCCTTTCGCATCCTGGCTCAGAAAGGCCTCATCGAGGTCAAACTGGGCTCCAAGGGCGGGGCCTATGTCAAAGAGTCCAATAGCAAACCGGTTGCGGAAGGGCTCGCCCTGCTCATCAGGCAAGGAAAAATCTCTTATGAAGACCTTGCAGAGTTCAGAAAAGTGGTCGAGGCCGGTCTTATGCGGCTGGTAATCCAAAAAGCCACTCAGAAAGATGTTGAGAAATTAGAAGGTCTGCTTCAGAAATTGAAGCCCTGTTTAAACAAGGGCTCAGATGGATGGTCAGACTTTCTCAACATTGAAGTGCAGATTCGCAAGCAACTTATTCGTATCTCTGAAAATAGCATGTACGAGGCGGTCCTGATTCCGATCCATGAAAATATCATCACTTATGGCCGCAAGTTAGCAAAAGATAAAGAAACCAGACCGGATAAAGCCTTCCACGACTGGAGCCAAATCATCGAAGCCGTTTCAAGCGGTGATGTTGACACGGCCGTCTCTGTTACCAAGCGACATATTGATCGCTACGTCAAGGTGATATCTGCCCAAATGGCGGCAAAATAGCAAGATTTGATGCTGCTTCCCCAAATGATGAGCCGGAGGTATTATTGCACCATGAATCCGGCTTCTTGATTTTGTCTTCTCCAGTAACTGCGGTAAAAATATCGTGGGCCTTTCTTGATTGGCAATTCATGGACAAGATGCGTCCATTCGGTTGTTTTTTCCCTCGCTTTCTCAAAAGCTGCCGCAGTCACCTGATCGCTCTCATTTGCAGTTCCTCCTGATGCATCCTCCAGTAACTCTTTTTCAAGACCATCCCGTGCTTCCCTGAACGCCATTGCCCGGGTGGGGAAATCCTGCAATACAGCCCGGTGCAGTTTCTCATGGTGCCACCACAGGGCTTTCGGATCAAAGTTCCCGGTGGGAGCGACTCCAAGATCCGGGAGGACCGGCCCACGAAACCAGACTGGTTTGAAAGTCGCGATACATGGAGATGAAGTTCCTGTGGCCCAATAGGTTTGAAATCCCGGTTTCAGTTGCGCCACCAATGATCCCACTGTCTGGGTGGCATTCCGGAACAGCCTGTTCCCCGCATGGGCGCACAACCTGTTTCCCAGGAGGTGGCTATCCGGGTAATATTCGCTATCTCCATGATCTCGCAGTATTCCGAACGCGCACGGGGCATCCATTTTACCCTTCATCCCGGCAATGCACTTGAAGGACCGATCCCGGCGCGTGCGTGAAGCGGAAAACGTGGTATAAAGGAAGTCCGAGTAACACCGGGCAAAATGAAAATCCTTTCCCTTTTTCAGCCAGCCCTTCTTTCTCGCCGTTTCGATTAATTCCGGATGAGCGTCGTCAAACTCCTCCCCGATGGTAAGTCCGTTGCTGATGGAGTATGCTCCCTTCACCTGCAAAGCGGCCCAGAGATGTCCTGCAGTTTCAAGTACCCATGCCTCTTTCGGGTCGGCAATCAAAAAGCTGTTGTGGTAGGAAATATGTCTGTCTTTATATCCACACAACCCGCCCTGACCGAAATCCGATAAGTGCTGTACCACTATTTCAAGGGCCTGCCGTGCAGAAGACGCCCGCTCCAGGGCCAGGCGAAGGAGATCCATGCCCGTCAAAACATTCTTTTTTTGAGTGGGCATCCTTGTCCATACCGCCTCGTTTCCTATGACCACGCCTTTTTCATTTGCGCCCATTTCCGCCCCCCACATCCAGAATGGCCTGCAAAGCAGGACAGCATAGGTCTCTTTTGCCTGGGGGACCTCGACATAGGTGCACCGCAGAGCCTCGTCTTTTTCGTGTTCCCGCGCAGGATAATATTCGAGGACCTGGGCTTCATTGGGTTCCCGGTCACTGTTCTTCCCGAAGAGAACGGAATCATCGGCGGTAAATGGTGGCAGGGCGACAAAGGTATCACACATGGTTCAACGCTCTATTTTGCCGGGCAGGAGGAATTCATATCGCTTCCGAAACACCTTGGTGGTAAGCCATCGGTCAATGCGGCGGAAGGCCAGGAAAAGCGTCCAGATGAGTTTGTCTTCCTTGTAGTACTTTTCCACTTCCCGGTGAGTGAGGGGTTCTTTTCCGGGAGACAGATAACGATTGATGCTTTTGATGACCGCCGGTATCAGTTCTGCGGCCTTCTCCTTGTAGAGATTGCCGGCAAGATCCACATACACCAGCCGGGGGTCGTAGTACCTGTTCATCACATCTTTGAGGAACAACCATCTGATCAACCAGCGAAGAAAGACCGGGGCGCTCTGCAGGAAGAGTTCCGGATCCATCTGCTCCACCCCATCCTTGCGGTAGAGAGGCGTACTTGTATCTATGTAAAGGATCCGGCCGTTTTCCAGGGCCACCCAGTTGGACACCTGGGCATCGATTGCCAGTTCAAGTGCGGGCAGGGTTGAAGCGTTGGATTTCCACACCTTGTCTATCTCCCCGACAATTCGTCCCAGTAGTACAACTGACTCCTCCAGTTCAAATTCATGGATAAGCCGATGGGCGAAACGTTCGCCGGGGAAACGCTCCTGCGCAATGTAGAGCACCACTGGCCGATCCGGAATTTCAATGATCAGGGTTTCGTGATAAGGAAGGTTAAGGCCCGCGCCACCGAGGTATCGGCAATACTCATGAAACTCTTCTGCATACATTTCTGCAGCTTCCCGGCTGGAAAAAAGCGGCATTCGCTTATAGGCCACGTCCGGGTTATCCCCTATCTGCAAAATAATGGAAATTTCCCCGTAGCCGAGCACCGTTGCGGGGATACCCGACTTTTCAGGGTCCTGAGGATTCAAGCCCGCCTCAAAATCATCAACCAGTTTTCGATCAATCTCCATTTCCCGCACTCCATCTCTTTTTCAATGCTTCCATTTCCCCACAAAACCCTCCACCTGCCGCTTGAATTTAAGGACCGGCAGCAGCCGTTTGGCGGCCGCAAGCGCCCGGTCCAACCGCTCCATGACCAGGTCAACCTCGCTGAGGTCCATAATCAGGGGTGGGAGGAACTGACACACAGAAGGGTCATTATTAGCGTAAACCATGAGCAGGTCATTGTCATATGCGGTTTTGGAGAGCACCGGTCCGGATAGCCCATCCTTCAATTCCAGGCCCATCATGAGCCCGAGCTGGCGAAGGCCAACCAGAAACCGGGGATGCTTTTTCCGGAGTTTTTCAACCCCCTGGTCAAACAAACGGGCCAGTTCGTTCACATGGTCCAAAAATTCCGGGTCCGACGAAATTTCCAGGACCTTTTTCGCCACCAGGCAGCCTACCTCCGCGCCGCCGAATGTGGAGACATGGATAAAAGGATCCTCGTGAAAGACACTTTCCAGGGCTCTTCGGATCACCGTAGCCGTGATGGGATAGATACCTCCTGAAAGGCCTTTCCCCAGGACCACGACATCCGGCACAATCCCGAAATGTTCAAATCCCCAAAGCTTGCCGGTGCGGCCGAGCCCTGTCTGCACCTCGTCTATGATCAGGAGTGCACCATGTTCAGTACAAAGCTCCCGCACTGCGGGAAGGTATCCCTCCGGCGGAATTGCAATGCCGAGGGTTGCGGGAACGGTTTCCAGTATCACTGCGGCCGTGTTGGTATCCATTTCGGCAATGAGTGCACCCCTGTCTGCAAAAGGGACCTGCACGAACCCGGGAACCTGTGGTCCGAACGGGGCCCGGTACTTCTCATCGCCGGCGGCCATGGCAAGACCCGTGTGTCCGTGGTAGCCACCCTTCACGGAGATAATTTTCTCCCTTCCCGTGTACGCCCGGGCAACCTTGAGCGCAAGATCAACTGCTTCACCACCGCTGACCCCGAAGACGGTATATTCAAGGTCCTCCGGCATCAAATCTGCGATCACTTTTGCCAGGTCTGCCCTGGCCTCGCTCATGAGGTGGCCGTTGCCGATATCAAATCTATCGAAGCCCTGTTTCAGGATATCAATCAGCTCCTGATTCCGGTGTCCCAGGTTGAACACTCCGCCGTTGCAATGGAGGTTGAACAACCTCTTTTTCCCATCCAAGTCACCGAGATAGCATCCGTAACGACTGCCCATGACAAACTGCATGCCATACTTTTCAAAAAACGCGGCTTTCCCGGATGAAACGTGGTCCCGGAATTTCTTGATTGCCTCTTGCGTCGTTTCAGATGGTTTCTTTGCCCGCCCCATTATGAGCTCCTCCTCTTTCGCGTTACCGGCCTTGTCCTGTCTTCCCTTCTGCGTTTGTCCCGGCCTCGGTTGTCGCGTTCATGGGAGTGGATATCTGCCTTGAAATTCCACGTTGGATGTTCAATATTCGATGTTCGATGTTCACCCAAGAAGTTAATCAATGCCTTACCTTTTATCCGAAACAAAGTCAATAATGCCACTTGAGCAAAATCCAACTTTCTGTTGCATCCGCGGAAGATATTGATGATATAAAATTAACTTTGTGAAATGCTACCAAGTTGAATTATCGGCACGAGTAGAGAGACATATTCAGTAAGTTTCTGTGCGGCTGTAAGGATGATGGCGATTAACCTACCAATAGATAACATTGCGTCTTTTTGTGTCCTATTTTGTCTCTCACCAACAGCAAAGAGGAGGAAAATGAAAAAATTGATTGTCGTGACATCATCCCTGGTTTTTGTGTTCGGCCTGATTGTTTTTGCGTCCGCGGCGCATGACATGCCGGGAGCAGACGCCAAGGCCCTCTGGAATTACATCACCAAGGTTTCGCCTTATACATCCTGGGGTTTTTGGCCGAACTATAAAGGAATGCTGAAAGGACGTGCCCCCCACGGTCCCTGGCACAAGGTGTATGTAAATAAAAAGGCGCTCAACTCCACCGCAGCGCTGGTTCAGTACGGTGCGATTGAAGTCAAGGAAAACTACAACAAGTCGAAAGAACTCAAAGTCATTACCGTCATGTACAAGATCAAGGGTTACAATCCTTCAGCCGGGGACTGGTTCTGGGTCAAATACCGCTTGAACGGCAAGGCCGACAAATTCGGAAAACCCAAAGGCTGTATCAGGTGCCACGGGGTCCGGGCGAATAACGACTATATCACCGTGCATGAATTCAAATAGTGCCCATCCACAATTGGCCATTTGAGGATGGCAGCTTTTAGCCGTTCGCTGTTAGTTAAACGCTAACACCGAACGACTCCATGCGGCCTTCACTCATTCCGTCACGTGTTAGGAAAGAGATCTGAGACGCTCGATACATCCCGTTTTCCGCCATTGCTCTCTTGATCTCATTTAACCCTTTGGTATCTCCCAGCATGATGCAGCCGATAACCTTGCCCCCGGCGATTTCTTCGGTCTTGGCGCCAAGCCTGAAAGAAAACCCCATTTCTTCCATCTGTTAAACCTCCTTTACCCGCGGTTTACCGCCAAAAAGGGGACCAATTCTTGCTTATTCCATTGGGACTCATTCAAGCAGAGTTGCTTTTGCACGAAAAATAGCGTAAGGATACTGGTGCAACGTCAGCTTTCGTATAGTCGCCAAGCGCCTAACAGCTAAGAGCCTGCTCGTCTGTTCTTAAATATATCATAATTTCGGAAAAAAGGGGCAGGCTCATATTGAAATTGGGGAATGGAGGTTCCAATAATGACTGACAAAACAGAAAAAAATCTCTCCTACGCGTTTGCCGCTGAATCAAAAGCAGCCATCAGGAACGACGCCTTTGCCAAGAAGGCCGACAAAGAGGGCTACACTCAAATCGCTCGCCTCTTCAGGGCCGTCTCCGATGCCGAGTCTGTCCATGCACGCAGATTTCTGCTCCTGATGCGGGGCAGAGTAAAATCCACCGAAGAAAATCTTGACGCTGCCTTTCACAATGAGATCAGGGCAAATGTGGACGAGTACCCAAAGCTTATCAAGGATGCTACCGATGAAAACAACCAGGGCGCACTGCGGGCGTTTTCCCACGCCCGTGATGTGGAAAGCAGACATGCCGAACTCTATAAAAAGGCCATGAATGACATGCTGGCAGAACGACTCTCCAAGTATTACGTCTGCCAGGTCTGCGGATACATCAGTGAGGACAACCCTCCCGAGAATTGTCCTGTGTGCGGCGCGGTGAAAGCAAAATTCAATTTGGTGGAATGATGATGGCAGCTTTTGGCTATTAGCAAAAACCCAGTGAAACCAGATTATTAAGCTGATCACAAACGCTAACGGCTAACGGCTCCCCCCGGAAATCTTTGATTTCTGGATGGATAAGAGTAAGTAGAAAGACCATGACATTTGAAGGTTTTAGAGAAGTAATCGAATTTGCCATTGAAAAAGAAGCGGTTTCCTTTTATGAAGACGCGAGTGCCCAGCAGAAGTTTTCAGATGCCCGCAAAATGTTCAAGGACTTTGCCAACGAAGAGCGCAAACATCAGGCCCTGGATATCCGTTCCCACAAGGACCACGCGCCTGCACCCATCCTGGAAAGCCTTCAGAAATGCGGCATACATTCGCCTGCCAAGATCCCTTTTTCCTGTTTGGACAGCAGAAATCCGGGCCCCACTCAGCTTGCTGTTTTGTCCCTGTTTCCCCCGTCAAAACAGAACGCTGTTTCTCTCCCAGTATCAATGGCGAAGATTCTCACCGTGCGAAGGGTCTTTTCGGTAAGTTCCCGGTGCAGATCGGCCGCCCCTGCACGACCCAGAAGCGGGATAAGGCGTGTCTTCACTTTTCCCAACATCGGGTAGCGCCCGAAAACAATGATCTTTTCACTTTTGGCCTCAGTACGCATGGATTCCTTACAAACTTGACGGCGCCGTATAAAGTCCCAAAACCCCCATGCCGGATCCGGACTTGATCCGGGATCCGGATCTTCCCAGTCCCGCCACCAGGCGCATCCCCAGGAGATCTCTCCAGAAGAGAATGGTGCAGCCCATATCCTTCGTGGCCATGGCCAAGTGATTTATCCCCGTGTATCTGATCATCTTTCTCCTTAATACATATTCTTCCTGAGGTGAACCTCCAGGCGCTGGATGGAAAGGGAAACCGGGACCGTCAGGATCATGTACAGTACCGTGACGGTAATCCATATCTCAAACACCAGGTACGTGGATGCCATCAATTCCATGCCTTGGAAGGTCAACTCCTGCACTGAGATCGCGGGGCCGAAGCAACCATGGCGTATGCCCGTCCGTTCACCACCTCCTGGATCGCCTGTGATTCGTCGTCAAACTGCCGAAGCTCAGCCTTGGGCATATGTTTTTTTGCAGCCGCAACAGGCGTTGCTCCAAGTCTGACCGAAATCACCACGCCTTTGCGATTGAAATCATCAAGGGTCTTGAAGTCTCCCGCCAACTTCCTGTTCGCCACAAGGGACATGCCGGTTTCATCATAGGGGATAGAAAAATTGACCTTCAAGTTCCGCTTGGGAAGGATTCCCATACCGCCGATAATCACATCAAACTTACCCGTGAGGAGCGCGGGAATGATGCCCGCCCACTTGGTGGGCACGAATTGCACTTTGACGCCCATATCCTTTGCCACTCTTCTGGCCACGTCAATCTCAAACCCAACCAGCTTCCCTTTCTTATCCTTCATGGCCCACGGTACAAAGGTAGACATTCCCACCCGCAGGACACCGCGCCGCAGCACCTGGTCAAGGGTGCTCTCCGCCACGAGCTGTTTGTGAATCTTTCCCGCCTGGCTCAAAACCGGCATGCACAACACAAAAGCAACTGCTGTCAATAGAATTATTACTCTTCTGGTGCCCATACATTACCTCCTCTTTACATTTAATGTTCGGAGCTGGACGTTCCATGTTCGATGTTCAATTCTCCCCTCTCCATTATCCCGGTATCCTGAGGCGATGTTCCATGACATTAATGACCGTCGAGAGCAGCAGCGCAAGCGCTAGGTACATGGCTGCCACGGTGAACCAGACTTCAAAAACCAGGTATGTTTCCGAGATAATCTCCTGGCCCCGCATGGTCAGGCCATAAACAGCTATGGTACTCACCAGGGCTGAGTCTTTTACCAGGGAAATCGCCTGGCTCGTTAATGGTGGCAGGATCCACCTGATGGCCTGGGGCAATATGACTTTACGATAGGCACCTGGCTTGCTGAGACCCAGGCTGTAGGCAGCATCCCACTGTTCTCTCGGGATGGAAACGATCCCCGCCCTGATAATTTCTGAAGCATAGGCCCCCTCAAAAAAGCTGAGAGCCAGGACCGCTGCATAGAACCTGCTGATACCAAGGATCGGCCCCAGGACAAAATAGACGAAAAAAATCTGGACCAGGAGTGGCGTATTTCTCACCACTTCCAAATAGACACGGGCAAGTGCGGCGCACACCATGGATCGAGACAGTCGCAGGAGTGCAGTCACGAGTCCAATCACAAATGCCAGCACAAAGCTCACCAGTGTTATCCGGCAGGTGACCAGCAATCCTCGGATCAGTGGTCCGGAAACGAGGGTCCCTTCCCTGCTCAAGAAGAAATACTTTGGGATTCGGTACCACTGCCAGTGATACCCGAGCTCCTCGGCATGATACACCAGCAGGAACCCCATTCCCAGCAAAAGCGCAATAAAAGCGCCAATATCCCCCAGCGACCGGATTTTTGATTTCGTCCGCGTTGTCATCCTATTCAAATATCACGCTATAACAATTACTGGATTATTCCCTTTTTGAAAATGAGTAGACTCCCTCAATTAAAACGCCTGCCCTGATACAAGTTAAGCAAATTCTAGGAAAATCTCCTCTGCGCTGATTGCGGCCCCCAGCAAGGCCGCCCTGCTGTCAAGGATGACCCTGACGGGTATTTTTTCAAGGAATCTCTGAAACCTCCCCTTGTTCCTGAAAGCCTTCAAAAAACGATCATCCTTCAAGGCCGGCAGGATCTTCGGCGGGATGCCCCCGCCCAGGTAGATTCCTCCGGTGGTCATCGCGGTCAGGGCGAGATTTCCGCATACGGCCCCAAGCAGGGAAACAAAATGATCCAGGGCCTTTTTGCACAGGGGGACACCTTTGTCAAACGCGCTTTCAGTGATGGCAAGCGCAGGGTCTGCGGTTTCCATGCGTTCTCTAAGCCACCCCGGCTCCTGGTATCTTCCGGAATTTTTCAGCCATTGGTAAATATTCACCAGACCTTGCCCTGAGAGTACCCGTTCCACACTCACATGCCCGAATTGTGCGTGCAGGTACCGCCACAGGAACACTTCTTCTTCGCTCGTGGGGGCAAAATCCACATGACCCCCTTCTGACGAAACAGCCACATAGCGTTGCCCTTGAAACACCAGCAGCGCCGTGCCCAGCCCTGTTCCGGGGGCCACAACACCGATGTTGCCCCCCTTTCTGCTCCGCGCCGAATTAAGTCTGCAGGTCTGACCGCGGCTGAGAAACGGGACGGACAACGCCGTCGCCGCAAGGTCATTGATAAGACGAACATTCTTCCACCCGAAATGACTCCTGATCCTGTCTTCCGAAACCACCCATGGTAGATTCGTAGTCCTGGAACGGCCGTTTACTACCGGTCCCGCAATGCCAAAAGCGGCACTTGCCGGAGTCGAAGCGTGGTTCTTTACAAAATCTTCAAGGATGATTTCCAGCCCTCTTGCATCCCCGCTGGAATAGGTTTGCATGGTTTTCAGGCGCGGCCGTCTTTTCCCGGGCACAAACAGGCCGATATTTGTTTTAGTTCCCCCGATGTCCCCGGCAAGGAAAATTTTTTCATTGGGTTTGTAAGGCACTGATCACCTCCTTTGAGAGTCAAGAAACCGCCTCCATTCTTTCTTCCAGCCTCTCCAGCCCGGCCATGAGGTCCCCACTCACATGAAATCGAATCAGCCTCCGGTCCCTTTCCTCCAGGGCCTGGTAGTCGCCCATGGCCTGGGCGGCGATCAACGTACCGAACGAATAGGGTTCGCCTGGAACCGATCTGTCAGATTCGGGCGTGCTGGTGATCTGGATGAAAAGCCCCCGGTTTGGCCCGCCCTTGTGCAGTTGCCCGGTAGAATGCAGAAATCGAGGCCCGTACCCCAAGGTTGTCGCAACCTTCAATTTATCCCGCAGGTGGATCCGAATGCGATCCAGGATCTCATCCGTACGGCTGGAACGGGGGATGTAGGCCATCAGGGCCACATAATCCCCTTCATTTTTCTGTTGCAGAAAACGAGCAATGAGGTCATCAGCATTGGGGGAGCTCCCATCGGGACCTCCGAAGATTTTCAGATTCCCATCACGCAAAGTGGGTTCATCCGCGGGAAGGCGACCGGTTTCACGATAGGCTGCCATCAGTTCCCTGGCCTTGATCTTGGCCGCTTCCACATCGGGCTGGTTAAAGGGATTGATGCCCAGCACAGCGCCCGCGGCAGCCGTGGCCATCTCCCACCTGAAGAATTCCCCGCCCATATCTAGCTTTTCGTCGAGGTGAATCCGAGCAACAGGATGCCCTGTTTTTTCAAGGCCGCCTACCAGTTGATCAAGGGTGTCATTCTCATCTCCGGCCAATCGCATGTAGGCAAAAAAACGGTCTTTGCCATAAACTTCCGGAGCACCCGGCCTCTCATCCGCAACAGGAACGATACCCCTACCGAGCTTTCCCGTGCTCTCCGCAATGAGCTGCTCCACCCAGACTCCAAACGGTGACAATCCCGGCGAAGCAAGAAAGGTGATTTTGTCCCGCCCGGCCAGGGCCAGTTCACCCATGGCCGCGCCAAGTGATATCCCCGGGTTCCGGTCCACAGGAACACAGGAATAACAGGCGTGGGCCATGGTCGCGGCGCTGTCCAGAATACGCCCCAGGTCCACACCGATAAGCGCCGCCGGAACCAGACCAAAATAGGTCAGAGCCGAATAGCGCCCGCCCACCCCCGGAGGCGAGGAGAAGACACGTCTGAACTTATTCTCTCGCGCCAACTTTTCCAGCCCTGAACCAGGGTCCGTGATGGCCACAAAGTTCCGACCGGGATCGTCCTTTTTGGTCTTGACGGCATCGAAGAAGAATTTGTAGAAGGAAAGGGTTTCGATAGTTCCCCCCGACTTGCTGGAAACGAGAAAAAGGGTTCTTGCCACATCACCACTCCTGAAGATATTCTCCACAGAATCGGGGTGGGTGCTATCAAGGACCTGAAGGGTCGGGTATCCGGGCCTGTTGCCGAAGGTCTTCATGAAGACTTCTGGAGCAAGGCTGCTCCCTCCCATTCCCAGAAGCACCACCCGTAAAAATCCCGCATCCCTCACCTCCCGGGAAAACGCCTGCAGGTTTTCCCGTTCGCCGGCCATGACCTCCGGCAGGGTCAACCAGTCCATCTTTTCCATCAGATCAGCGGTTCGGGCCGCTTCCTCAGGATCCGGAACCCAGACGGTTCCGTCCTTTTGCCATAGACGCCGTGCGATTTCTTCCCCGGCCCATACGTTCAGTCGCGTCTCAAAGGCATTGCGATACCTGCTCAGGTTCAATTGCTGCTTTTCTGCCTGTCTGGCCAAGATCATTT
>QMLQ01000037.1 GCA_003646815.1 Deltaproteobacteria bacterium | reverse complement strand
TATGACCTATTTGTTGCTAGTATCGCAAAAAAACCAGTAATTGTGCCGCCAATTACCGCACCTGCAATGGCTGACCAAAATGTAACAGAATTAAAATCCAACTTTTTCTCCTTGCACAGCTAATCGCGGTGCTGACCGGCACCGGGGGCCGTGCAAGCAAGCGTAGCTTGATTGTGCGGTTCACGGTGACCGGTCGAGTGCCTTGTTCCGGCGCGGAGCGGCGGGACAAGGGGCTCGACGTAGTCGGCACCGCGATTCCTGGCGGCGGAGCCGCCAGGAACAAGTAATTGTATGCTTCCGTTTAAATACCACAAACAGAAAAAGTTGACAACGAAAATGGAGTTTATTATGCTACTGCTAATCGTTTAACATGCTTCAGATGAAGATAGCCGTTTTCGGATAGATACGATGCTAAAAATTTCTGATTCTCTGGAAAAGCAGTTCAATAGTGCATTAACCAAGGAAAAGGTCGTCCGACCAGATCGGGGCCACTACCTCAAATGGCTGCGGTACTACCTGGATTTTTGCGATAAATACGGGTTCAATGCGTCAGACCCCCGGAGCCTGTCCGGCTTTATGCGGAAACTGGAAGAGAAGAAGCAGACGAATATACAGCAAGAACAGGCCGGAAAAGCCGTTCAAATATATTACGAGTTAGCCGGATCAGGCCGCCAGAACAACAAAACGGGCCTGATCACATCGTCGCCAAAAACAGCGGGTGTTCAGGAGCCGCGGCATTCGTACCGGCCAACCCCTTCGCGGTCAGAAGCGCAGACGGCCACCGGCAGGCCTGATTCCGCAAGAAACAAGGCTGTTCAGGCAGGGGTGAAGGGGAGTTGGGAATCCGCGTACCGCCGATTATTCAATGAAATAAAAGTCAGGCGTTATTCACCGAAGACCCTTAAATCATATACAACATGGGTTCGGAAAATGCAATATTTTTGCAAAAGCAATGATCCGGCGTTACTTTCAACGGATGACGTGAAGGATTTCCTGACGTTCCTGGCCGTCAAACAGCAGGTATCGGCATCGTCCCAGAACCAGGCCTTTAATGCGCTGCTCTTTTTTTTCAGGCATGTTTTAGGTCGTGAATTTGGAAAAGTCGACGGCGTGGTTCGCGCGAAACGGAGGCCCTACATTCCGGTTGTCCTGTCCCGCGGAGAGATCGATGCGATTCTCGCAAATCTGAAATATCCTTATGATCTGGTGGTCAAGCTCTTGTACGGCTGCGGGCTTCGGTTATTCGAGTGTCTGAACTTACGTGTTCAAAGCCTCAATTTCGAACTGGGTATACTGACGGTCCACGATGGCAAAGGGAAAAAGGACCGCACAGTCCCGCTGCCTCTTGCCATTCTCCCGGAACTTAGAGAGCATCTGGAAAAGGTGAAGGCGCTGCATGACAGGGACCTTGATGATGGGTACGCCGGCGCGTTCATGTTTGACGCACTTGAAAGGAAGTACAAAAATGCCGCCAGGGAGTTTGTGTGGCAATGGTTTTTCCCGGCAAAGACACTTACGTTTGTGCCGGAAGCCATGGAATACCGGCGTTACCATCTTCACGAACGCCATGTGCAGAAGGCCATCAAAGGAGCGGTCAAGCGGGCCGGGATTCCCAAACGTGCTACCGCCCACACCTTTCGTCACAGCTTTGCCAGCCATTTGCTGCAGGCAAACTATGATATCCGGACGATCCAGGAATTATTGGGGCATAGCGATGTCAGGACTACCATGATCTATACCCATACCATCAAGAGCAGGACCCTGAAGGAGGCAAAGAGCCCGCTCGATTTTGGGTACGGAGAAAAAGGTGAATGATGAATAGGGCAGGGGGGAGTTGAAAATGAAGGTAAAGAAGATTGATCACATCTGTGTTGCGGTACGGAACCTGGAAGAGGCGAAGAAGATTTGGGAACCCTTTCTGGGAAAGTCGGAGCCTGATGATGCGTATATTGATGAGGCGGAGAAAATAAAGGTGGCACGGTACTGGGTGGGAGAAGTGGGCTTTGAACTTATGGAATCCACTTCCCCGGACGGGGAGGTGGCGAAATTCATTGCACGGAACGGCGAGGGTGTCATGGTCATCAGTTTCAACGTGGATAACACGCGCGCGGCAATCGATGAATTGAAGGCCAGGAAATACCCGATCATCCCGGATGCTGGGGGAAGAACAGCGCGCCCCTTCAGGGACTGCGAGTTTGCCTTCATCCACCCGAGGAAAATGAACGGAGTGCTGACCGAGATCATTGATTATAAATGGAATGAAGAAGAAGGAGAGGCGTAAGGCAGCGGGCGCAGGGCAAAGGGCAAAGACGGGAAATATCCAGGGAATTTGAGGAAAAAATGGCAACGGGGACAGAGGCGAATATTGTTCCGGATAGGGAACTGGAGAATCGAACAAAGCGGGTTCAGAAGGCTGTTCGGGAGATGGATATTGACGCGCTATTCCTTGTTCAGCGGGTGGACTTTTACTACTTGACAGGTATCATGCAACGGGGGATATTCTATCTGCCCGGCGAGGGCGTCCCCTTATTATTTTTGGATGGTTCTCCTGCATTCGGGGGGGGGCGGCTCGGAAACTGTGAGACTTTCCACATAGCATCCCTGAAAGAAATCCCCAAAGTAATCCGGGATTATTATGGAGCAATGCCGAGAACGGTGGGCTTCGAAAATGACGTGCTCCCCGTGGCGGATTTCAATTTCTACAGGGAACTTTTCCCTGGCGCGGAATGCGTGGATGGATCTTCGTGTATCCTGGACGCGCGGAAGATTAAATCTGAGTGGGAACTCGCCCGCATGGAAGAATCAGCCGGGCTTACTGCGCAGACCTTCGAATATGGAAAGTCCGTCATAACCCCTGGCATGGAGGAAATGGCCTTTGCCGCCTTGTTGGAAGGGTTCGCAAGGGTCCGGGGCCGGGAAAGGGAAAACGTGCGGGTCAGGGACTATCACACGGAAGGATATGAGTGGCACGTGCTGAGTGGAAAAAGCGGGGGTATGGTGGGGCTCCTTGATTCACCCGCGAGCGGCGAAGGTACATCCGTGGCTTTTCCCTGCGGAGCCGGACATAAACCCATTGAGCGCAATGAACCGGTCATGGTGGATTTCTCGTTCCTGTTGAATAATTATCACATGGATGAGACACGGATGTTTTCTATCGGACCCATGGATGACCGGACAATGAAGGCCTGTGAAGCGGCCATTGCTATCCATGACGCGGTGCTTTCCCGGGTGAAACCCGGCGTGACCGTGGATGAACTGTATCAGTATTCTCTTGTAAAAGCAGACGATCTCGGATACGGCGACCAGTATCTTGGTCCTCCGGGAAACAAGGTCAATTTTGTTGGTCACGGGATTGGCCTGGAACTGGTAGAGGGGCCTGTTATCGCCAAGGGAAAAGGGGATGTGCTGGATGTGGGCATGACTTTTGCGCTGGAGCCCAAGATCGTTTTCCTGCACGAATTTATCGCGGGTGTGGAAAGTGTTTTTGTGGTGACGGAAGACGGGTATCGCTTTATCAGCAAAGTCCCGGTAGAGATCTTCGAATGCTGAGTCGTGCAATAATCAAATTTGATGTGTTCGAAGAAATCCGTCACTCTGGTGAAAACCCGAGCTCAGGGGTTTTCAAAACTATTGAACATGCTGGATTCCGGCTTCCGCCGGAATGACTAAAAAGCGGGGTTTCGAGTTTGCGGCTGTATTAGATTCTAAGCTGCTAAACCTGCTGAAGAGATGTTGTGCACAGGGAGGAACTATGGCTGAAAAGACGTATCGATTGGGATGTGACATTGGGGGAACGTTTACGGATTTCGTGTTGCTCAACGATGAAACCGGAGAAATACGTATCCACAAATGCCTCACCACACCGAGCGACCCTTCGGATGCGGTGGTGCAGGGGATCAGGGAGTTGGAGGCGAAGACCTCCGATTTTGTCGCGGATCTGAGTGAAGTCATCCATGGGACTACGCTGGTGATCAACTCCATCATAGAACGGAAAGGCGCCAGGACGGGACTTATTACAACCAGTGGATTTCGTGATGTCCTGGAACTGGGCCGGGAAATCCGGTATGCCCCCTATGATATTTTTGCAGAGTTCCCCAAGCCGCTCATAGACCGGCGATACCGTCTGGAGGTGAATGAAAGAATCAGGAGTGACGGGAGCGTCATGAAGGAGCTGGACCCGGGAGAAGCCAGAGACGTGGTTCGGAACCTGCTGAACATGGGAGTGGAATCTATCGCGGTCTGTCTCCTCAATTCCTTTGAAAATCCTTCCCATGAATTCCTGCTCAAGGAAATTATCAAAGAGGAAGCCCCGGACATCACTGTGTCCATATCTTACGATGTCCTGCCGCAGATCAGGGAGTATGAACGAACCAGCACCACCGCCACCAATGCCTACGTAAAACCCCTGACCGGGAAATATCTCTCCAGGCTTTCCGAGCGGTTGCGAAGCATCGGGTTTGGCGGGAGACTGTTTATCATGCTTTCGAGCGGCGGAATTACCTCTGTGGAAACGGCGGCTGAATTCCCGGTGCGGATCATTGAATCCGGACCCACCGCCGCCGTGATCTCGGGGCAGTATTACGGAAAACTGTTTGATATCTCCGAGATGTTTTGCTTTGACATGGGGGGGACCACTGCCAAGTCCTGCCTGATCCAGGGAGGCGTGGCCGGGGTGGTGCCCACATTTGAGGTGGGCAGGGTGCAGCGGTTTATGAAAGGGAGCGGCCTCACCATACAGGTCCCTGTGGTAGACCTCATGGAAATAGGCGCCGGAGGCGGCAGTATTGCGAAGGTGAGCAAGATGGGAACGCTTCAGGTGGGCCCGGAAAGCTCGGGGGCCGACCCCGGTCCCATCTGCTACGCGAGGGGAGGAAAAAATCCGGGAGTCACGGACGCTGACCTCCTGTTGGGCTACCTGGACGAAAAGTATTTCCTGGGCGGTGAGATGCAGCTCGACAAAGAGGGCGCGAGACGGGGAGTCCAGGAGAAAATCGCCGATCCCCTGGGGGTTCCCTTCATCCAGGCGGTCTGGGGGATCCATGACCTTATCAATGAGACCATGGCGGCAGCGGCCAAGACCCACATAGCGGAAAAGGGGGGAAATCCCAAGGTGGCCACGGTGATTGCCTTCGGCGGTGCGGGTCCTGTGCACGCGTACGGCCTGGCCAGGAAGCTTGGTTCCCCGGAACTCCTGGTCCCGCCCAATGCGGGCGTGGGCTCAGCCCTGGGGTTTTTCACGGCCCCCCGGGCCTTTGATCTCCTTCGCAGTCATAAGGTGGGGCTGTTTGAGGCGGATTTTGCGGAGATCGAAAACATTTTCAAAGACATGGAAACGGAGGGGGCCAGGACGCTTCAGGTGGACGAGAGCGGAGAAGAGATCCTTTTTGAGCGTTCACTGGATATGCGTTTTGTGGGGCAGGGCTCCGAAACCAATATTGCGGCGCCGGCGGGGAATTTTGAAGACGCAGCACCTGAAGAAATCCGCCGGAGATTCGATGCCACCTATGAAAAACTCTACGGCCGGACCTATGCTGATTCGCCCGTTGAATTCATCAACTTCAAGGTGCGGGCGACCCTTCCCCAGAAACTCCTGGAGCTTCCAAAGATGGTCGCGGGCGGGAAGTCCCTTGGGGACGCCTTGAAGGGAGAGCGGCTGGCCTATTCGGGAGTGACGGGAGATTTTATTCCCCACAAGGTGTACGACCGGTACCGACTTTTCCCGGGAGCGGACCTTGAAGGTCCTGCCATCGTGGAAGAGCGGGAATCCACGGTGATTATCGGTGAGGATGCATACGCGTCGGTGGATGAGTACGGCTTCCTCAGGATTCAGTTGGAAAACAGGTAGTTAGATTGAAGGCGACAGGTTCAAGAGATAAATGGAGGAGAAAACATATGGCACAGCAATTTGACCCGATAACCCTGGAAATCCTGTGGCGGCGACTCATTTCCATCGTGGACGAAGCGGACAGCACCGTGGCCAGGACCGCCTTTTCCAGCCTGCTCCGGGACGCCCATGACTATACCTGCATGTTCACGGACCGGAAAGGCAGGGAACTGGCCCAGGGGACTTTTGCCACGCCCGGACAGTCCGGGGCCATGGCCTTGGGCATTAAAAACCTGGTGAACAAGTTGCCCCTTGACCACTACAAACCGGGTGATGTGCTGATTACCAACGATCCATGGGCCCTTGCCGGTCACTTGAACGATGTCTGTGTCATGAGCCCTATTTTCTACAAGGATAAAATAACGGCCTTTACGGCGTGTGTCTTTCACCATTCGGATATCGGAGGCAGGGTCTCTTCGGACAACCACGATGTGTTTGAAGACGGTCTTTTTATTCCGCTCGTCAAACTCTACGAGGGGGGTGTTTTGAATGAAGCGGTCATGGAGATGATTCGCTGGAACGTGAGAACTCCTGACGAAGTTACCGGCGATATCCGATCCCAGATTGCCGCCAACCACGTGTGTGCCGAGAAGATCTGCCAGATGCTGCAGGAATATGAACTGGACGGCCTCGATGATCTGGCCGACGAGATTATCGGGCGAACCGAGAAGAGTATGCGGGAAGCTATTGGCGAGGTCCCGGATGGAGAGTACCGGGCAGAGGGTATCGTGGAGCAAATGGAAGGGAAAGAGGACATTGAAATAAAAGTGTCCGTGAAAGTGAAAGGCAGTGACATCCTCGTTGACCTGGCAGGTTCGTCACCCCAGGTGGATTGGGGCGGAAACGTGGTCTACAATTTTACCTATGCCTATGTCTTCATGGCCATGAAGAGCATGTTTGACCCGGATATCCCGAATAACGACGGTTGCGCACGTCCCATCACCATGGAGGCACCGGAAGGGAGCGTGGTCAATTGTACGTTCCCCGTGGCCGTGGCGGCCAGGATGCAGATCGGCCATTTCATCACCGAGATCATTTACCGGGCCATGGCACAGGCTCTGCCCGACCGCGTCATCGCGGCAAGCGGCGGAACTCCCGCCACCATGAACGTTTTTTACGGCAAGAGAGGCAACGGAAGCCCGTGGCATTCCGTGATCATCCGCGGGGGCGGAATGGGCGCCAGCGCACGGAATGACGGGTATTACGTGTATATTTTCCCGGCGAACGGCGCCAATACACCGGTGGAAATATTCGAGAGTGATACGCCCCTGATCGTGGAGAAAAGGGAACTGCTCCCTGATTCAGGCGGGCCGGGAAAGATGAAAGGGGGCCTGGGAAGACGTGTTGTATTTCGAATTCCGGACGATGAATACGCCCCGCTGCCGCCGGTCAACCTCGGAATCCAGTCCGGGAGGTTCCGGTATCCGCCGGAAGGACTTTTCGGCGGAGGCCCCGGTTCAAAAGCCCGGTTTCTCGTCAATGGAGACAACGGGAACCCATATGGCCTCACCCAGCTCAAGCCCGGTGACACGGTTGTTATGGATGCTGCTGGTGGGGGCGGCTACGGCATACCAAAGGAACGGGACCCGGAAATGGTCCTGGAGGATGTAAAAAACGGCTACGTGACTGTGGACCGGGCAAGACATGATTACGGAGTGGTGATTGATCCGGAAACTCTGGAATTGAAACGGGAAGAAACCGAGGCACTCCGTGCATCCCTGAAATAAATGGCTTGTCCAAATCGGGCATGAGGGAAAATTTTCCATGAAAAAAGAGGGAACCTTTGAAGAGATGAAGAAAAGGATCAGTGAACTCGAAAAAGAACTGGCAATGCGCCGCAGAGTTGAAGAAGACCTTCGCTTCAGTGAAAAGCGGTTCTCCTCTTTCATGGATCGTCTGCCCGCAGCTGTTTTCATTAAGGACACTGAAAGCAGGTATGTTTATGTGAACCGATTTTATGAAGATGTGCTGGGGGTGAAAGGGGTGATCGGGAAAACAGCGGATCAGATTTTTCCTGAGAGCCTGTCCAGATCCATGCTGCTGGATGACAGAAAAGTGCTTTCCGGGGAACTTAGGATCAGGGAAGAAAAAATAGAGGATGCGGAGGGAAAGGAACGGGTCTTTGAAACCCACAAATTTTTGATGGGCGGGCAGAAAGGGTTGCCATTGATCGGAGGGATCGCCCTGGATATCACGGAACGGAAAAAGGCTGAGGAACGTCTGCGGGCGAGCGAAGAGAGATTCCGGTCCATTGTAGAAAACTCCCACGATGGGATAGTCATCATCGACGGTAATTTTTGTCTGGAATATGCCAACGATGAAATATGCAAGATGATGGGATACGGCCCGGAGGAACTGGTGGGGACTGATTTCAGGAAGTTCCTCGATGAGGAAAGCCTGGGTTATACGGTGGAGCGATATCTGAAGAGACAGAGGGATGAAGAGGTACCCCCGAGATATGAGATCAATTTTGTTCGAAAGAACGGTGAAGAAATACGCGTGGAAGCGAGTATTTCCATCGTTTCAACTGAGATGGGAGAAAGAAGGACAATTGCGCAGCTCCTGGACATAACCGAGCGTAAGAAGGCGGCAGAGGAGAAGAAAAAACTGGAGGCCCAGCTCCGCCAAGCCCAGAAAATGGAAGCAGTAGGCACGCTGGCGGGAGGGGTTGCTCATGATTTTAACAACGTTTTGCAGGCAATTCTCGGTTACACGCAGATGCTCCTCCTGGACAGAACCGAAGACGATCCTGTCCATGCCAAGCTGAAGCGGATAGAAAATTCGGCCCACCGGGCAAGCGAGCTGACACAGCAGCTCCTCACGTTTAGCCGCAAGGTCGAGAGCGAGTTGCGGCCCCTTGACCTGAACAGTGAGGTGCGTCAAGTGCAGGAGCTCCTTGAAAAGACAATTCCCAAGATGATTGATATTGAAATGTATCTGCAGGAGGACTTGTGGATCGTCAACGCAGACCCCATGCAGATGGAACAGGTTATGATGAACCTGGGAGTGAATGCCAGGGATGCCATGCCGGAAGGGGGAAAACTGGTATTCGAGACGGAAAATGTGGTCCTTGACCGCCAATACTGCGCTGCCCATCTAGGGGCAAAGCCTGGGAAGTTTGTCCTTCTGAGTATCTCGGACACGGGCATAGGGATGGACAAGGATGCCCTGGATCACATCTTTGAACCCTTTTACACGACAAAGGAGGTGGGGAAGGGAACCGGGCTGGGACTCGCCATGGTGTATGGAATCGTTAAAAATCACGATGGCTATATCATGTGTTACAGCGAGCCGAATAAGGGAACCACATTCAAAATTTATCTTCCTGTCGTGGAATCCCAAAGTGCGAAAGAAAAAGTTATCGTGGAGGAAAGGGAACTGCGGGGAGGTGGAGAGAGAATTCTCCTGGTGGATGATGAAGAGCTGCTGCGCAAGATGGGAAAGGAAATCCTGGAAAGGTTCGGGTATCGGGTTTTCACTGTTCGTGATGGAGAGTCTGCAGTGGAAGCATACCGGGAAAGAGAAGGGGAAATCGATCTTGTTATCCTGGACCTGGTCATGCCGGGCATGGGAGGGAAGCGATGCCTGGAAGAACTCCTCTGCTTGAATCACTCCTTGAAGATAGTCATTGCGAGCGGGTATTCGGTGAACGGGAGCACAAGAGATGTCGTTGATGCGGGAGCGAAGGGTTTTATCAGGAAACCTTATGAACTCACGCAAATGCTTGGAACCGTCCGCGAGGCGCTGGATTCCTTGCCGGACACAGGGAAAGGAGAAAACAGATGAAAAAGACAATGCTGGGTGCAGATACACTGCTCTACCCCATGCCGGCCGTCCTGGTGGGGACAAAGGTGGACGAAAAACCGAACTTCATGACAGCTGCCTGGTGCGGAATTGCCGCATCCAAACCGCCCGCCCTCAGTGTGTCCATAAGGAAAGAACGCCACACCTTCAGGGGAATCATGGAGCACAAAGTTTTTTCCATCAATGTGGCTTCCGCAGGCCTTGCAAGGAAGGTCGATTATTGTGGCATCTATTCCGGCAGGAAAAGGGATAAGTCCCAGGTGTTCAAGGTGTTTTACGGCGTCCTCGAGGCAGCGCCCCTGGTGGAGGAGTGCCCGGTGAATCTCGCATGCAGGATGATTCACACCCTGGACCTGGGAAGTCATACCCTGATCGTAGGGGAAATCGTTGAAAGCTACGTCAACGAAGATTGCCTCAGCAACGGAAAACCGGATCCGGTGAAAATAGATCCCCTGATTTACACGACCATTACTCAGGAATATCGTCGCCTGGGCGACGTTGTTGCGAGGGCCTTCCACGATGGCAAGACCCTGCAGGAATAGCCGGCCGGTAAATTCCCCGCCCCAAAGCAGGAGACATCTGAAGCCCCCAAGGTGAGGCGAGGAAAAAGGGTTTTCTCCCTCGATAGGTAGATCTTATCTGAGTCCTCCACATCATTTTCCCCTCAACGCTGAGCGATGAACTGGTTCACTACAACTTGATTAGATTGACAAAATGAATATGACGTCATATTCTGAACGATAATTTACCAAATTTCTTTTTTTATCCTCATAAGAGACATCGGAGCGAAGCAGACCATGAAAAAGCTGCCCCGGAAAACACGGGAATTCCTGAGGCACAGGGCCGAGATCCTTGATGTGGCGCTTGAATTGTTCTCTGAGAAGGGTTTTCATAACGTCACCATGCAAGAGATTTCCAGGAAATCGGAGTTTTCGGTAGGGACGCTCTACAAGTTTTTTCCGAACAAAGAAGAACTTTACCGGGCCCTCTTTCTCGAAAAAGCAGAGGAATTCAATCTCGCCATGCAGGAAGCCTTGGAGAGAAACGATGATGAGATAACCGCCATCAGAAATTTCATTGAACAGCACATCAGGCTTTTCATGGAGAATCTGCGGTTCGTCCAGCTCTATCTGGCGGAAACGCGTGGTGCCAGATTCAACATTGGCATGGGCATGGAAAATGAAATCAGGGAAAAGCATCGAGCGTTCCTGGAAAAGCTGTCGGGAATTTTCAAGAGAGGCATTGAAAAGGGCCTCTTTGCGGACGTTGACCCGCATCTTCTAGCCTTAAGTCTTGAAGGGATCATACACGCGTTTCTGGTGAACCATCTGGAAGAACCGGAGAGTCATCCCTTTGATACGGATCTGATCATGAAACTGTTTTTTGGAAAAGTGCTGAAAACTGGGGTTGAAGGGAGCAGTACATATGACGGGACGTGAGAAAAAGCGGAAAGGAAAGTTGGGCCTGGTTATTGCCGTTATTGCCATCGTTTTGTTTGCCGGAATCGCAGCGCACAATTACTGGAAATTCAAGAATCGCAAGATGGAAACAGCAAGGAAAGAAGTTGTGGTCCCTGTGGAGACTGAGCCGGCGCGGATCATGAACCTGGATTGGGTTCTGGACCAGATGGGAGATGTTCGGCCGCTGCAAGAGGTGTATGTGAACCCGAAAATTGCCGGGAAGATTATTGAGAAGATCCTCGTGGAAAAGGGAGATTTTGTGAATAAAGGGACCCTCATTGCGGTCCTTGAGAAGGATATTATTCGCGCACAGATCAGGCAGGCGAGGGCGGATCTCCTTTCGGCTGAGGCGAGGTTGAAAGAAGTGGAGGCAAACCTTGCTGTGATCAGGAAAGATCGTGTGCGCATGAAAAAACTGGTGAAGAATCATGCTGTTTCCCAGCAGAAGCTGGATCAGATCGAGGCGCGTTTTGATGGCGCGCTGGCCTCAAGGAAACTGGCCATGGCACAGATCGAAAAGGCTCACTCAGCCCTGAACCTCCTGAATATTTTGTTGAAAGACCACGATGTCCGTGCGCCCATAGCAGGATATGTCTCTGCCCGGTATTTTGATGCAGGGAGTATGTCTGATACCAAGAAACCTATTGTGCGGATCTCGGATGAATCAATCATCAAGATTGTGAGCACGGTGACGGAGCAGGATTTTCCGCATATCCGGAAGGGTATGACGGCCGACATTCGCGTGGATGCATTTCCGGGGAAGATATTCAAGGGATCGGTGTCTGTTATCAACCCGACCCTTGATCCCGCAACCCGAACAGGGCAGATCGAAATCCATGTCCCCAACAAGGGTCTCCTGCTTCGTTCGGGCATGTATTGCCATGTCAGGCTTTATGTGGGGAGACGAAGTGGACTTGTCATATCAAAAGACGGGCTCAACAGGCTGCCCGGGACCGGAAGCTACTATTGCTTTGTGGTGGAGCGGAATAGGGCGGTCCTCAAGAATGTTGCGGTAGGGTTGCTGCAGGGAGACCGCGCGGAGATCACGAAAGGGCTGAAAGAAGGGGACCAGGTTGTCGTCAAGGGGAAAAACAGGCTGAAGGACGGCACCATGGTCAAGAGCCAGGAGTCAGGAGTCGTGAGTCAAGAGTCAGGAGTCGTGAGTCAAGAGTCAGGAGTCGTGAGTCAAGAGTCAGGAGTCAAGGATGAAGGCGGAATTGGGAATGAGGAAGGAGGAAAGGGAGGAGCGAAATGAGACTTCCTGAATTCTCCGTAAAACAACCCATCGCCAGCCTGATGCTTTTCCTGGCCCTCGCCATGATCGGGCTCTTCTCCCTGACCATGCTCAACGTGGACATGCTCCCGGACATCAGCCCGCCGGTGATTTCCATCCTGACTTCGTGGCCCGGCGCGAGCGCATCAGATGTGGAGACCGAGGTCACGGAGCCCATTGAGGATCAGGTGAACACGGTCAATAACCTGGATACCCTGACCTCCAAGTCTCTGGATAACCTGTCGCTGGTGGCGTGCAAGTTTGACTGGGGTACAGACCTGGACGTGGCGAGCAATGATATTCGGGACCAGCTGGAACTGGCCAAGCGGGACCTGCCCGAAGATACGGAAAGACCCATTCTCTTCAAGTTCAGCAGTGCCACGGCTCCTATCATGTTCATGACGGTGAGCGGCCCCAGGACTTGGCCCCGGTTGTACCACCTGGTGGACAAAAAAGTGGTCGACGGCCTCAAGAGGGTCCCGGGCGTCGGGGCGGTTATCGTGCATGGAGGCCTGAGGAGGCGGATCAATGTCTACTTTGACATGCAGAAAATTAAGGGCTATGGCATCCCCCTTTCCCGGATTAACCAGGTCCTGGCTTCGGAGAATCTGAATATCCCGGCAGGCAGTATAAAATCGGGAACAAAAGACTATTTTGTTCGATTGCCGGCCCGCTTCCGTTCAGCGAAAGAGATAGGAGAAACGGTCGTCGGGTATTTCCGAAAGCAGCCGGTCTATCTGAAAAATGTAGCCCGGGTGGAGGATGGTTATGAGCCGGAGGAACTGAACGGGTGGGGCGACGGCCTCCCTGCCATTGTTCTGATTCTTCAGAAGCAGACCGGTAAGAACACGGTGGAGGTGATCAGGCGGGTCAAGAAAAAACTCAAGGAGTTTGAGGAAACGCTCCCGCCGGACGTGAAGATTAATATTGTTATGGATTCTTCGGAAGATATCCTGACCTCGGTCAAGAATCTGCGGACCACCCTTTTTTACGGGATTTTCTTTGTGGTTCTGGTTACGGTGGTGTTCCTGCGGAGACTTCGGACCGCCTTTATCATTTTCTTCACCATACCGTTTTCTCTGATTGTGGCATTCATCTTTATTTATCTCTTTGGATATACCATAAACCTGGTTTCCCTTATGTCCCTGGCAATCGCGTCCGGAATGGTGGTGGACAACGGGATTGTGGTGCTGGAAAATATCATGCGCCACATTGAAAGGGGAGGGAGGATCAAGACAGCCGCCATGTTCGGGGCGAGCGAGATGGGCCTCGCCATCACTGCCTCCACCATGACCACGGTGGTTGTTTTTGTCCCGCTCATGTTCCTCACGGGCCTCGCAGGGATGATTTTCAAACAGCTGGGATTCGTACTCGTAATCACTCTCATGGCCTCCCTGCTGGTGGCCCTGATGTTGACCCCCATGCTTGCATCAAAATTGATTACGGCGACCCCCGAGACCCTGAAAAAGCGCAAGGGAATCATCGGGAGGCTTTATGCGTGGTCGGAAGGAATCTTCGAAGCCGTGGAGGTCCTCTATACCAGCATCCTGGAGTGGGCGCTCGGGCACAGGAAGACCGTGGTCCTCCTGGCCGCGACGATCTTCCTGAGCAGTGTATCCCTTGTCCCTTTCCTTTCCACCTCCTTTTTCCCCAAGGTGGATACGGGAGACGTGAGTATCCGTTTTCGTCTGCCGGAAGGATCACGCATCGAAGAGACCAATCATGTCATGAATGCGATTCTGAAAAATATAGATGAGGTGGTCAGGCCTGAGGAGATGCGCCACTCCTACGGCTTTGACGGCGAATCCAAGAAGGGTATCGGTGTGGCCCTGGGCTTTGACCAGGGACCGAACGTGGGGAGCATCGGGTTCAAGCTGGTGGATCGGGATAGGAGAACCCGTTCAGCCGAAGATATTGCCGCCAGGCTGCGGGCCAAAATTAATACGATTCCCGGTATCAGCAAGATCCAGGTGCGGGCCGAAAACGCCATTACCTCTATCCTGATGGGGGGAGGGAAACCCATATCCCTTGAAATTCAGGGCCCGGATTTGGGTCAGAACATGCAGTTCGCCCGGAAAGTAAAATCCCTCATGGAGGGGATTCCCGGACTGGTGGATATTGATATCACCCAGAAAGACCCGAGACCGGAATTGTGGGTACAGGTGAACAGGGAGAAGGCCTCTGACCTGGGCCTCAATATCGCCATGATCGCGGGGGCCCTGCGCAATTATTTTTACGGGGTGGAAGCGACAAAGTTCCGGGACGCGGGAGACAACTATGATATTTTTACCCGCTTTACGGAAAGGGACAAGAACAGGCTCCGGAATCTCCCGGATGTTCCCCTCTTCACCCCGGACGGACGGATGATCAAGCTGAAAAACGTGGCAAGCATTGTAGAGGGTGAAGGTCCTATCGAGATTGAACGGAAAGACAGGCAGAAAATTGTGAAGGTGGAGGCGGATACCTATCAGCGGTCTCTCGGGGCGGTCACCACAGATCTGAGAAAAAAGCTGGCGGAGATCGGGGTGCCCCCCGGCATGTCAACAAGGTTCGGGGGTGACGTCAAGGAGCAGAAAAAGGCATTCAGGGATCTGACTATCCTGCTGATCATGGGAGTTATCCTCGTCTACATGATTATGGCCTCCCTTTTCGGCAGCCTGAGGGACCCTTTTATTATCATGTTTTCTGTTCCATTTGCCTTCAGCGGTGTCCTCTATGCCTTTTACTTTACCGGGACTACCTTGGGGATCATGTCATTCATGGGAGTGGTGATGCTTATGGGGATCGTGGTCAACAATGCGATTGTACTGGTGGACTACATTCATCTGCTTCAAAAACGGGGAGAACCTCTGTTTGAGGCAGTCACACGGGCGGGCAGAAATCGCTTGCGGCCTGTCCTGATGACCACCATGACCACCTTCTTCGGAATGCTGCCCATGGCGGTTTCTGAAAAGGTGGGTGCAGAAGCATGGAACCCGCTCGGGGTTACCATGCTCGGAGGCCTATCCGTTTCCACGCTTGTGACGCTGGTCCTCGTCCCCACGATTTACTATATGTTTGAGAGAAGAAAGATGCGTCATGAGTCAGGAGTCATGGGTTGGGAGTCGGAAGGAGAACGCTGATGAAGATGTTCATGGTCATCTATGATGTCGATCACGATGAAGAAGTGATGGAAACACTTTCCCGATGCTGTATTATGGGGTATACAAAGTGGGTGCGTGTTCTTGGAAAAGGACCCCGTTCCGACCCGAAGCTGGATGACGCGGTATGGCCCGGATTCAATTGTGTGGTAATGATGGGAGTGGAAGAGGAAATGGAAAGAGAGGTTTTTGGTGCCCTGCAGTCACTGCACGAGGAGATGGAAGGCAGAGCAATGAAGGTATTTAGTTGGCCGCTGGAAAAAGTGTTATAGGAGGGTTGATAATGAATGTGAGAGGGCGTTTCTTGGGGACAGTGATAGTGCTTTTCTTTTGTATCATGTGTTGTATGTCCTTTGCCGCTTTTGCACTGGAAACGGGTACCTATACGCTGAGGAAAAGCATTGAAGAGGCCTTTTCAAATAACTGGTCGCTCAAGGCGAAGGCCGAAAAGATCACCCAGTCTGAACAGGTAAAAAAGCAGGCAAGGGCTGAGTTTTTTCCGAAGTTGAGTACGTCTTACGGGTACACACGGCTGAGTGAAACGCCGACCATCGATTTTGAACTCCCGCCGCCGGCTCCGGGAAGCAGCGAGTTTCCTGTCGGTACCAGGGACAACTACCAGTGGAAGGGTACCGTCACGCAGCCTCTTTTTACC
This sequence comes from Deltaproteobacteria bacterium, assembly GCA_003646815.1. Lineage (GTDB taxonomy): Bacteria > Desulfobacterota > DSM-4660 > Desulfatiglandales > Desulfatiglandaceae > B46-G9. The sequence continues at coordinate 3,695 of QMLQ01000037.1, read as the reverse complement.
GGGTTTGCGCTCCTCAGTTCCTATGACCTGGCAAAGCTGGGGATTGATCAGTCCAGGATAGAACTGAGCCTTGAAAAACTGAACCTTGCGCTTCAGGTGAAGGAGGCATACTTCGCCATTCTCAAGGCCGATAAGGCCCTGGATGTGGCACAAAAGGCCGTTGCGGCGCTGGAGTCACACGTGAAGGTGGCCCAGAATTTCTATGATGTGGGGATGATTCCAGTCAATGAGTTCTTGAAGGCAGAAGTGGAACTCTCTAATGCCCAGCACGACCTTGTCCGAGCCCAGAGCGGTGCGCGTCTGGCGCGGGCTTCTTTTAATACTGTATTGTCGAGACCCATAGAGGCTCCGGTGGAAGTGGAGGATATTCTTTTCTATAAGGCAGTGGCATGTGCACTTCAGGACTACCTCCCGAAGGCACTGAAAAATCGTCCCGAGATAAAGGCGATTGACCTGGCAATTCAACAGACGGATCAGCAAATCCGGCTGGCCAAGAGCAAGAATTACCCCGAGATTGCGTTTACCTACGATTACATCAAGGAAGGGGATGATATGGGTGTTTCAGGAGATGAATATCACGATGCCAGTCGTTGGGAAGCTACTGTCGGCCTGTCATGGACCTTCTGGGAATGGGGAAAAACCCATTACGCGGTGAGGGAAAAACAGAGCCTGAAAAAACAGCTTCTCCATCAGAAAAGGGCACTTGAAGATGGTATTCTCCTGGATGTAAAAAATGCCATATTGGACCTTGAGGTGGCCAGAAAGGATATTCCCACCACGAAAAAGGCCGTAGAACAGGCGGAAGAGAATTTGCGGGTGAGCGAGGAACGCTACAAGGTGCAAGCCACCACCTCCACCGAGGTCCTGGACGCGCAGACACTGCTCACCCAGGCACGGTCAAATTATTATGATGCCCTCTATGATCACAACCTGGCCAAGGCCAGACTGAAAAGAGCCATCGGCGAATACTAATGAGAATGCCCCCACCTTCTCCCCATTGAAAATTTCGTCCGGGCATCAGCAGGAAAGCCTTTGATCCCAAAGGAGCTATATTTCGATCAATTTTAATGATTTTGGACCATTTTCAACTCTTGCCGGTTCCTCCCAGCAATTATATAGTAAAGCTTAATACTTTCTGTATAGTTATCATAAACGATTGCCAGTTAATATATTAAAAATACAAAAGAATATGGAAGTATAAACTGATATCATAATAAATTATTCATTTTTTTAATATTGACAGATCTAATCTTCTTGAATAAACTAAGTGCGCTTTTTGAGCTTGAGTCCACCCGTGCGAAAAATAGGTTACACCTATGAAAATCAGCGAACTGACACAACGAACAGGGGTCCCCAAGCAGACTATCCACTATTATATCCGGGAAGGCGTTCTTCGCAAACCGAGAAAAACAGGGAAGAACACGGCAGATTATAATGAGGGTTATGTAGAACAGATCAAGATTATAAAGGCTTTGCAGGACAACTATTTTCTCCCTCTCTCCGTCATCAAGAAGATTCTCAAGCAGTTAAAAAAACTGAGCACATCGGAAAAATCCGCCTTTTACCTTTTAAGTGATTACTTCAGGCCTCTTGACAGACTCGTGACTACCGAGATAACGGGCAGAGAAACCTTTCGGAAGGTGACGGGTCTCGGTCGACAATATCTTGACATGTACGAAAAATGGGGAGTCATCACCCCGGAAGAACGTGATGGCGATCTGGTCTACTCCCAAGACGATGTCATTATCGGCAAGTTGATTGTTAACATGGACCAGCTCGGATTCGGCCCGAAGGACGGCACGGACCCGGAGGACCTGAGGCGCATCGCTGATTTTGTCCGGGGATACGTAGTAGATACTCAAAAAGCGTACTACGAGCCCCAAATAAAGCCGCTTTCTTCAGAGGATTTTCTCAATCGTGGCAGTAAATTTACCGAAGTAATGAGCCTCTTTTTCTACCACTTGTACCGCAAGCTCTTCCGAGAAAATTATGCTCGCCTGCGCAAATCAATTGAAAAAGATACCTCAAGTCCACGGGAAGAAAGCCCGTCAAAAACGCAACCTTGACATGACGCTCCAAGTGAAAGGAGGTGAAACAATTCTGTGATCATCGGTGTTCGTACCGGATTTTTAACCTTCACTTTTCATCGTTCAGGTTTAAAGGAGGTAAAAATGAAAAAATCAAAGTTTTTCCTAGGAGTTATCGTGTTCTGTCTTCTAAGTCTATTGGCATTGCCACAGGCCATGGCGGTCAACGCCAAATTCGATCTAAGCAAATTTTCTGACATGTCCGATTTTGATCCCAGTAACCCCGTAATCCCTACAGGAGATACCATCAAAATTGCCCTTGTCGCTTCCTTTTCCGGACCTGCTGCTTCTGTAGGGCCACTATACTGGGCAGCCGCCCTTTGGGCCATTCAAGACATCAACAAGAGGGGCGGCATTGTGGTAGATGGAAAGAGAAAAAAGATAGAGCTTATCAAGGCGGACCACCAATCCAAGCCCGCTATCACAAAGAAAGTCTGTGAAAGGATGATTCTGCAGGAGAAGGTTGATTTTTTGATAGGGACTAACGGTAGCAACAATATGAAGATTATTAATCAGGTGGCGAATAAATACAAGGTTATCGCAATGGACTTTATTGCCCTATCGGACGAGCTTTATGATGCGGATAACTTTACGCGATATTCGTTCATGACGTGTTTTTCGACCTCGCAAATCGGGCGAGCTGTAGCCTACTATTACGGACAGATACGAAAAAAGGAAACAAAATTTTACGTCCTGTGCCAGGATTATCTTTTCGGTCACTCCCTCGCAGACGGTTTCCTAAAGGGCATGAAAGAATACTATCCTAGTGCCAAGATTGTGGGCGAGGATTACCACAAGCTCTTTCTCACCGATTTTGCACCGTACCTTACCAAGATCAAGGCTTCCGGTGCCGAGGTCATCTATACAGGCGACTGGATCCCGGATGCTGCGAACCTTGTTAAGCAGGCCCGGCAGATGGGTATTAATTTGCCTTTTGCCCACCTGTTTCTTGACGACCCCATCTTCCTAACCGAAATCGGCATCGAGAAATCAAAAGGGTTGGTCAAGGTCTCCCAGTTTGGTCAAACCAATCCTACATTCAAAAACGACGGATATATCAGATATGTTAAGGCTTGGAATGATCAGTGGAAAAAGTGGCCAGCACCATACAATACAGTGCGTTACAAGTGGCCAACGGGCAGCACTCTCGGTTCAGTTACCCAGCAGGTTTACTGGCTGCTCAGCGTCGTAGAAAGAGCTGGCAGCACGGATCCTGAAAAAATCATAAGAGTCTGGGAAGGGGACAGTTACGAGATGGCCAATGGGAAAATCATCTCCATGAGGGCCTGTGATCATAAGGCGATTCAGGACCTTCATATCTTTGAACAGGTCCCGCCGTCTGAGCAGAAACAATCTATGAACATCCCGCCCTACAGATGGTTTGATAACTGCTCCTTTGATGGGCCGGTCGCTGTAGTCCCGGCCGATAAGATCATGCCGTGGATGGATCCTAAACTGGAGCGGTGTAAATAACGGTTGGATTGATACCTGAATTTTGCATGAAACCGCTCTGAGGACACTGACCGATTTCAAGACAAGCGTTATAATTGGTTCTGCTCGACTCCTGGAAAACTCGGAATTTAACCATATGGGATTGGAAGCACTATT
>QMLQ01000036.1 GCA_003646815.1 Deltaproteobacteria bacterium | reverse complement strand
GCCCCCGCTGCAATGGCAATAACATTCTTTAGAGCCCCTCCCAGCTGGAGGCCCATAAGATCCTGGGAAACATATACCCTGAAAGCGGATGTTGTAAACAACCGCTGCAGGTCCGCTGCATGTTCCATGTGGTGACAGGCAATGGTGACGGCAGTAGGATAGAGCGCGGCTACTTCCTGGGCGAAACTCGGTCCCGAGAGGCATCCGTATGTTTTCATAAACGAGTTTGGCAGTATATTTTCAGCCACCTGGGACATGACCATGCCGGTCTCATTTTCGATCCCTTTTGTGGCGGCCATCACGTGCATTTCTTCGCGCAGGTGCGGTCGAAGGCTCTCCAGTACGCTGCGAAAGACATGGGATGGCACGACGATCAGTATCAGCTCTTTCCCGGAGACGGCCTCCTCAAAAGATTGCACCGGCTTCAGATTGCTGGAAAGGGAAACACCGGGTAGAAACAAGTCGTTCACGCGCTCATGAAGCATCTGGTCGAACACTTCTTGCTCCCGAGCCCAGAGGGTAACATCCATGCCTTTTTGCGCAAGGAGGTTGGCAAGGGCGGTTCCCCAACTTCCCGCCCCAATAACTCCAATCCTTTTAATATGGTTTTCCACGACCAGTATCCCTATTCCCGGACCTGCTTTTTCCTCACTCCTCCATGAGTTTGGCCACGCCGACCACTTTCTCTCCCTCGCCCAGGTTGATCAATTTCACCCCCTGGGTATTTCTCCCGATGATCGATATGTCCCCCACCCTGAGACGGATGATCTTTCCATGCCCCGTGATGATCATGAGTTGATCGGTCTGGGCAACCTGATAGGAAGAGACGACCGAACCATTCCTGGCTGATGCCTTGATTGTCAATATGCCTTTTCCGCCCCGTGACTGCCGCCGGTATTCTTCGGTGCGAGTCCTTTTTCCATACCCGTTTTCTGTAACGGTGAGGATGGTTGCCCCTTCCTGGAGGGCCTCCATACCCACTACCTCATCACCGGGTTCCATCCTGACACCGATGTTTCCGCTCGAAACGCGCCCCACGCTCCGCAATCCCGATTCAGTAAAGCGGATTGACTTTCCCCGCCGCGTGGTCAGAAAAATATCCTGTTCACCGTTGGTTACCCGAACCCCGATGAGTTCATCCTGCTCCCTGATCTTTATGGCAACGATTCCCCCCGCCCTTGGACGGCTGTAGGCAAGGAGCTCTGTCTTTTTCACCAGGCCGTTCTTGGTGGCCATAACCACATATTTTCCTTCCTGAAAATCTTTTACGGCAAGGGTGGTGGCAACCTTTTCCCCCCGGCGCAACTCCAGAAGATTCACAATAGCCTTGCCCCTGGACATACGCCCTGCCTCGGGAATTTCATGCACCTTTTTCCAGTATACCCTCCCGAGGTTTGTAAAAAACAGCAGGTAATCATGGGAAGAAGCCACGAACAGGTCTTCCACGAAATCTTCCGCCTTGGGCTTGACACCGGTCATGCCTTTCCCGCCCCTTCGCTGGGCCCGGTAGAGGCTTATGGGATTCCTCTTGATATATCCCAAGTGACTCATGGTAACCACCATGTCCTCATCTGCGATAAGGTCTTCAATATCAATCTCACCTGCATCTTCCAGGATTTCCGTCCTCCGCTCGTCTCCGTACCGTTCCCGGATCTCCTCGGTTTCTTCTTTGATAATCTGGAGGACCATGGCATCGCTCTCGAGAATTGCCTTGAAGCGGGCAATATTTTTTATAAGATCCTGGTATTCCGCATTGATTTTCTCCCTCTCCAGCCCCGTAAGTCTCTGAAGGCGCATATCGAGAATTGCCTGGGCCTGCACATCAGAAAAGTCAAAATCAGCCATGAGTCGCGATTTCGCCTCTTTCGGATCAGTTGAAGAGCGAATGAGGTCAATTATCTCATCAAGAAAATCAAGTGCTTTCTTAAGTCCCTCCAGGATATGCGCTCGTTCTTCCGCCTTTCTGAGATCATAGATGGTCCTGCGGATAATCATTTCCCGGCGATGGGAAACAAAGTGTTCAAGGATCTCCTTGAGAGTAAGGACTTGGGGGCGTCCATTCACAATGGCCAGGAGAATGATACCCAGGGAAACCTCCATCTGGGTAAACTTGTAGAGGCGATTGAGGATCACCAGGGATCTGCCGTCCCGCTTCACATCCACCACGATACGCATTCCATCTCGATCAGATTCATCCCGTATGTCGGATATGCCCTCAATCTTTTTTTCCTTGACCAGCGAGGCTATCTTCTCCAGGAGTTTCGCCTTGTTCACCTGGTAGGGAATTTCGGAAATGACAATTCTCTCACGATTCTGCCCTATTTTCTCCACGAAGGCCCGGGCCCGGATCTTGATAATCCCCCTGCCCGTCTTGTATGCCTCCCGAATACCTCTCCGTCCAAGAATAAATCCGGCGGTGGGGAAGTCCGGACCGGGCACGATGTTCAGGAGTGTTTCAACATTGGTCTCTGGTTCGTCTACAACCTTGATGACTGCATCACATATCTCTCCCAGGTTGTGGGGCGGAATATTGGTGGCCATTCCAACTGCGATGCCCGCAGCCCCATTAATCAGGAGGTTCGGGATGGTGGTAGGGAGGATCACCGGCTCCTCCAGAGAACCGTCGTAGTTTGGCATGAAGTCCACGGTCTCTTTGTCAATGTCCGACAGAAAGTCCTGGGCGAGCCGTGTCATGCGCACTTCCGTGTACCGCATGGCTGCAGGCGGGTCCCCGTCCACCGAGCCAAAATTTCCCTGACCATCTATGAGCGGGTAGCGCATGGCGAAATCCTGCGCCATTCTCACGATACTGTCGTAGACCGCCGCATCACCGTGGGGATGATACTTGCCGATAACATCGCCAACCACCCGCGCAGACTTCTTAAACGGGCGGTTGTAATAGTTTCTGAGGTCATGCATTCCGTAGAGGATCCGTCGGTGCACGGGCTTCAGCCCGTCGCGGATGTCAGGCAGCGCCCGTCCCACGATGACACTCATTGAATACTCGAGATAAGATTTTTTCATCTCATCTTCTATGGTTACCGATTCTGAAATCACATCAATCGCCATTTCTTAACCCCAATTTTACTCCGGCACAAAGCTAACCCGAAGTTTCAATTCACAAATAAATAAGTCCAAAATGTTCTGGTTTGCCAGATGCCCTCACTATCTTTATAGAGGGCCAATCATCACGAGGCCTCAAGTCGAAAAGTATTCACCCTCCGTATGGGGGCGTCATTCTTATGGTTTTACCTTACGGCTTATGCTTCCTCCTTAGATGTCCAGTTCCGTTACCTGCAGCGCATTATTCTGGATAAATTCCCTCCTGGGTTCCACCTTATCTCCCATCAGGACCGTAAAAATATCATCCGCTTCCACCACGTCTTCAATTTCCACTTTGAGCAAAGTCCTCCTCTCAGGATCCATGGTGGTCTGCCACAGCTGGCCCGGGTTCATCTCTCCAAGACCCTTATATCGCTGGATGGAAAGCCCTTTCTTTCCCTTTTCCAGTAATTCTTCCAAGACATCCTGGGGATTTTCAATCACCCTAGAGCCTTCTTCCTCCTCCAGGCGGCATCCTCCCTGTGAAAGCATCTTGAGTTTCTCAGACATACTCACCAGATACCTGAGTTCCGGCGAAGAAAGGAACTCCCAGTTAACCGCAAAGGTTTGGCCCCCATTCAACGTCTCAGTCACCAGGAATTCATAGTTTCCTCTCTCTTCCTCCCGGCGCAGATCATGGACCCGAAATTTCTTCCGGTCAAGTTCCTCGACGAATTTCTCCACAAATTCTGAGTCCTTATAAACACGCCGGTCAGCCTTGCCCTCAAGCACGATGAACTCAATAAAACGGGAACTGTACCCCATCCGTGAGAGTTTGGTGACATTTTCATAAAACCTGATGAGGCTTTTGAGAAGACCTGCAAGCGCTTTTCCAGTTATCTTTTCTCCATTGCCCAGGACAAGGGTCTCTTTATTTGAGATCCGTTCCAGAATCAAGCTGTTAAAACCTTCTTCATCTTTTACAAAACGTTCTTTCTTGCCGTCCATAACTCGATAGAGGGGAGGCTGCGCAACATATAGATGACCTTTTTCTATTAATTCGGGCATCTGCCTGAAGAAAAACGTCAGGAGCAAGGTCCTTATGTGGGAGCCGTCCACATCAGCATCCGTCATGATGATGACTTTATGGTAGCGGAGCGAATCAATATTGTATTCCTTGTCTCCGATTCCTGTCCCCAATGCGGCAATCATAGTTCGAATTTCTTCACTTGATATCATCTTGTCAAAACGCGCCTTTTCAACATTCAAAATTTTTCCCCGCAGGGGTAGAATCGCCTGGAAACGTCTGTCACGACCCTGCTTGGCAGATCCTCCAGCGGAGTCCCCCTCCACGAGAAATATCTCGCTGTGTTCTGGATCACGTTCCTGGCAATCCGCAAGCTTTCCGGGCAGAGAATGGTCTGAAAGGACCCCTTTTCGTCGCGCCAGATCACGGGCTTTTCTGGCCGCTTCCCTGGCCCGTGCGGCGTCAATCACCTTGGACAGGATTGATTTTATAACACGTGGGTTTTCCTCGAAAAAACTGCTCAATCCATCATTTACCAAGGTCTCTACCAGTCCCTTCACCTCACTGTTTCCCAGTTTGGTCTTGGTTTGACCTTCAAACTGGGGATTGGGGAGTTTAACACTGATGACTGCGGTCAATCCTTCCCTTGCATCATCACCACTCAACTTTTCTTTAAAATTCTTTGATAAAGGAGAATTTTGAAGATATTGATTTATACTTCTTGTTAAAGCAGACTTAAAACCAATTAAATGAAAACCACCTTCCGTGGTATTGATATTGTTTGCAAAGGTAAAAATCTTTTCCTTATAAGAACTGTTATACTGGAGAGCCACTTCCATAATAACTCGATTCTTTTCGCCCGTCATATAGATGGGTTTTGGGTGAAGAACCTCTTTATTCTTATTGAGGTACTCCACAAACGACTTGATTCCCCCTTCATAGAGAAACTCTTTTTTCTTACCGGTTCGATCATCCAGGATCCTGATTCGTACCCCTTTTGTCAGGAATGCAAGTTCCCGCATCCTCCGGGCAAGAGTATCAAAATCAAACTCAATATTCTGAAAAATCGTATTATCAGGTAAAAAATGGATCTGCGTACCCCGTTTTCCGGTGTTTCCCCTGGTCTCGAGAGGAGACGCGGTCATTCCCTTCTCATAGCGCTGGTAATAAATTTTCCCGTCACGGTACACTTCCACTTCCAGATATTCCGAGAGCGCATTTACCACGGATACCCCGACGCCGTGCAATCCACCGGAAACCGTATAGGTCTTATGATCAAATTTTCCACCGGCATGGAGTTTTGTCATCACCACTTCCAGTGCCGGTATCTTTTCGGTCTTATGGGTATCAACAGGAATACCGCGTCCGTTGTCAAAAACAACGACACTGTTATCTGTCAGGACTTCAACATCTATATGATTACAATATCCAGCCAGAGCTTCATCTATACTGTTATCCACCACCTCATAAACAAGATGATGAAGCCCCTCAAACCCGGTATTCCCGATGTACATGGCCGGCCTTTTCCTTACGGCCTCCAAACCCTCGAGCACTTTTATGTCCGAGGCACCATATGTCTTTGATTCTTTCGTCATTTTAAATCCTCATGGGCATGATAAGTCCCAAAAAGCCCTTGTCAGCCTCACCTCTCAGCAAACAGGGTTTGGAACTGTCAATAAATCCTAATTCAACCCGTTCACTCTCCATGGCCTGCAAAGCCTCAATAAAATAGCGGGCGTTAAAACCTACTTCAAGACGTTCCCCAGTATATTCCACCTCCATATTTTCCTGGGCATTTCCGAGATCAGGATTCGTGGACATAAGTTCTATGGTATTATTTTCCAGTGAAATTTTTACCGCACGGTAGTTTTCATTACTCAGGATGACCATTTTTCGCATGGCTTCAAGGAGGCTGATCCTGTCCAGAACAACGGTAATACCTTTTTCACGGGGAATGACGGCCTGATAATCAGGAAATTTTGTATCAATAAGACGGATAACCAAAACGGCGTCTTCTTTCTTGGCCACGCAGTTGTGTTTTTCAAATCCCAGCTGTACTGTACCACCTTCCGCACACAGCTTTCCGAGCTCCGCCATTCCTTTTTTCGGTATCATAAGCCCGTGCCCGAGGTCCAAATTTTCAATTCCTGGAACGTCTTTTTGGATGAGGGAAAGGCGGTGCCCGTCAGTGGCCACCATCCTGAAAACAATACTTCCTTCAAGAGCCACTTTCTCCGTAAATACACCAGAAAGTTTGAAACCGGCCTCCTCAAAAGTGACCGCGTAAATGGTCTTATTTATCATCTCATCCAATGTGTCAGCATCAATAGAAACCACCTGCACTCCTTCAGGCTCCACAAAGGTAGGGTAATCGTCAGCGGGAAGGCATGCCAGATTGAATCTCGCAACACCATCCGTTATAAAGAGCCAGTTATTCTCTTTTTCTTTCAGATGAACTACATCGCTTCTGCTCTCTTTGAGTATTTCAAAAAACTTTCTCCCCTGGATGGTGATACTTCCTTCCTGTATCACTTCTGCCGGTAATTCCTGACTGTATCCGAGTTCAAGATCTGTTGCCGAGACAGTGATTTTTTGATCTTTCGCCGTTACGAGAACAGTAGACAATATGGGCATGTTGCTTCTTTTTTCGAGTATGGTTTGAACTCTTGAAATACTTTTGAAAAGAACCGGTCTGCTTATTTTGATTTCCATGTAAGATCTCCTTCCTTTCCATTTTTTCCTTTAATTTCTTGGGGAGTTGTATCTGTTATATTATGAGTAATAAGTTTTTAAAACAATCATAATACATCAGGCACGGTGAAATTGTTAAAAGCTTTTCTAGTGTACTGATGATATTGGAAAAAATTCCTTTCCCTGAATCGTCAAAAAACAGCCTTCCTGATTCTCTATCCAGATTTTTCTCTCCTACTCTCAGATTATAAACATGTTTCAGTCAACTTCCTGTAAAGGAACTCCCATCAGGCAATGAGATTTTCTATTGCAAGGATATCGTTTTTTGTCCGATCATTTTTTTCTCGTTCTTTGGTTATACGTCGAACAGCATACATCACCGTGGAATGGTCCTTGTTGTGGAAGGCCGTTCCGATTTCTTTATACGAACAGTCAGTATATCTTCTACAGAGGTACATGGCAATTTGCCTTGGGTATGAATACTGTCTTTTCTTACTGCCTGAAAGGAGATCAGACACCGGCAGATCAAAAAAACGCGCAGTGATTTCCTGAATCTTTTTAATATTTGGTGCCGGAGAGAGAATGTGCTTTCCGCTTATCACGAGATTCACGAGGGATATGTCAATGGGTTTATGATGCAGAGAAGAATAGGTATGCAGACGGGTTACAAGGCGCATGAGTTCTTTCATATCACTGCTGTTACTGGCCAGGAAAAAGGCCGCATCGTCAGGGATATCAATTCCTTCTTCGTGACATTTTCTCTCAATAATTTTCAGCTTTGTTTCCTGATCAGGGCTGTTTATTTCAGATATAACGCCCCAGTGAAGGCGGGAAGCGATTTCCTCGGTCAGGTTCTCTATCTGATTCGGCGGAAGTTTGGCAGTAAATACAATTTGCCTGTTCGTTTCATGAAACAAGTTAAAAAAGGAACTTAATTCTTTTTGCGTTTTCAATCTTCCAGCCAGGAGATCCACATCATCAAAGAGCAGAAGTGAAACCCTGTTTATTTCCTTTCGGAGGTGATCCATGGTTCGCTTTCTGCGGGCGGATGAAACAAGGGACGTAAAGTGATCCGCCGTAATATATTGGGCTCTTTCAGGTTGTCGGTTTATTTGGACATAATTCCCGATTGCATGGAGAAGATGGGTTTTTCCAGCGCCCGGGCCGCCCCAGATATAGAGGGGATTATAGTGCTGTCCAGGCATTCTCGCAGCCTCCAGGGCGGAATGGTAAGCGAAGCGGTTTGTCTCCCCGGTGATAAAACTTTCAAAAGTCAAGTTCTTATCAAACCACGGGAGGGAGGTCTTGCCGGACCCTGATGAAAATGCAGAGAAATTACTTTTCTGGTCGGGATTTACATCAAAGCTGTATCGAATTTCAGGGGGAGGTTCAAAAAAGATCCTGAAACCTTCTTGTAATTCTGAGGTATATTTTTCCCTGAGCCAGTTGGCAACAAATTTGTTCGGGACCTCAATGGTGACCATAGAAGGGTCTGCTTCCCTGAGCCTGGTGTTGGAAAACCATGTCTCTATTTCGGCCCTTGAAAGGCGATTTTCAAGGTATTGAATCACGTGACCCCATATTTCTTTTTTTTTTCTCATAAAGTGCAGAAATACTCTTGAAAGATTTTTTTAAATCGTTAAAGTTTAGACAAATTGTATTGAAATTTCAACTGAAAACTGATTGAGAGGAAAGAAGATGACCTATTCTATTGCGCTTGCAGGAAAAGGCGGAACCGGGAAAACAACCATGGCAGGTCTCCTGGTGCGCTATCTCGTGGAAAAAGGAAAAAAGCCTGTTCTGGCGGTGGATGCTGACGCGAACGCTAATCTGAACGAGGTGCTCGGGCTGGAGGTGGAAGAAACACTGGGTGATGCCCGTGAGGAAATGAAAACAGGGGTTGCCAGCGGCATGACAAAGGATGTTTTTATGGAAATGAAACTCCAGCAGGCTGTTGTGGAAGCAGAAGGCTTTGATCTGATCGTCATGGGAAGACCTGAAGGGGCGGGCTGCTACTGCGCGGCAAATAGCCTTCTCACCGAATACCTGGGAAGGCTCATTGATAATTATCCCTTTATCGTCATGGATAATGAGGCAGGGATGGAACATATCAGCCGTCTTACCACGAATAATATTGATGTCCTGGTTGCGGTGTCCGATGCGACCCGCAGGGGTATCCAGGCCGCTGCACGGATCATAGAACTCACCGATGAACTTAAATTGAACATCGCACGCAAGGTGCTGGTGATCAATCAGGCGAGTGAGGCGCAGAGAGAACCCCTGATTGAAGCCGCCCGGGACTTTGGCCTGGATGTTATCGGCATCATACCCGAGGATGATGAGCTCAGGGAGTACGACCTGAAAGGAAAACCCACCGTTGAGCTTGGAAGAGAAAATGCGGTCATTCAGGCGGCGTACCAGGTGTTTGATCAGATAGTATAATACCGATGAAAAATTCTTCCCTTAAATATTGATCCAAGTACTGAAAGTATTTCCCATATATTGTATTTTACAATTGTTGTTATACAATATATGGGAATATATTTCTGGTGGAAACATACTCATATTATTGCAGAAATTTCTTGACATGGGGGGTTTATTTTTCTATTTTACATTGCTTAGAGCAAAAGAGCTTTTTTTTTGCCCCGATTTGTTCTATTTTTCACAATCCCCATATCATGCCTGTGGTTTTGAGGTATGAGAGCGTCGTTGTGGAAAGTAGTTATGCATGAAAGCGCAGTCTAAATTCCAACCAAGGAGGTAGAAAAATTGGCATTTGAAATTCCCAAACAGGCCTATTCAGGAAGGATAGGGGAAACAACGCTTGGTACCGGCGATGCTGCGGTCACTCTGGGAGGAGAAACATCCTACCCGTTCCATGTATTTGAGGGGGAAATGCCTCACCCTCCGAAGATAGCCATGGAAATCTGGGATTATGATCCTTCGGAAGAATGGCCGGCTGCTGCGGTGGAACCTTTTAAGGATGTTATTGCATCCCCTGATGCATGGGCAAAGAAGTGTGTGGAGGAGTACGGCGCTGATATCATCGTGTTGCAGCTCAAGAGCACCGATCCCAACGGTATGGACAGGGGCCCGGACGAGGCTGCGGCTGTAACCAAAAAAGTGCTGGACGCCATTGATGTGCCCCTGGTGGTATGGGGGACGGCCAACAATCAGAAGGATGAGGAAGTCCTGAAGAAGATTTCCGAGGTATGTGACGGCATGAACCTCGGGCTTTCCCCGGTCGAAGAGGCAAATCACAAGGGGATAGGGGCCAGTGCCCTCGGGTACAATCACGTGGTGGTGGCTTCGACTCCTATTGATGTTAACCTGGCAAAACAGTTGAATATCCTGCTCGGAAACCTCGGGGTGAAACAGGAAAAGATCCTCATTGATCCCACTACCGGGGGCCTGGGGTACGGTATAGAATACAGCTATTCCGTGATGGAGCGTATCCGGATGGCGGCCCTGACCCAGGAGGATGACAAACTGCAGATCCCCATGATTAATAACCTTGGAAATGAGATCTGGAAATGCAAAGAAGCAGGTGAGAGCATTGAAGAGGGACCGCTCATGGGAGACCCGGAAAGACGAGCCATCCTCATGGAGGTTGTGGGCGCGGTCTGTTATCTCCTCGCCGGCAGTGATGTGGTTATCCTCAGACACCCTGAAAGCGCCAGGCTTATTCGGTCATACATTGAGCTTATGGTCAACGGCGGAAGCGCTGCGGATGTGGCTGGAATTTCCAAGAAGCTGCCTCTTGAGGTTGCAGATATTCTGGCTATTTCCCCTGAACCGGATCTAGCCTTCGGTGGAGAGGAAGCCCCCAAAGAAAAACCGAAGAAGGAGGCGAAGAAGGAAGCTAAGAAGGAAGCTCCCAAACCCGAGGCGGCAAAGAAAGAGAAACCTGCTGTACCACCGAAAAAAGAGGAAAAGGCTCCACCCAAAGAAAAGAAAGTGGTGGAGATGAAACCCAAGGCAGAAGCAAAGGCGGAAGCCAAGCCTACGGCGGAAGAAGAAGCAAAGGCCAGGGCGGAAGCAGAGGCCAAGGCCAAGGCAGAGGCGGAGGCAAAGGCTAAGGCAGAAGCAGAGGCCAAGGCCAAGGCAGAGGCGGAGGCAAAGGCCAAGGCGGAAGCAGAGGCCAAGGCCAAGGCAGAGGCGGAAGCAAAGGCCAAAGCAGAGGCAAAGGAAAAGGAAAAGGAGGAACTGATGGCCCTCAGGCAGAAACGGGCACAGGAAAGGGCCGAGCTGGAGGCCAAGAGGAAGGCTGAAGAAGGCGTGGCCAGAGCCAAGACACCTGCTCCGGAACAGTTGTCGCTGGTGGACAAGCTGGTCCTGAACCTGGAACGTATTCACAAGCATTCCTGATAACCAAATTAAACAGTGAAGAAGAGGAGGAACCTCGAGAATGGCAACAGAAGAAGTCAAAAAGGTTGTGGCGGCCAAGAAAAAGGAAAAGCCCGCACCTAACCCGCGGGATTTGTCCATTGATCCGGCCACCCAGAAGATGATTGAACGGTCCAGGGAATTGGAGGTGGAGACCATCTTTGACCGGGCCCAGACAATGAAGCCATGTAATATCGGTGTACAAGGGACCTGCTGCAAGAACTGCTCGCAGGGGCCCTGCAGATTGCCCCTTCCGAAAGGCGGTATCGAAGGAGAGGACACGCGCAAAGGCCTGTGCGGAGCCACAGCATCCACCATTGCGGCCAGGAATTTTGCCCGTATGGTAGCGGCAGGCGCTGCAGCCCATTCCGATCACGGAAGGGGCGTTGCGGAAACTTTTCTGGCGGCGGCCAGAAAGGAAGTAGAAGACTATAAAATCCAGGATCCAAAGAAACTTATTGAGATTGCACCTGATTTTGACGTTGAGATAACTGTGGAAGGAGAGAATGGAGAGATCCTTGACCGGGATATCGATGAGATCGCCCTTGAAGTGGCCGAGAAGGCCATTGCCCAGTGGGGCCAGCACGAAGGGGAGGTCTGTACCGCAAAAAGGGCACCCAAACCCCGCTACGAACTGTGGAAAAAGCTGGACGTGGTGCCACGGGGGGTTGACCGGGAGATCGTTGAGATCATGCACCGAACCCACATCGGCGTAGACCAGGATTTCGAGAACCTGGAACACCAGTTCACCAGGGCCGCCATTGGAGACGGCTGGGGCGGATCCATGATTGCCACGGACCTCCAGGATGTCCTGTTCGGGTGTCCCTATCCGGTGAGGAGTTCTTCCAACCTAGGTGTACTGAAGGAAGATCATGTGAACTTGGTTATCCATGGACACGAACCCCTCCTGAGCGAGATGATCGTTGAGGCGGCTCAGCTTCCCGAGATGGTGGAGCTTGCGAAGGAAAAAGGAGCAGCCGGCATCCAGCTTTCTGGCATCTGTTGCACGGCCAATGAAATCCTCATGCGCCACGGTGTGCCTCTGGCAGGGAATTTCCTCCAGCAGGAGCTGGCCATTGTGACAGGCGCGGTGGATGCCATGGTCGTGGATCTTCAGTGCATCATGGAAAATATCGCAAGCGTGGCCCAGTGTTTTCACACTAAGATCATCACCACCAACCCAAAGGCAAAGATCGCCTCTGGCGAGACGGTACATATCGAGTTTGACGAACACACGGCATTTGAGGATGCCAAAAAGATCGTCAAGCTGGCCATAGAAAATTTCCCGAAGCGGGATAAGGAAGTTATCATTCCCGACAATGCCTCTGAGTTGATAGCAGGTTTCAGTTATGAGGCCATCAACTACCATCTTGGCGGCACATTCCGTGGTTCTTACACCCCGCTCAATGACAATATTATCAACGGCCGGATTCGTGGTATCGCCGGCGTGGTGGGATGCAACAATGCGAGAACCAAGCATGACAATGACCACGTGACCATCATCAAGGAACTCATCAAACATGATGTCATTGTTTTAACTACCGGGTGCAGCGCCATTGCTGCCGCCAAGGTTGGGCTTATGACACCTGAAGCCGCCAAGGTTTACTGTGGTCTGGGGCTTGCGGAAGTCTGCGAGACCGTCGGGATTCCCCCGGTCCTCCACATGGGATCCTGTGTGGACAACAGCCGCATCCTCATGGCAGCTACCGAGGTGGTGAAGGCAGGGGGCTTGGGGAATGACATCAGCGACGTCCCGGTCGCCGGTTCGGCACCCGAGTGGATGAGCGAAAAGGCCATCAGTATTGGTCATTACTTTGTGGCCTCGGGCGTCTATACGGTCTTTGGTGGTGCGTCACTGCCGGTTACGGGTTCCCCGGTCTTCCAGAATTACCTGTTCAACGAACTGGAAGATATCTATGGGGGTATGTGGGATTTTGAGGCCGACCCGGTGGAACATGCCCGCAAGATGATCGCCCATATTGACAAAAAGCGGAAGGCCCTTGGTATTGACAAGGCCAGGGAGCGTGTCCTTTTTGATATGGCGGCACGCCGTGAAATTGAAGCCGCGTAACATTTTATATTAATTATATTAAGCCTCTTAAGAAGGGAGGAAAGAAGAGATGTCAAAACTAGTAGCATTTGCAGCCATCCAGGGTGGCTACAACATTGTTTCCAAGGCGGAAGGAATCTACAAGCGCGCCCTGGAGACATACGGTGGGAGTCAGAAACTGGAGTTTCCCAATACTGCCTATTACCTGCCTATTATCTATTCGCTGACAGGCATCGCGGTGAAGGACCTTGATTCTGCCAAGCAGGTCATGGAGTTCTGCCGGAAACTCCTGCCGCCGCATATCAAGAAAGACTTTCATTTGCCGTACCTTGGGCCGTTATTGGACGCAGGTATGGCAGCCCTGTTTGCCGAAGAGATTGTGGAGGCCATCCGGTACGTGGAGGATCCCGATTTTTACCAGCCGGAAATGGAAGACCCGGACGTGGATAACGGCAAGATCTGGCTGGGCGCGGCAGATGATGCCATTATGAGAAAGCGTGGCGTGGAATTCGTGGATGGTACGGCCCCGGGCTTTGCTGCCATCGTGGGGGCCGCACCGGATCCGGCAACCGCAAAACTCATTGCCGAGGAATACCAGCAAAAGAACCTGTACGTCTTTATGGCTGCAAACCAGAGTGGAACGACCTTTACTGAGCAGTTGCTGGAGGCCGATGTCCAGATCGGCTGGAACACCCGTCTGGTTCCATTTGGCCCGGATATTTCCGCAGCAGTATTTGCCTTAGGGTTTGCAAACCGTGCGGGCATGTCTTTTGGCGGCATTCAGCCCGGCGATTATAAAAAACAGCTCAAGTACCAGAAGGACCGTATTTTTGCATTTGTGAACGCCCTTGGCGATGTGAATGCCGAGTGGGCTGCCAATGCAGCCGGGGCGGTCAACTGGGGGTTCCCCACCATTGCAGATACGGACATTCCGGAGATCCTGCCTACCGGTGTGTGTACTTATGAGCACGTGGTGGCAAACGTGCCCCATGAGCAGATGACGGCCAAGTCCATTGAGGTGCGTGGCCTGAAGGTCACGGTTTCCAAAGTGGACATCCCCATGGCGTATGGACCGGCCTTTGAAGGGGAGCGTGTGCGCAAAGATGATCTCTTTATCGAGATGGGGGGCGGAAAGACCCAGTGTACCGAGCTCTGCAAGATGGCTGACATGAATGCGATCGAAGACGGAAAGGTCATTGTGGTCGGCCCGAACGTGAAGGATGCGAAAAAGGGAGATAAACTTCCCCTGGGTATTTACGTGGAGGTGGCCGGTCGAGAGATGCAGGCCGATTTCGAGCCCATCCTGGAGCGGCAGATCCATCACTTGATCAACTACATCCAGGGCGTTATGCACATCGGCCAGCGGGACATCTCCTGGATCAGGGTCGGTGACGGCGCAATGGAAAAGGGATTTACCCTTGAGCACCTGGGTGTTGTTCTCCATGCAAAGCTCCACCAGGACTTCGGGGGTATTCTGGATAAGGTGCAGGTGACCCTCTATACCAAAGAAAAGGATGTGGATGAGCTGACCAAGAGAGCCAGGGCGGAGTACAAGATCAGAGATGAACGGATAGAGAACATGACCGATGAGACCACGGACATCTTCTATTCATGTACCCTGTGTCAGTCCTTTGCGCCGAGTCACGTGTGCGTGGTGAGCCCGGAAAGAACCGGACTCTGCGGGGCGTACAACTGGATGGACTGCAAGGCCTCAAACCAGATCAATCCCACCGGCCCCAACCAGCCCGTGGAAAAAGGAGAGGTCCTGGATCCGAAGCTTGGCCAGTTCAAGGGAGTCAATGATTTCGTGTTCAAGGCGTCAAGGCAGACCATTGATCACTATAATTTTTACAGCCTGGTTTATGACCCCATGACTACCTGCGGGTGCTGTGAGTGTATTGCTGCGGTTCTCCCGGCGTGTAATGGTGTTATGACCGTTCACCGGGACTATACCGGCATGACCCCGTGCGGTATGAAGTTTTCCACCCTTGCCGGCACGGTGGGCGGTGGCGCATCGACCCCCGGTTTTGTGGGCCATTCCAAATACAATATTACCCAGCGAAAGTTCATTCTGGGTGATGGGGGGCTCCTGCGTATGGTCTGGATGCCCAAGTCCCTGAAAGAGGAAATCAGGGAGCGTCTGCTCAAACGGGGAGAAGAACTCGGGGTTCCTGACCTGGTTGATCGGATTGCCGATGAGACGGTGGGGCTCACCGAGGATGAGATCCTTCCCTTCCTGAAAGAGAAGGAACATCCCGCCCTGACCATGGAACCGATTATGTAAATTTCTGTTGTTTTCCCGGGCCCCGGTTTTCGGGGCCCGGGAGACCTCAGAGATGTGATGGTAGATCTATAGATAACGTACTAACAGACAGGAGTGCATTATGGGATTAACTGGAATTCAGATTTTTAAGATGTTGCCAAAGACGAATTGTGGTGAATGTGGCGTCCCTACGTGCCTGGCCTTTGCCATGAACCTGGCATCCGGAAAAGCGGAACTGGAGGCCTGTCCTTATGTATCCGATGAGGCAAAGGAAAAGCTTGCGGAAGCGTCAGCACCTCCCATCAGGCCGGTTGCCATCGGGGCCGGGACAAGGGCCTTCAAGATCGGCGGGGAAACCGTCATGTTCCGCCATGAAAAGACTTTTTATAATCCAACAGGCTTGGGGGCGGTGATTGCTTCGGATATGGACCCCGCTGAGCTGGACAAGAAACTCAAAGAGTGGAATGCCTTTCAATTTGAGCGGGTTGGGTTGAACTTGAGGCCGGAACTCGTGGCCCTGAAAGATGTAAACGGTGATGGCGCTGCTTTTGCGGCGGCGGCCAAGAAAATTGCCGAGGAGAGTGAATTCGGCCTGGTGCTTATGAGCGAGAGCCTTGACGCGTTGAAGGCGGCCGCGGAAGTATCCGCCTTTAAGAAACCGCTCCTCTATGCGGCAACAACGGAGAATGTCGACGACATGGGGAACCTTGCCAAGGAGACCGGCCTTCCCCTGGCAGTGAAAGCGGAAAACATTGAAGGCTTGACGGCTCTGACCGACAAGCTCACCGGCATGGGGTTGAAGGACCTTGTCCTGGATTCCGGGTCGAGAGAGCCCAAGCAGGTTTTTGAAGACCAGGTGGCCATGAGAAGGGCAGCCCTGAAAGCGGGGAATCGATCCTTGGGCTTTTCCACCATCACGTTCCCCTGCGAGATGGCAGAGAATTTGGATGTAGAAACTATGCTGGCCTCCATGCTTATCGCCAAGTATGCAGGAATCGTGATTCTTTCGGATTTCACGGGTGAAAGCCTGTTCTCGCTGCTCGTGGAACGTCTAAACATCTTCACGGATCCCCAACGGCCCATGACCGTAACGGAAGGCATCTATGAGATCGGAACACCGGATGAAAATTCCCCGGTCCTGATCACCACCAACTTCTCGCTGACCTATTTTATTGTGAGCGGCGAGATCGAGGGGAGCAGGGTGCCCAGCTGGCTGTTGATTATGGACACGGAAGGGCTCTCGGTCATGACCGCATGGGCGGCAGGCAAGTTTGTGGGTGACGCAGTAGGCATGTTTGTCAAGAAATCAGGCATAACCGACAAGATCGCCCATCGGAAGATCATCATCCCCGGTTACGCGGCCTCCATCAGTGGAGACATGGAAGAAGAACTGCCCGACTGGGAAGTGCTTATCGGCCCCAGGGACGCATCTTTGATTCCCAAGTTTCTCAAGGAAATGACCAGTTAGAAGTGAGACTTTCATCGTACCGAAAACCTTTTTGATTCAGGGAGAAAGCCCATGTTAATGATTGGAGAAAACCTAAATGTTATAAAGACGGAGATTGGGAAAGCCTTTAAGGCAAAGGATCCCGGTCCAATTGTCGAAGAGGCCAAAAGGCAGAAGGAAAAAGGAATGGACTGGATCGACATCAATCTGGGCCCCGCCCGAAAGGGAGGACCGGAGTTGATGGAATTTGTGGTCAAGACCGTTCAGGAGGCCATTGGAGACACCCCTCCTCTCTGCCTTGATACGTCTAACATTGAGGCCATGGAGGCCGGCTTGGCCGTACACAAGGGAAAAGCCATCATCAATTCCATCATGTGCCGTCCCGAGCGGTACGAGAAGATGATTCCTCTGGCGGCCAAATACAAGGCCAACATGATTGCGCTCATGTGGGGGCCGGAAGGTCTGCCCAGGGACGAAAACGAGCGGGCAACCCTGGCGGTAGAATTGATCTATGCGGCGAATGAGGCGGGTATTCCAAACGAGGATATTTTCGTGGACGGTGTCGTGACTCCTCTCAACATCCAGCAGCCCCAGCTCATGAGCCTGCTTGCATTCCAGGGGATGCTGCAGGATATTGCTCCGGGTGTTAAATCCACGTGTGGACTTTCCAATGCATCAAATGGGGTCCCTGATGAATTGCGGCCAATCATCAACCAGACGTATATGGTCATGCTTGAACGGAACGGCATGTATTCCTGTATTGTGGATGCCTATGATGATCAATTGACCGCCATTGCCCGAGGGGAAAGGCCTGATGTGGTGGAGGTCATTCATAAGGCCATGGACGGGGAAGACATTGACATGGGTTCGCTGTCCAAAGAATTGCAGGGCTATGTAAAAACAACCAAGGTTATCTTGGGAGAGACACTTTTTTCTGATTCCTGGTTGGAGCTTTAGTTCACGGGTCCGACCACTGACGGCTGAGAAGCCTTAATTATGGAGACCTTTCCAGGGGTAGCGGGGAGGTCTCTCTCTTTTTGGAGGTAGGTTGTGGCTGAACAATGTGGGATGAACTCCCGCCCGACTCCCGGAGATCTGGAGCGGGCCGAACAAGATCGGATGATTACGGACAGTCTTGCCAGGATAAAACGAAAAATCCTGGTCATGAGCGGAAAGGGCGGCGTTGGGAAGAGCACGGTTGCTGCATATGTGGCGCTCCTCTTAAGCCGGGAAGGATTCAGGGTGGGGCTTATGGATGTGGATCTTCATGGGCCCAGCATTCCGCACCTGCTCAATATAAAAGGTGGTCTGGACATGCGTGAAGAAGAAAAGGTCGTGAAACCTTTTGCCTTTTCGGAAAAGCTGGGAGTGGTTTCCCTGGAGATGCTCCTCGGCGACAGGGACGCGGCGGTCATCTGGAGAGGACCGTTAAAGATAAGTGCCATCAGGCAGTTTATTTCGGACATTGAGTGGGGTCCCTTGGATTTTCTGATCGTGGACTCTCCCCCGGGAACCGGAGATGAGCCCCTCACCGTTGCGCAAACCATTCCGGATGCCGAGGCCCTGATCGTGACCACACCGCAGGAGATCAGCCTTGCTGATGTACGAAAGTCCATCAATTTCTGCAAACAGGTGGATATGAAAATTTTGGGCCTGGTGGAGAACATGAGTGGTTTTGTGTGTCCCCACTGCGGTGAAACCATTGATCTTTTCGGGCGGGGCGGCGGTGAAAGGACAGCCCAAGAATCAGGAATGCCTTTTCTGGGCGCAATTCCGGCCGATCCCAGGATGGTTGAGCTGGGAGACCAGGGGAAATTGGATCGCCTGGCAGAACAATCGGCTTGGGAGATTAATCGGGCCTATGGTGAGATCGTGGAAAAAATATTGAATAGCTGAGATAAATTGGGTGTTGTGGCTTGAAAATTTCCCTCGGATGGTTAATATGAGTGAATGAAAATGGTATTTGATTGGACCTTCATCCGAAACCCCATGGCGTTTACGGTGGTGAAATTTTCGTAGAGCAAGGAGGATTTGAAAAATGGAAAAGGGAAGAATAGCTATTCCCTCCATGGCACCGGGAGGACTGGATGCACAGCGATCGGGACATTTCGGTCATTGCGACGTATTCACCCTGGTGGATGTGGAAGGGGGAGAGATAAAGGCGGTAACGACCGTCCCGAATCAAGAGCATGTGCAGGGCGGTTGTATGGTGCCGGTCAATTTTTTGGCCCAGCAGCAGGTCAATGCCCTTATTGTAGGCGGTATCGGCATGCGTCCGTTGATGGGGTTCAAGCAGGTGGGGATTGATGTGTATTACGACGCCACGAGGCCTGAAATCAGGCCGGTGGTCGAGGATCTTATTGCCGGGCGATTGCCCGCCATTGGAGAGGATCAGGTCTGCGGTGGTGGCGGCGGTCACTAGTCAAGGGAAGGGATGTATATCATGGCAAAAGAGTCTCAGGATGAAATCTATAAGATGCTGTCTGAATCAGGATATTCAGACAAAGCAATCGAATATTTTCAAAACAAGGAAAACATCGGTTTCCTGGAAAATGCCAATCAGATAACCGATCTCACCGGACCGTGCGGGGATTCCATGAAGATCTCCTTGAATATCCAGGACGATAGGATTGATGATGCAAAGATCCAGGTGCTTGGTTGTCCGGGCGCGGTGGCATCAGGGTCCGCAGTAGTGAGCCTGGCAAAAGGAAAGAGCTTGGACGAAGCAAAGAAGGTTGACTTGGATGCCCTGTACCGGGAGCTGGAAAAACTCCCGAAGCAGAAAGTCCATTGTGCACGCCTGGCCCTGAAGACCTTGCAGAAGGCGGTGGAACAGTTTGAAGAGGAGCATAATGGGAATGGAGCGGGCAAGGAGGCCTAAAAAATGAAAGTGGCAGTAACAGCAACAGGAACAACCCTTGATTCTTCGGTGGATCCGAGGTTCGGCAGGGCTCCCTATATTGTGATAGTGGACAGTGAAACCATGGAGATAGAGGGGCTGGATAACCAGGCGAATATGAATGCCCTCAAGGGGGCAGGTATCCAGGC
Organism: Deltaproteobacteria bacterium; assembly: GCA_003646815.1. Taxonomy (GTDB): domain Bacteria; phylum Desulfobacterota; class DSM-4660; order Desulfatiglandales; family Desulfatiglandaceae; genus B46-G9. Next base: position 264 of record QMLQ01000036.1, on the reverse strand, counting down.
AGCGACCATGGTGAGTGAGCACGGTGCCGAGGTTCTCCTCACCGGCCATTGCGGACCAAATGCTTTTAAGGCGCTACAGGCGGCAAATATCAGGGTGGCGAATAATGCCAGTGGTACCGTCAGAGATGCCGTCAAGGCCTACTTGGACGGAAAATTGTCTCTGGCCGAAGGGTCAGATGTTGAGGGTCACTGGTAAGAGGGGAAAAAGTCTATGCCCATCTACGAGTTTGAATGTCTTGATTGCGGGGAGACGACCGAGATCTT
>QMLQ01000035.1 GCA_003646815.1 Deltaproteobacteria bacterium | reverse complement strand
TGCGCTCGCACTTTGAAGAATTACTCAGAAGCGAAGGAATAACGACCATTGAAACCGTGGGAAAGCCCTTTGATCCCACACTCATGACCGCCATCGAAACACAGGAGACGAGCTCAGTCGAGCCGGGCATGGTAGTGGAAGAATTTTCATCCGGCTATTTGTATCGTGGGCATCCCTTGAAGCTTGCACACGTGAAAGTGGCCAAACCGGCACGGCTGGACCGGAATGATTCCAGCCGCCTACGGGCATAAAAACCAGATATATCGGTTCAATTTTGTTCGGAGGTATTTTTTCCGGGTAAACCCAAAGGAGAATAGCGATGGAATTAGTTGTCGGGATTGACCTAGGCACTACCAACTCTGAAATTGCGGTAATAAAAGATGGTGCCCCTCACGTGATCCCTGTAGACGGCGAGATAATTATGCCTTCCTGTGTAGGGATCGACGGGAGTGGAGCTCCAGTTGTTGGAAGGCCGGCAAAAAATCAGATGGTTTCCGATCCGGAATCCACCATTTTGTCCATAAAAAGGAAAATGGGCCAGGATATAAAGATCCGGTTGGGGGAGCGGGAGCTCACCCCGGAGGAGATATCTTCGCTCATCCTCAGAAAGCTCAAGGATGAGGCAGAGGCATACTTGGGCCGGGAAGTGAAAAGGGCGGTTATTACGGTACCTGCGTACTTTGATGACAGCCAGAGAAAGGCCACGAAAAATGCGGGCACCCTCGCCGGGCTGGAGGTCATGAGAATCATAAATGAGCCCACCGCCGCGGCCCTGGCCTATGACGTCGGCCTTGAGGGGAATCAGACACTCCTGGTCTATGACCTTGGAGGCGGGACCTTTGATGTGTCTCTTGTATCGGTTGAAAACGGGGTGGTTGAAGTAAAGGCCAGCCACGGCGACACCCATCTGGGAGGAGATGACTTCGATGACCTTTTGATTAAGCATGTAGCGCAGATCTTCAAGGAGCAGCACGACCTGGACCTGCTCGCGGATTCCCGGTCCCGAAACAGGTTATGGTCAGCGGTTGAAAAGGCCAAAAGAGAATTGTCCGACGCCCCCTACGCATCAATCAAGGAGGAATTTATTCATGGCGATCATCATCTTGATATCGAGATATCCCGGATGGATTATGAGAATATGATCCATCCCCTCCTGAAAAAGACCCTAAGTTCGGTCCATCAATGTTTGAAAGACGGGGGATTGCTTCCCGGCAGTATCGATAAAATCATCCTTGTCGGCGGGGCCACCCGAACCCCCCTTGTTGCCGAGACGATACGTAGTGAGATGGGAACCGAGCCCCGGCATGAAATCAATCCCGACATCATTGTTGCCATGGGGGCTGCAATCCAGGCGGGCATCGTCAGCGGGGTGGAAACCAGTTCCGTGCTGGTGGATATTACTCCCTACACCTTTGGAACCGGCGCCGTGGCTCCATATGCCGGTGAAATTCGGGAAGACGTCTTTGTCCCGATTATCAGGCGGAATACGCCTCTTCCCGTCAGCAAGGGAGAGGTTTTTTCAACAATGTTTGACGGCCAGGAGGCCGTGGATGTCCGGATATACCAGGGAGAAGAGCCGATCGCCACCGATAACATATTCATAGGGAACTTCATGGTGGAAGGGCTTAGTGATGTCCCGGCAGGCAATGAGATCGTGCTGGATCTCCATCTGGATTTGAACGGGATACTGGAGGTCACGGCGGTAGAAAAGAGAACTGGATTATCAAAGACGGTTAAAATGGGAACCGGAGCCAAAAAAGGGGTCTTTGACCTTGAAAAAGCGCAACAAAACATCCAAGCCCTGGTTGGCGAAAATGGCAGTGAAAGCCTACCCGGCATGCCTACGAGCGCAAAAAAAGAAACGCTTCTTCGCGATGCCAGGGATCTCCGCAAAAGGGCCGAAGAACTCATGGGCAGCGTTGAAGAAACAGATGCGTCAGAGCTTCAAGCACTGGTCAGTGAAAGCAGGGAATCGATCAGTAACGGTGACTTTGAAAGGCTTGCCGAATTGAATGAATCCCTCTCCGACATGCTTTTTTACCTGGAGGATTAATGGAAATAGAATGTCCTGCCTGCAGGAAAATCAATCCGACAAACCGTAAATGCCCGCGTTGCGGCTGTGACCTGTCAAGCCTTTGGAACCTGTTGGAGTGTGCCGAACGGGAATTAAGGAGGGGCGCGGAGCAATTAAAAAACAATAATGGCCTGCCAGCACTGGAACATGCAAAAAGGGCATGGGGCATCAACAAAAGCGCCCGGGCTGCGAAGTTGGCCTTCCTGGCCTGCATCCTGGCTATGAGGTTTGATGAAGCGACGGTGTGGTGCCGTCGCGCAACTGGGAAAAAAGTAATGAAAGTGAATGGTGTATAAAAAAACCAGCGAGAAATATCACCTTGTCAGGTGAAGCGTATTGGAGTCCTATAATGAAAAGGGGAAAAGAAGTCGCAACAGTGGAAATAAAGGAACGGCTTGCGGTCACCTTGGAATCCATCGGAGACGGCGTGATTTCCACCGATCGCAGCGGAACCATAACATTGATGAACAGGGCCGCCGAAAATATAACCGGCTGGAACGAAGAGGAGGCAGTCGGCAGGCCTTTGACTGAGGTCTTCCCTATCATCAATAAAAACACGCGGAAGCCTTGTGTCAGCCCGGTGGAGGAGGTCCTTGAAACCGGACGAGCAGTGAGCCTTGCCAACCACACGGTATTGATATGCAGGGACGGCACAGAAAAAATCCTTGCAGACAGCTGCGCGCCTATCCGCGATAACGAGGGAAACATCATTGGCGTTGTTTTGGCCTTTCGTGATGTCACTAAACAGAGACAATCAGAACATCGCCTGTTGGAGAAATTGAGAGAAAGCGAGAAAAGGTACCGTGATCTTTTTGAGAATTCCATTGACATCCAATTTATATTTGACAGGGAAGGTAATTATATGGAGGTCAATAACGAATTCATCAGAGAAAGCGGGTATGAAAGAGAAAAAATCATCGGTACCCACTTTGGTGTCTTGCCCCATCCGGATGAGATGGCCCTGGTGCTCGATGCGTATGAGAAGGCCCTGACAGGGGAGACATCCAATTTCGAGATGCGGTCCAAGAATAAAGATGGCAAATTTGTGTGGTATTCTTTTGTCAATCGCCCGATTTTCAATGACAAGGGCGAAGTGGTTGCCATACACTGCATTGCAAGAAACATTGATGAAAAGAAGCGTGCTGAAAGAGCCCTGCGAGAAAGTGAGGAAAAACTCCGCCGTTCGGAAAAGCGTTACAGGGATCTGTTTGATTCCGTGTCAGACCTTATCTATACCCAGGACCTTGAAGGGCGTTTTATGAACGGGAACAGGGCCATGACCAGCATATTCGGGTATGAGCTTGAAGAGTTCATAGGGCGTAAGGCGGCGGATTTCATGAAGCCGGAACTCGGAGAGCTGTTTTATACCGAGTACCTGGAAGGGATCAAGAAAAAAGGCCACTATCAGGGCATTTCGAGTTATTTTACAAAAGACGGCAGGAAGATATACCTCGAGTTTCGGAGCAATTTGATTAGGCCTGCGGATGGAGAACCTTTTATCAGCGGGATAGCCAGGGATGTGACCGACCGTGTCCTGGCACAACGGGAAATCGAGAAACTCAACAAACAAATGCTTCAGGCCCAGAAGATGGAGGCCGTAGGAACGCTTGCAGGCGGGATTGCCCATGACTTCAACAACCTGCTTCAGGGCATTCTTGGATACACCCAAATCCTTGCCATGGAAAAGGATAAAGGGGACCCGGATATAGCGCGCCTCCAGCAGATCGAAAAGGCTGCCCATAGGGCAAGCGAGCTTACCCAGCAGCTTCTTACCTTCAGCCGCAAGGTGGAAAGCAGGAAAAGGCCCGTGGACCTCAATCACGAAGTGGAACAGGTAGAGAAAATCCTCAAGAGAACCATCCCCAAAATGATCGATATAGAACTGAATCTGGAAAAAAATCTTGAAGCAATCAGTGCCGATCCTTCCCAGTTGGAACAGATAATAATGAACCTTGGAGTGAATGCAAGGGACGCCATGCCGGAAGGGGGGAAACTCCTTCTTGAAACGGAAAACGTGATCCTGGACGAAGAATTTTGCAAAGACCACCTGGGGGCGAGACCGGGAAAATACGCGCTTTTAAGGATCTCCGATACGGGCATCGGGATGAACAGGAGAACCCTCGAGCATATCTTTGACCCTTTCTTTACCACGAAAGAAGTGGGAAAAGGAACCGGCCTTGGCCTGGCCATGGTATACGGCATCGTCAAGAGTCACGAGGGTTACATCATGTGCGCCAGCGAACCGGGTGATGGGACCACCTTCAAAATATATTTCCCGGTCATGGAAGGAATTCCGGCAAGGTTTGAAACCGAGGCGAAAAATAATGAAGCAACCTCCGAAAGAGGCAGTGAGACCATCCTGCTGGTGGATGACGAGGAAATCCTGCGGGACATCGGAAGGGACATTCTGGAAACCTTCGGTTATACCGTGCTCCTTGCACCTGACGGTGAAAGCGCCCTTGAATTGTACAAGGAGAGGAGGAAGCATATCTCCCTGGTCATTCTGGACCTTATTATGCCGGGCATGGGAGGGAAACAGTGTCTCGAGAAACTACTGAAAATAAACCCTGACACAAAAGTGGTGATTGCCAGCGGGTATTCCATAGACGGCCACGCAAAAGATGCCCTTAAGGCCGGCGCAAAGGCCTTTGTGAGCAAACCCTATGAATTAAACAAGATGCTTCAGGCAGTAAGATCCGTTCTCGATGAGTAATGCGTAAGGCTGAATTCTTGTGAGGATTAATCATGGCCATTTCTGTCCACACCATTTCACTTGGCATTGCCAATGTGTTCATTCTTAATAACAGGGGAACGGTCTTGATTGATTGCGGCCCACCCAAAAAGGCCGATGTCTTTATCAAGCAATTGGAGGCAGCAGGAATAAAGGCGCAGGAGATCGGACTGATCATCATAACTCATGGTCACTGGGATCATATCGGTTCTGCGGCAGATATCAAGAAGTTGATCGGGGCCGACATAGTAATGCATCAACAAGAGAAAAAATGGCTTGAAGAGCTATACGAATCCCCCCTGCACGGAGTGGGAATCTGGGGTAAAATCCTTGCAAAAACCATGGTTCCTGCAATGAAACCCTTTATTCATGTCAGACCCGCTGCAGTGGATATTGCGCTTGACCAGTTTCCCTTTTCATTGGAACCATATGGCATTGCGGGCCGAATTATTCATACTCCAGGTCATACCACTGGATCCATCTCCGTTCTTCTGGACTCAGGAGAAGCTATTGTCGGGGACATGGCCATGAACAGTTTGCCCATGCGCCTTTCGCCCGGCCTCCCCACTTTTGTCGAAAACCTAGAGGCATTGGTTGCAAGCTGGAGGATGCTTCTGAAGGAAAATCTAAAAATAATTTATCCATCCCATGGTGGTCCTTTTTCACCGGACATCATACGCCAGGCCCTCTCCCGGTATACCCTATGACGACATAACAGCGGAACTTCTCCCGATCATACAAAAAACCCTTGATCCGGGCCCACACCCTCTCCGATTTGAGGAAAGCTGTTCGGGATAAACGAGTGGATACTGTTCTCGCCGACCTGCAGCGTGTGGGATTCGTGGAAAGAGGTGTCATGCAAAAAAATAGAATTGTGTTTCGCTGTCACGCCGTGATCAGAAAAAAGTAAACTTTTTTATTCCTTGCAAACGTCAAAAAAATAAGTAAGTTGTATAGTAAAATCTACGAACAATAAAGGAGACATCCTCATGCAAACAAAATTGCGATCCATTATTTTGTTTATCCTGATCCTTGCCATTGCAGGCTGCGCACAGACGCAACAGGCGGCAAGAACCAAAACCGGACAGGGAGCGGCCATCGGCGCTGCGGCAGGCGCCCTGGCCGGGGCCGTGATCGGGCATCAGTCGGGCAATAGAAGAACCGGGGCGGTGATCGGTGGGCTCGCCGGTGCCGCCATTGGGGGAGGTATTGGCTATAAACTGGACCAGCAGGCCAAAGAACTTCAGCAAATCAAAGACGCCGAGGTCCGCCGGGAGGAAGACCGGCTTGTGGTAACCATGTCAGAGGCGATACTCTTTGATCTGAATTCCACTGCCTTGAAATCCGGCGCAAAACAACAACTGGAAAAGATGGCCGAGGTCATGGTCCGATACCCTGAAAATGATATCCTGGTAACCGGGCACACGGACAATACGGGATCGGAGAAGTACAATCAGGATCTTTCGGAAAGGCGGGCCAAGGCTGTCAAGAATTACCTTGTCTTGAAAGGGATCTCTGCAAGGAGGATTACGTCCATGGGCTTTGGGGAAACCATGCCTGTTGCATCGAACGCCACTCCGGAAGGCAGACAGAAAAACAGGCGGGTGGAAATCGAGATTAAGCCGCGGCAGCAACCTGCTTCATAGGAACCTGTCCAAAAATGCGGTTTCATGAACTCTGTGGAGATCAATCAGGGCCATGTTGCCGCATCAAACATCAAGTGGAGAGGTATTCCCCAGGGTAACGGTATCCGGCTTCGCCCTGCCGCCCGGCAGAAATCCAATCATGGTACCGGCCGTCCCCACGAAAAAGGCACCGAAAATCAGGTAGAGCCGGATCGAGGCAACGGCGATCACCCCGGCCTCCATTCCTGCGGTAGTAGCATGGCCCGGATCATATGCGCTTGCCACGGCGCCAGCCACCGCACCCACAAAAAAGCACGCCCCAAAGTAGATTGCAACCGACCACAATATCCCCAGCAGAAATCTTCGTACCATGAATCTCCGCCTCCAAAAAACCTTTCGTTTCTTTTGCCACCGCAACATTGTTGCTTATCCTTTTGTTACGGCCGCACTATCTTCTCATCGGTGACAGAACAAACGGACTTGAATGAAATTTCTCCAGCGCTATCCTTTTTCTTGCAATTAAACTTTATCATACGGTATGGTAACGCTCATTCTCCTTACCCCTTCATTTTTTCGGAAAGTCTTTAATGGATTTCGAATTCTCAAAAGAACAGCGGGACATTCAACGGGCAGCCCGGGAGTTTGCCCGGGGAGAATTTATAAACATCGCCCGGGAATGCGATATTAACGAAACCTTCCCTTTATCACTTCTTAAAAAGGCCGGAGACCTGGGTTTCCTCGGGGTTTTCATTGATGAAGAATATGGCGGCGCAGGCCTCGGTTTCCTGGAGCACGCGCTGATTCTTGAAGAATTCTGGAAAGTGGATCCCGGCCTGTCACAGGAGCTCTGTTCAGTCACCTTCGGGGCCGAGGAGTTTCTCCTATTTGGGACTGAAACCCAGAAGACTAAGTATCTCCCTGGAGTTGTGCGAGGGGAACAAATCATGGGTTTTGCCATCACCGAGCCCGATGCGGGAAGTGATACAGCCTCTGCCATGACGAGCGCCGTGGAAGACGGTAATGAGTACCTGATTAACGGCAGTAAAGTTATGATCGGCAACGGGAGTGCAGCAGACTTCCTGCTCGTGTTTTGCCTCACTGATCCTGAAGGAAAATCCAGGTCCAGCCGCCACTCCATCCTCGTTGTCGAAACCGACCGGAACGGCTATGAGGCTGACAAAATTCAAGGCAAGATGGGTCTGCGCGCCTCTGATACCGCAAATATCTTCTTTTCAGAGGTCCGGGTCCCGAAAGCAAACCTGGTGGGCGAAAGGGGTAAAGGCTTTTTTCAGCTCATGCAGTTTTTTGATCGCTCCCGGGCCTATGTTGCAGCCCATGGGGTGGGACTAGCTCAGGGTGCCCTTGACCTGGCCATCGCCCATGTGAAGGAACGGAGACAGTTTGGCAGAAGCATTTCCTCATTCCAAGCCACCCAGTTCAAAATCGCGGAAATGGCCACACGTATTGAGCTTGCCCGCACCCTGACCCACAAGGCATGCTGGCTGGTCGACCACAACAAGGTTGACACCAAAATTATCGCCATGGCCAAATGGGCCGCAGGGAGGACCGCGGTGGAAGTGGTCGACGAGGCACTCCAACTCCACGGTGGATACGGCTACATGAACGATCATGATATAGAACGCTTTTACCGCGCGGCAAAGGTCCTGGAGATATACGAGGGTACGAAAGAGATAGAAAAACTCATTATCGGAAGGAGAATTCTTGCCTGATCCGTACCTGATTTGAAGGCACCACGATGTAAACCCATTGCGGAAAGGAGTGTGATAGCGTAAGCCTCTTGGCGAAAACACTTTAGCGATCTCAAAAGGAGGGGAGAACATGAAAAAATACATCTGGACTTTTGTCATCACCCTGTTATTCCTGGGACTCGCAGCAGGTCCACAGGTCCCGTCTGCCCAGGCCGCGAAACCAATTATACTCGGGGTTCCCACTTCCATTGGATTCCTGGAAGGGAAAGAAGGGCTCTTCTGTGTCAATATGGCGGTGGATGAGATCAACAAGGCGGGCGGCATAAATGTTGGTGGAGAAATGCGTCCTTTCAAGGTTATCGCCATAGACGCCAGGGGGGCTGAGCCCGGTGTTCCTGTTGCCGAGGTCATCAAGGCACACAAGAAACTGATTCTCGAAGATAAGGCAAATTTTATCGTCTTCGGATCCTTCCGATCGGAATGTGCCATCGCCGTCATGGACGTTGTGGGACAGTACAAGGTCCCCATGCTGCTTGGGACCGCCATGTCTCCTGCCATGGAAAAAAAGGTCCAGGCAAACTATGATAAGTACAAATATACGTTCCGGGTATGCCTGAACGCCGTCTACCTGATCAAGTACCTGGCCGGAACCATGGCGTATCTCAACAAGCAATTCGGTTTCAACAGGGTGTACATCATGAACCAGGACGTAGCGTGGGCCAGGAAGACGGGAGATCTCATGATCAAGCTCGTCTTCGATAAAATGGGCTGGAAGGTTGTTGGACGCCAGGCCTATCCCACAGGATCGTCCGACTTTTCTTCCGGGCTCATGAAGGCAAGGGCAAAGAAGGCCCAGGTGATTCTTCCCATTTTCGATATGCCCCAGAGCGGCATCCTGGTAAAGCAATGGAAATCCATGCGGATTCCTGCTCTTGTTGCAGGCTTCATCTCCCCCCTTGCCGGACCCGCCGCCTGGAAATCCTTCGGTGGAAAGATAGACGGGGCCTTAAATTGTATCTTCGAGATAGGGAACGTCCCCTGCCCCAAGGTCCCAAAATCTGTTGAGTTCTTTAACAAGTATCAGAAGAGATACGGTCGCCCCATTGAGGCGGGACATTCCCCCGCCCCTGCCTATGAAATGGTCTATATCCTGAAACAGGCCATTGAACGGGCGGGAACCATTGATCCTGACACGGTAGTGTCCGAGCTGGAAAAGACGGATCGGATGGGAGCCATGGGGCGAATTCGATTCAATAAAGGGCACCAGGTGGTCTACGGCACAGACCCGGCAGAAACTGCTATGGGGTGCATGGTCCAGTGGCGCAAACCCGGAAAAAGGGTGATTGTCTTCCCTGAGTCCATCGCGGAAGGGAAAATTGTCCTCCCCGAGGGGCTCAAACCCGCCAAATAGCCCACAGGATCCCGGCGATTTTAACACGATAAACAGCATAGGAAGGGCCCGGGAGGCCCCGGCCCTTTCCTTATGTCTTATACTCTGGGCCGTCCCCGACAACCGGAGCACAAGAGGAAGACGGTATGTTTCTTGGAAGCCTTGTATATGGATTCATAAACAGCGCCATACTGGCACTGCTTGCCGTGGGATTCAACCTGACCTTCGGCATTAGCGGTGTGGCCAATTTCGCCTATGGTGCCATTTATATTTTTTCCGGCTTTCTTACCTGGATCTTTCTCAATTCGCTGGGACTCAATTATCTCCTCTGTATCGCCGCCTCAGTATTCGGAGCGGCCCTTCTAGGAATGGCCATGTATTACGCGATCATCCTGCGGGTCAAGGGTATGCCCCTTTCCGAAGTGATGGCAACATTCGGGCTGGGTCTGGCAATAATGGAGCTGTTCCGGTACTTTGATTTTGTGGGCTTCAGATACACCTTGCCGGTTTTTTTGGACGGGAGTTTTTCCATTGGAGAAGTCTACGTGGATTACCAGCGGATCTTCATTGCCCTCATCGCTGTCGCACTCACGGGATTTCTCTATTTCTTCACCCATCACACCAGGATGGGGCTGGCATTCAGGGCCATTGCCCAGGACGAAAGGACCGCCCTGACTTTCGGTATTGAATCGGACCGTATCGGAGCCTTCAGCATGGCCTTTGGCTCCGCCCTCGCGGCGGTTGCGGCTATTGTCATTTTACCGCTCGGGACCATCGCGGTTGAGGGAGGCTACGAGGTTCTCATCAATGCGCTTGCGGTCTGCATTGTGGGGGGACTGGGCAGTACCGTCGGTATTCTTGTGGCAAGCGTGCTCATCGGCTACGCACAAACCTTTACCGCCAACTACCTGGAACCGCACTGGATGATCCTGGTAAGCCTGGGTGCCATCGCCATCATCCTTGCGGTGAAACCATCCGGCCTTTTCGGAAAACAGAAAGAACTGGAAGAAAGGATTTGATCTGATCCCATGCGAAAGCGGAAGGAAAGAGTAGACCGGGGAATAAAAGCACGCTCTGAAGATATCTTTGCGCTCTCCTCCCCGAAAGAGATGCTTTATCTTCTCTTGCCGAGGGCTGTTCCGGTCATCGGTCTCCTGGGATTGGGCCCGTTTCTGACACCCTACTGGCAGGAAATTTTTGTTTCTACGGCAGTCTATGCACTCCTGGCCCTGAGCTGGGATATGCTGGTGTCCGTTGGACTCCTCTCTCTCGGGCAATCTCTCTTTTACGGAGTCGGGTCCTATGTGGCTGGGAGCCTGAATCACTACTTTGGCATTCCTGTCCTCCTTACGATCCCCATCGCCACCATTCTCGGTGGTTTGATTTCCACCATCGCCCTCCTGCCCGTCTCCAGGCTCAGGGGCATCTATTTTGCCATGGTGACCCTGGTACTTCCCCTCATGTTTTCGAGACTCGTGGAGGCCACCAGGATCCTAGGGGGAACCGAAGGATTGACCGGCTTGAGCCCTTTTCCCAACAAATGGGTAGCATACTATCTCATCCAGTCGGTCCTCCTCGTGGTCCTGTTCGGTTTTCGGAGAATTCTTGCCTCCGATTACGGGCTGGTCATCAGGGCCATCAACGACAATGATCGTTCAGTCATGAGTGCCGGCCTGAATATCCACTGGCACAAGGCACAGGTGTTGTTCCTTGCTGCTGCGGTAGGATCGTTTGCCGGCGCCTTTGGAACACACTACGACATGTTCGCCGGTATGCCGGGTTTTGCCCTTGACTACTCCATCATGCCCATAGCCGCCGCAGTGGTGGGAGGAACGGGGTCCTTCGCGGGCCCGCTTCTGGGGGCCTTTATACTGGTTCCCCTCTCGGAGATACTCAGGGCCCTCGGCGCCTTGCGCATCGTGTTTTACGGCCTCTTCCTGGTGGTGTTTGTGGTGGCACTCCCGGAAGGGATCTTTCATTACATGCAAAGGAAATATCATCAATTTGAGCGATGGGTAGAAATAGAATAGAAGAGACATCGGCCCTGCTCATGGTTTCCGGCCTTTCCAAGTCCTTCGGAGGGGTCAGGGCCGTGAGCGGCGTGAGTTTCGAGCTGCAGGAAGGCGAATTACTGGGCATCATCGGACCGAACGGCTCGGGCAAGACGACCCTGGTGAACCTCATCACGGGATTTCTGAAACCAGATGCGGGGAGGGTAATCTACCGGAGAAGGGATATAACCGGTCGGGCGCCGTACAAGATTGTCAGCCTGGGCATTGCCAGGACATTTCAGATGGTCAGGCCCTTTTACCAGCTTCCTGCCTACAAGAACCTGGTGGTTCCGCTCTACTCCCCCAGGGTCAAGGCAATGGCCGGCGGTAAATACGGTGAAAGGGATTCGGTGGCCCTGGATCTTCTCGAAGAAGTAGGATTCGAGCGGGATTCTTATGTCTCCTATAAGGTGGCCAGCTCCCTGCCCCAGGGATATTTAAAGCGGCTTGAATTGGCAAAAAGCATGGCCCTGCGGCCTGATCTCCTTATTCTTGATGAGCTCTTTTCAGGGCTCAGCCTGGCGGAGGTTGCCAGCATCGTCCCGATCATAGAAAAACTGCGGTTTCAGGGCAAAACGATCATCATGATAGAGCATCGCCTGAAGGAGCTTTTTCGTATTGCTGATAGAATCATGGTCCTCAACTACGGGGAAAAAATCGCAGAAGGGGCTTCCGATGAGGTCATGGAAAGCGAATCAGTCAAGAAGGCATACCTGGGAAGTGAGACCTGATCGACATGGTTCATAAGATCAAAACCCGGAAGGAATTGAAATCGTTCGCAAACAAGAGAGCGCAGGATGAACATGCTTTCAGTTGAAAACCTCATGGTATTTTTTGAAAACGCCCTGGCGGTCAATGATTTGAGTATGTCCGTTGACAAGGGCCAGATCGTGGGGGTCATCGGGTCCAACAGTGCGGGGAAAACCACCCTGATGAACACCCTCTCAGGACTCATCCTGGACATGCGTTTGAAGGAAAAGAGAAAAGGCGGTGAACGCATAACCATTTATGGCAAGGTTCTTTTTCAGGGAAAGGATATTACCAAGGTCCACCCCAGCGAACGGGTAAAAAAGGGCATCGTCCTCTGCAGGGAACGCCACCCCATCTTTCCCGAAAGCAGTATCCTGGAAAACCTCCGGATTGCCGGTTATCTGAAGAAAAAGGCGCAGGTACGGGAGACCATGGACTATGTGTTTCGCCTCTTTCCGGCCCTTGTTCCCCTCAGGAGGAGGAAGGCAGGGTTCCTGAGCGGGGGAGAACAGCAGATGCTGGCCATTGGTATGGCACTCATTGCCCGGCCCATCCTCCTGTTGCTGGATGAACCGCTCCTGGGTCTCAGTCCCATGATGCAGGGTATGCTCGTTGAAGCCGTCAAGGAACTTCGTTCAGAATCGGCCATTACGGTAATCGTGAGCGAACAATTCGCCAGGCCCGTTCTCCCCATTATTGATCATGGATATATTATTGAAAACGGCATGTTATCCTTGAGCGGGACCGGTGTTGAGCTCATGGAAAATCCGGAAGTCAAGGCAGCCTATTTCGGGGTGTAAGGTGGAACATATCAATATTTTCGCGGCATTCAAAGCAGCCGCTCAAGAATATCCGAAGAAGACCGCGATTATCTACCTGGGTACGCGCTATACCTACAGAAGACTCCTCCACCTGGTGGAGAATTTTGCCGCCTCCCTCTCTGACCTCGGAATCAATGAAGCGGATAAAATCATCCTTTACATCCCCAATACCATCCAGTGGGTCATAGCCTGGCTGGGGCTCCAGCGGGCGGGAGCAGTTGCGGTTCCCATTACGCCTATCTATACGGCCTATGATCTTCGCTACATCGCCCGGGACAGCGGGGCCACCTATATCATCTGTGCTGACACCAATTATGGCTATGTGCAGGAAGTCCTTGATGAGGTGAGTTTCAAGAAAATAATTGTTACCCGCCTTGCCGATCTTCTCCCCTGGTGGAAACGACTGTTCGGATGGGCGTTTGACCGGGTCCCCAAGGGAAAAGTAGCCAAAGATCAGCGCACGCTCTCTTTCAGGCAAATGGTCAAAGGAACTCGAAAATACTCAGGGGGCCCTGTGGGAACTGACCCGGGAAAAACGGCTGAGATCCTTTACACCGGAGGGACAACCAAATTCCCCAAAGGGGTCCCCATTTCCCACGGCCTGTACCTGGAATCCGCCCTGGAACAGATCACCATAAGCAGAGACCTCATTTCCCCCGATGAGAACATAATCGTGGGCTCAGCGCCCCTTTTTCACATCCTGGGTCAGACCTGCGGCCTTGCCATACTCCTGGTGGGCGGCACCCTTATTCTTATGCCCAAGGTCAACCTGGACGGCATTTTTGATGCAATCCAGCGATTCAAGGCCAGGACTCTCATCGGAGTGCCCACCCTCTACCGGATGATCCTCGAACATGACCGTATCGATCTCTATGACCTCGGTTCTCTCCTGTACTGTTTCAACGGCGGGGATGTCCTCCCCGTCGAGATCAACCAGCGGTGGCGGAGAAAATTTAACAAACCCATTTACCAGGGCTACGGGGCAACCGAGACCTGCGGTGGCGTGGCCATGTGCCCTGTGGGGGTTGACAACCCTCTCAAAAGCATGGGGAAGGTCGTCCCCAGCAAGAAAATCATGGTTGTGGACCCCGCCACGCTCAAACCTGCGCCTCCGGGAGAACCCGGAGAACTTCTCGTGCATTCGAGGAGGATGGTGCGGGAGTATTGGAACAAACCCGAAGAGACTGCCCACTCGTTTGTGGAGATGGAAGGGCTTACCTGGTACCGCACTGCGGATGTGGTTTCCATTGATGAACAGGAGAATCTCTATTTTGTGGATCGTACGGTGGACACCATCAAGCACAAGGGCTACCGGGTCTCCTCTTCGGAGATAGAATCAGTTCTCCAGGAGCACCACGCCGTGGTTGGTGCCTGTGCCATCGGCGTACCTGATCCAAAAGTGGGAGAGAGGATCAAGGCGGTGGTGGTGCTCAAGGAAGACGTGAAAGGAATAACCGGGTACGACCTGATCAAGTGGTGTAGCAAACGCCTCGCATCATACAAGGTTCCCCAATACATAGAGTTCAGGGATATGCTTCCGAAATCAAAAGTGGGTAAACTCTTGAGAAGAGAGATACGGAGCGAGGAAAAAAGGCGGGCCCAAACCTAACCCGCATTTCTCACGGGCAATCTACTGTGGCGGCGGATAGCCCCATGGTTCCTGCGTTGCGCTTGAAAAATGACTTCGACATAATCCAGTACGAAGTGCAAAGTACCGAGTGCGAAGAATGAAAACAAAACGCATTTGATCAGAGAAGGAACACAGAACTCAGCACTGATGACTCAGCACTGTTTTTTGTACGCCTTCATCCATTTTTCTTCGCGCGCCTTGTATCCATCGCCCTCTCCACCACCTGTTAGCCGGTTCTTCCATCAAGAACACTGCGCATCTTTCGGGAAAGGGCCTTGATGCTGAAGGGCTTCTGGAGCGTCCCGGTATACCCCGTATTTTCGGGGTGGTCTGCATACTCCTCGATCCCGAACCCGCTCGCCACCAGAATTCTCTCGGACGGGTTCATTTCCCGTATTTTTTTGAATACCGCGTTTCCATCCATGCCCGGCATAATCAAGTCAAGCACCACAATGTCTATTTCATCTCTTTTCTCCTGATAAAGCTCCAGGGCCTTCCCGCCGCTCTCCGCAGCCAGCACCCGGTAACCCAGTCTCTGGAGCATCTTCCTGTTTACCTCCAGCACCGCGGCTTCATCTTCCACCAGCAGGACGGTTTCCGCGCCCTTTTGCACATCCTCTCCGCCCGGTTGCTCTTTGGGCAACCCGTGTTCTGAAGCAGGGAGGTAAAATCTGAACCTCGATCCCCTCCCCTTCTCGCTCTCCACCGTAATGAACCCACCGTGGTTCTTGACAATGCCGTACACCGTGGCAAGTCCCAAACCCGTCCCCCTGCCGCGTTCCCGGGTGGTAAAGAAGGGCTCGAAAATGCGTCGGCTGACCTCTTCAGACATGCCCTCTCCCGTGTCCGTCACTGTCACCTCCACGTACCTTCCGGGTGACACCTGATGCATCCGGGCGTCGCGGTCATGAACCACAACATTTTTTGCCCCCACATGGAGCTCCCCGCCGTCAGGCATTGCCTGCCAGGCATTCACATACAGGTTCAGAAGCACCTGTTCTATCTGCCCCCGGTCCACGTCGGCCGTCCAGAGATCGTCGTCATACTCCTCCCGGATCTTGACATCCTTTTTTGTCCTTCCCAGCATACGGTTCTGGATGGAGATGACTTCGCTAATGTCCGTCGGTCTAACCTCGTACTTCTTGCGCCGGGAAAACCCAAGGAGCTGTTTCGTAAGTTCCGACCCCTGACGTACCTGCGCTTCAATATTCTCCAGTCGCTGATGCACAGGGCTGTCCGCATCCGTGTCCAATAAACCAAGGGAAACATTCCCCTGGATCGCCATGAGGAGATTGTTAAAATCATGGGCGATCCCGCCTGCCAGGATCCCGATTGTTTCCATGCGCTGGATATGTTCAAGTTGTGTCTGCAGCCTTTCCCGTTCTTCTTCCGCCCGTTTTCGATCGGTTATATCACTGTAGAAATTAAGGATTGCAGGACTTCCTTCCCATATGATCTTGAGTCCGCTCGCCTCTACCCACCTGACTTCTCCCTTCGGATTAACCACCCTGATGCTGTAGCGGAGCAGGGCGTCTTCATCCTGCAGCCTTTTCAGGTGATTTTCGAGGGCAAGTTCCCTGTCATCTGGATGGATAAATCCAAACGGGTCATCGGACGTCATTACCTCTTCCAGGGAAAGGCCCAGAAAATCGCACACCGCCTTGTTGGCAAACACAATCTTCCTGTCCTGGGTGACAAGCATGCCCTCAATGGAATTTTCAACCACCTGCCGGTACTTTTTCTGACTTTCCTCCAGGGCCTTTTCAGCCCTTTTCCGCTCCGTGATATTGTGGGCCACAACAGTACCCCTTGCCGGCCTCCCATCCCGATCAAAAGAAATCTTTGAATTGACGAGCAGCCACAGTTTCCTTCCGTCCTTCGTCTTTACCTCATATTCGACGTTTTCAGGCATCTTTTCCCCTGCAGCCATTTTCTCGACCCGTGCCAGATGGAGGGCCTTGCTCTCTTCCGTCAGGATATCGAAAAGATCCATGGCAAGGAATTCTTCCCTGGTGTACCCCATGTACTTGCTCATCACGTCGTTCACGTCGGTGAATCTCCTTGCCTGGATATCCACCTCCATGATCCCGGACGGCGCATACGCCACCAGGTGCCGGTATTTTTCCTCACTTTCCCGCAATGCCTGCTGGGCCGCAACCAGTTCCGTGATATCCCGGGAGATCTCAATAACACCCAACGGGTTGCCATCCTCATCCTGTAAAGCCACGTTGGCACTACAGTGAAAGAAGATTTCTTTTCCTTCCTTGTCGATGACTTTTGTATCGTGCTCGTGGATCTTCCCATCCTTGAATGCTCTCAGCGTGATACAGGGATAAGGTTCGCATGGTTCCTTTCGACCGTGATAGACCTCGTAACACTTCCTCCCCAGGATATCTTCTCCGAAGATCCTCTTGGCCGTTTCGTTTGCCCACAGGATATTCAGGTCCCGGTCCATCATGCTCAAGTGCTCAGGGATGGAGCCCAACATGGCTTCCAGCCTGGCCTTTTCACGTTCCAATTTCTCCTCTTTCTCTTTGCCCTCCGTGGGCTCTGTTTTCTTCATAACAAACACCTCTGCAACCTCACTGGGAAACCGCTGGTCTTCTTCGCCTTCGCCTGGGTTTCCTCGCTTCCGCCAGTTTCTGATACTTGGCCCGAAGCCTCGGCCATAGCGTGTATACATATAATGTATTTAAAATTGCAAGCCCCAGGATAAAAAAAAGCGCAATCCGCTGGTCCAATTCATCTTGGGGTTTGACCGGACCGAAAAGGATTGAACCTGCCAACAATTCCATTTGCCCCGAGAACGCCGATACTGCCGTCGGTGACATGCATGGAGCCGCCCTTTCCCCGGCAAAGCCCTGATTCCTTTCCATACAGCTCTGCCATCATTTTTTTGAGGTCCGCTCCCTTGGCAATAATGTGCCCGTGTCCCCGGTGGGTGGTATTGAGGTAATCGGATTTCCGAAGGTTCATGCACAGTCCCGCGGCCACAGATTCCTGCCCGATGGAGAGATGGATGGCTTCGGTGGGGAGTTCTCCTTCCTGGAACGCCCGTGCCAAGTGTTCCTCAAAGGCCCGAATTGTATACATTGTCTTCAGGAGATCCGTGGGCGAGGCAGGCTCTTTCTCGGGTGCCTGCTCTGGGGGTGTTGTCTGCAGTGACGATTCCGACAATGGAAGGGGAAAGGAAGGTATGGCTTCGAGGTCGTACGATCCTGCTCCTTTCCGGCCGAACAATCTGAACGCGCGTCTCTTTTTCTTTTTCTTTGTGGTTTTTTCTTCGAGGAGATCTTCCCGGCCCATGCGCTCCAAAATCACCGGGTACAGGGCAAAGGCAGGCTTCAGCGCAGGGAGAAGCTTGAGGGCCTTCTGAACCGAACCCTTTGCCACCACCTTTCTGGTGGCAATGGCCATGGGCACATTGAGTTGTTCCATCCAGAATTTGTGACTCGTCTCTGAGGTCTGGATCATCTCCACATCAAAGGGGGTGCCTTCTTCCGGGTCCCAATAATACCTTGGGGTGTCCCCGGTGATATCAATGAACAAGGCCGTCTTGAAATCCGTATACCTGAACTTCACCACCAGTTTCTCTCCAGCTACTTTTTCTACAACAGCCGGCGTGGCGAAAATTTCATCCCACAGGGCCGATAATATAGCAACCAGTTCATCCCTGTCTCCATATGGACTCATAACCCACCTCCCTCACTTGCCAAAAGGGCTCAAAATTCAATAATTTCTTATATAGTTTTTTGCTCCCTCCCCTCCTTACTTATCGAATCACTCCTTAAGAACGCCCTCGAGTGTCTTCTAGTTTTCGCAGTATTCAAGCACAAGGCCATCCATGTCCAGATCATCGGAATCCATTTCATCAAATCCCCCGTCCAGGTATGAAACCTTGCCTCGAAATTCATCCATCAGGACAAATTCTCCATATTCATTCATGTCAAAGAGGGCATCAAGACAAGATGAGCACACTGGCCCTTCCTGCTCGCTCTCACCCTCCAGGATATAAGGCACCCACCCTTCTACGATTGCCTCTTCGGTTGAGTCCATTTCCAGTCCACAAATTGCACATCTCATGTTACCGGTTCATCCTCCTTTGGATTCCATCACATACCAAAAACAGCTTCTCTTGAAACGCCCTTTACCGGAAATTCCCTTGAAGCCAGCGAAGCCACAGGGCACTTCCGGAAAAACGCAAGATTGCCATTGGTTTTACATGGAAAATCCCCTGTTGCCAAGCAAAATCTTCCTCAAGCACTTGTGCTTTCCGATTGCTTATCGCAACGACTTCCACTATCATGCCTCAAATTCATTTTGATAGCGAAATTTTCTCAAGATTATTTCGCCGTGAACAGGTGTCTCCATGTCCTTTTCAATGACCACAAGGGGAATCCTTGCCTGCCTGGGGGCGGCGATACTCTTCGGAGCTAACGCGGTTGCGTCCAAGTATTTGATGGACGGGGGCCTTTCGCCCCTTGTCCTTTCTCAGGGACGTGTCACGTTTGCTGCCATTTTGACCGTTCTCTGGCTCAGTCTCAAGAAACCGGCGGCCTTCATAATCAGGCCCTTCGATATTATCCATTTTCTCCTCCTTGGATCTATTGGTATGGCCGGCGTGAACGCCTGTTATTTTACTGCAATTTCGAAAATTCCTACTGCTGCGGCTATCCTTATCGAATATATGGCCCCGGCATTTATCGCTGTTTTTGCCTGGGCCTTTATGCACCAGCGAATGGGGTACGTAAAATTCATTGCCTTACTTCTGGCGATGGCAGGATGTTATCTGGTGGTAGGCGGCTATAACGTGGATCTCTTTTCCCTGAATCTTGGGGGCCTTTTCTGGGGGCTTGGCGCCACCCTGACATACTCCTTTTATATTGTCTATTCGGAGTATTCCATGCGGACCCACTCCCCCTGGACCGTGATCTGCTATGCGCTCATTGTCGCAGCCGTCTCCTACAATATCGTCTTGAGTCCAAAAAACCTTGTCACCATGGGCTGGGACAGGACATCGTGGACGCTTCTCATTCTTTCCGCCAGCCTCGGAACCATCGTGCCTGTTGGACTTTTTGCCCATGGCGTTGAACTCCTTCGATCGACAAGGGCCACCATTGTCTCCACTTTCGAACCTATTGTCGCAGGTCTCATGGCTTTCCTTTTTCTAGGAGAACGGCTCCTTCTGCTCCAGATCATCGGTGGGCTGGCGGTTCTGACCGCCGTGGTCCTGATTCAATGGGAAAAGGAACATGACGAGATGACCCCTGCCATAATAAAGGCGCGCAAAAACACCTGATTGCCCAGATTCGTTCACTGCTCCATCAATAAAATAACCTTGACTCATGAAAGGAAAAAATAAAAAACTTTCATCACCCATGATCTCGTCACCTGCAAGTACATCTGTGACCGGGTGGCCATCATGTACCTGGGCAAGATCGTTGAAATGGGCCCGCTTGACAAGGTCTTTGAAAATCCGGTTCACCCGTATACGGCAACCCTCCTTGCTGCCGTTCCCGTGCCTGATCCCCGGTACCGGAGGACCGAACCCATCCCCAAGGGAGAAATCCCGAGTCCCATTAACCCGCCCCCGGGATTCAACCGGGAGCATAACCATGATCATCATCGCAAGAAGAGAAGTTTTAACCCACAAGGTGCCAATGCGATCAAGGAAGCAGACATGACCATTCCTTTCTAAGAAAGCCTTCATTCTGCGCCAGCGGGTTGCAAGGCGTGGCAGGCTGCCAGG
>QMLQ01000034.1 GCA_003646815.1 Deltaproteobacteria bacterium | reverse complement strand
GAAAACGACGGAAAGATACTTGTCCTGGCCACTGAACATTGTGCCTATCCAGGGGCCAACTCAGTGGGACAGGCGCATTCGACCTATCCTTCAAATGTCTATATTGTCAGGGTGCCGGCACCTGTCATGTTCCCTGAAAAGTTTTATATGGATTGTTTCAAAAAAGGGATCAGCGGCATCATTATCATGTCGTGCGGTGTGGAATGCCCGTACGAAGGCGCATACCAGGTCCTGGCAAAGCGCGTCGACCGGCTCTATGAGATGATGAAGGAGAAGGATCTGGATATTCGCAGGCTGCGGCTCACCGCAATATGTACGGTTTGTAATCGTGCATTCCTGAAGGAAATCAACGATATGAACTCGTTGATCAAGGAGATAGGGCCGCCTTCATTAAGTTGAGAGCTGTTAGCTCATTGCTCATAGCCGGTAGTGGAAAGGCGTTGGAAAGATGCACCGCATTATCAATTAAGAGTGATGAGCTGATCTGGAGGGATGAATGAATACCAACGAAACCAAGACATTTGATGCCCTTGTTGTGGGCGGCGGGATTGCCGGGCTTCAATCCGCGCTGGATCTGGGAGATCAAGGTTATAAGGTGGCCGTGGTTGAAAAGGACGCCACAATCGGCGGAAAGATGATTCGCCTTTCCAAGGTGTTTCCAACCCTTGATTGTGCAAGCTGTATCACCACCCCGAAGATGGCCGCCTCTGCTCACCACGAGAACATCACCCTGTTTACCTATTGTGATTTAAAGTCGTTAGACAGGGGAAAAGCGGGTATCACCGCGTCGGTGACCCAGAGACCTCGGTATGTGGATGCGAAGAAGTGTATCGGGTGCAGACAATGTGAGTACAACTGCCCAGTCCTGGTCACGGATGATGATCAAGGGGGGTACGCAGCGAGAAAGGCTATCTTTATTCCATTTTCAACCGCCATTCCCCAGCTCGCAATCCTTGACACCGAGAATTGTATGCTCTGTGGTAAATGTGAAAAGGTCTGCCCCACCGGAGCGGTGGATTATTTCCAGCAACCGGAGGATTTTACCATTGAGGCAAAAACGGCCATTTTAAGCACCGGTTTTGAATTGAATCCCCTGGAGACCAAACAACAGTATGGTGAGGGGAAGATACCGAATGTGATTACTGCTCTTCAAATGGAGAGGCTTCTTGCCCCAAATGGTCCCTACAACCGTGTACTCAGGCCTTCGGACGGTATGGAGCCTGATTCTGTGGCATTTATCCAATGCGCGGGATCACGGGACAAGAGCATGGGGGTCCCGTATTGTTCACGGGTCTGCTGCATGTACGCGATCAAGCAGGCCATGCTGCTCTCAGGTGCTCTGCCGCTGGCAGATATCATTATTTATTACATGGATATCAGGGCGTTTGGGAAAGGATATGAACAATTCTTTCAGAATGCTCAAGCCATGGGAATTCAGTTTGTGAAGGCCAAGGTGGCAACCATGTGGCCCGGTGAAAATGGCAGCGTTACGGTCCGCTATGAGGCCCAGGATGGGGAAGGTTCAGTCACTGCCGACCATGATCTGGTGGTGCTTTCACTCGGTATGCTGCCTGATTGGAACCCGGTACAACAATGCCCGGTATCCATTGGAGATGATGGGTTTATTGACCAGATAAAACCCAAGGTCTCTCCCACCCTCACTGACATGGAAGGAGTTTTTGTTGCGGGAGTGGCGGCAGGGCCCAAGGATATCGTGGATACGATAGCTGAAGCGGGGGCTGCTGCCATGGAGGCATCCAAGTATATGGCGGCACTGGAGCAAGGAAAAAAAGCAGCCTGAATCTGATCCCTGTTTCATGAATCGAGTTGGAGTGAGGATGATGACAGACGAAAACAAGAGCAAAAGCCAGGAAGATGAAGAAGCAAGAGTAGGCGTATACGTATGCCACTGCGGAGGGAACATCTCTGATCATGTGGACGTGGAGACCGTACGGAAACGGGCAGAAAAGATTCCGGGCGTGGTTGTGGCGCGCAGGAATGAATTCATGTGCTCGGATCCGGGTCAGGACATGATCGCGGAAGACCTTAAGAGCGGTAAAATAAACAGGGTCGTGGTGGCTTCCTGTGCTCCGAGTCTCCATGAGACAACCTTTCGAGGAGCCATATCAAGGGCGGGGGCTAACCCATATGTTTACGAGCATGCCAACATCCGGGAACAGGTAAGCTGGGTCCATGATGGGATAAGCGCAACCGATAAGGCAACGCGCCTGGTAGCCGCTGCCGTCGGCAAAGCAAAGAATCTCACGCCACTTGAGCCGATTCGGGTAGATGCGAAAAAGCATGCAACCATTATTGGCGGAGGCGTCGCAGGTCTCAAGGCGGCGAAAGATCTTTCGGATCGGGGGATCGAAGTTGTGTTAATCGAGCAATCTCCTTTTCTAGGCGGAAGGACCGCACAGCTTGAAGTGCTGGCTCCCACCGGAGAGAAAGCTTCGGATGTTGTCTCGGAGCTTGCAGGTAGCGTCCTCGATGATCCGGCCATCACCGTCTATACGTGTACCAAAGTTGTGGGATTTGAAGGTTATGTGGGCAATTTTGTTGTCACGGTCAAGGTCACTAGTTCCTTTTCAGAGGAAGATCAAGGAAGACTCGAGCTGGTCAGGGAGTCGGGGAAGGCTGCCGGGGAATTTGTGCCCTTTGTCGGTGTGTATCCCGGATCTGCTCCGGAAAAAGATGAGGAACTGAAGATAGAGACTGGAGCGGTTATCCTCGCCACGGGATTTAAGCTATATACTCCTTTTAAGGGAGAATATGGTTTTGGGGAATTCCAGGAAGTCGTGACCCTTCCCGATTTTATCCGGTCTCTTTCGGAAAACCGGAAAGAGGGGAAGGCCTTGGAAATCAACGGCAAGAAGATTCGAAGTATTGCCATGATTCATTGTGTCGGGAGCCGGCAAATTCCGGGGATCCATGAACCGGACGAATCCGGCAACCTGAATGAATATTGCTCAAGAACTTGCTGTACCGCAACGATCAACGCGGCAAATACCATACGCCAGGCATACCCGGAAACCAGGGTCTATGAATTCTACAGGGACATCAGGACCTACGGGCGGGGACAGGAAGAACTCTATAACGAAGCCTCGGATCATGGGGTTGTGTTCTTCCGCTTTCTCCCCGAAGAGCCCCCCGTGGTGACCGGAAATGGGACAGGGCAGGGATATCCGCTAATGGTGAAAGTGAAGGATACCCTGACTTTTGATGAGGAAGTCGAAGTGCCCGTAGACCTTGTTGTCCTGGCGGTAGGTATGGAACCAACTCCTATTCCCGATCTGGTGGACATGATGAAACTCCCTGTGGGGGCCGATCGCTTTCTCCTGGAGGTTCATCCTAAATTACGCCCTGTTGAATTGTCCGTCACGGGACTTATGCTTGCGGGAACATGTCAGGCTCCCATGGACGTGGGAGAGGCGTGCAATGCTGCAGGTGCTGCATCCGTAAAGACTTCGGCCATGCTTGCCAAGGGTTTTGTGGAGCTTGATCCATTTGTGGCGGAGGTGGATTTGCAGAAGTGTAAAGGCACTGGAGCCTGCGTGGAGGCATGTCTGGCCGAAGGAGCCCTGAACATGGTTGAAATGCTGGTGGAGGGAGAAAAGGTGCAGCGGGCCCAGGTATTTCCCGCTCTCTGCCTCGGATGCGGTGCCTGCGTGGCGGTATGCCCCGAAAATGCCATTGATATCAAGGGCTGGACGCTGAAGGAATATGAAGACATGGTGGACATGATTGTGGCCGATGAGCTGGTGGCATAAAAGAGGCTGAAGGTTAATAGGCTGAAGGCTGAAGAAAAAGGCTTTTATAGATACTCTTTCAAAAACATGAGTGAGGTTCCCATGACGGAAAATAGTCCTGAAAAAGATGCACGAAAGGAAGCTATGAAGGAGCTCCGGAAGGCCCGCAAGCAAAAGATCGCAGCGGCTACGGCCAGGATGAAGGAGCAGAAAAAGGCCATAAAATCAATAAAAGAGGCACTGGGCACTGAGGGCGCAACCGTCCCTGGCGTAGTGGAGCAGACGGGTATGCCGTCCGCGGAAGTGTTTTGGTATCTTGCCACAATGAAGAAATACGGAGAAATTGTGGAAGGAGATAAGGACGGTGGCTACTTTCGCTACAAACTGGTCGCGGAAGAGACTCCCCAGGAAGAGGTTGCCCAGGAAAGCTAAGAATAGAGGGATTAATTACCCGAGTTTTGCTTCTGATGTTCTTTTTAAGGAGCGTAACTGCGAATAATGAACCTGACAAGACTGAGCAGTTACCAGGAGGAGAAAGAATGACTGTTGTTGATCCGGGATTTGCCGAAGAGCTGTACCAGTTTGGTGTTGATACGGCCCTTGATTGTTTTAACTGTGGAACTTGTGCCGCCATTTGTCCACTTATCTATGAACATTTCCCCAGGAAAATGGTCCGATATATCCAGATTGGTGCCAAAGATCGCATCCTGGAGAACCCGCAGGAACTCTGGCACTGTCTCCACTGCGGACTGTGCACCAAGACCTGCCCGCGAGAGGCTGATCCAGGGGAAGTAATCCTGGGCCTGAAGAGATTTGTCGTCGCAAACTGGAGGAGGTCTTGAGATGTATAACCCGAAAGATATTATAGATGCCGTTGCCGCCAATGTGAGGAAGACGAGAGGACCTTTTGGCATCCCCAAATGTATGGACAATACCTGGTGGAAGAAAATGCCGCTCAAGTGGGAAGGGGATGCCCTGCTTTTTACCGGGTTAATGTATCAGTTCAACCCCTATATAGAAGAATCTACAAAGGTTCTGGAAAAGTTCGAGGGTACCAAGTTCGGGAATTTTCTGAGCGGGACAGCAAAATATGTGCCCAGCAGGCTTTCGGGGATAGGCCTTGCCCTGAAGACATCGGGAAAAGAAAAAAAGCGGGCAAACAAGATTTTGCAGGATATCGCCACGTTGCTCATCAAGTCCAATGTGGATTTTTACTACAAACCGAAGTTGGATGACTATAGCGGGATTTTGCTGTATGATCTGGGTGATCAGGAAAGCTTTATCAAGCACGCGAAGTATGTTGCGGGAAGGCTCAAAAAGGCGGGAGTGAGGAAGATCATTACCGTGGATCCGCACACCACCTATGCCTTAAAGGTGCTCTACCCGGAAGTTACTGGAGAAACCTTTGACGTAAAGGCCTATTTTGAAGTTCTCAATCTGCAGTCCAGCAATGGGGCCGGAGGTGTTCACGTGACACTGCACGATCCCTGCTTTTATGGTCGGTATCTGGAACTCTCGGATGTGCCCAGAAAGGTCTTGTCCAATGTGGGCGTGACCGTGGACGAGGTGCGGAATAAAGGGCTGTTTACCAGTTGCTGTGGGGGACCTGCAGAGTCCGTCTCTCCAGCCCTGTCAAAGGAGGTCATGGAGAGAAGGGTTGAGGAGTTGCGATCAACCGGCGCGCCCATTGTAGCCATGTGCCCTATTTGTCTCGGCAATTTGAGGAAGTCAGGAGCGGATGTGGAAGACCTGTCGGCGGTTCTGGCCAGGTCCGTGGAATAAGAAAAAACGGGCCCGTGTACTATCCATTTGAGCTGAAATTAAAAGAAAAGGAGAAAAACGATGGCAGAAACAGAAGAAAAGGTTTTTTATGTTGCTACTCATGCAGCAGAAGATGCGGAAAGGGCTTCACTCCCATTTACACTAGCTAATGCGGCCTTGGTCATGGATATGCAGGCGACTATTTTCCTCCATGGAAACGGAGTTTTTCTGGCCAAGAAAGGGTATGCCAAGAACGTAAACTCCGTTGATTTTGGTTCCTTTGAGAAGCTTCTCACGGATTTTTTGGAATTGGGTGGAAAGCTGCTGGTTTGCGTTCCTTGCATGAATGGAAGAAAAATTGATGAGTCTGACCTGATTGAAGGTGCTCAAACCACGGCCGCGGCAAAAGTGACCACGGAAATGCTCACTGCCCAGGTACATTTGGTCTATTAGGTTTGCCCTTTCAGAGACGTATCCCTTTGTCTCTCGTGGGGACTCCGGAATACGGCAGAAGGAATGGTGAGTCTTCCAGAAAAGGGAAGCAAGACAAGAGGCCCGGCCAAACCTTCGTTTTCCGGAGTCCCTGCAGGGTACGTTCAAATAATTGAGATGATGAGGTGTCAAAATGTCATCAACGAATATTTCAAGGACTGCAAAACGTATTTCAGACCTGGTGAACCTGAAAAAAAGGGGCGCTGCTGTTACATGCAGGCAGACCTTTGAGGTTATTCCAGTGGACTTTCACCACCGGGAAAATCCGTTTCAGGCCCATATATTTCTCTGCCGGTTTGAAGGAGAAGTGGACGGTGAAGCCTATTCGTTCAGAAAATGCTATGCCCGTGGTTGTCCCAATAATCTTTGTCCGCATGTGTCACAGGCGGTGATGATCGCAAATCGCTATTTGCAGCGGGATCATATCCTTCTCAAGAAGGCAGGCATCGACGTGGAAGAACGACTCTTCAGCCTGGAAGATATGCTGGTCAAGTTTGACGGGTACCAGGAGGAGCACGATCCCACCTTGACCATTGATGACTATATTCATATGGCTAAGGAAGGGGCGAAGGTCTCAGTGGCTATTGATCTCGAATATGTCCCCGCGGTAGAGCACTTTGCGAATTATCATAATTCACAGACGTTTCTGAACATCGACTTTGTGGTGGAGAGCCTGGGCAAAAAGCATAATTTCCAGCGGTGCTTTGCGTGCTACCAGACCGAGCGCGAAGAGGAAGAAAAGGCGGGCCAGGTGGAAGTGGCCAACGCACGCCTGAAAGAGCTTTACGAAGAATTTGATGCGGCGTCCATAACATATGAGAAGAAATTTTTTAAGTAGAGCCGGAATAGATCCGGGTTGTTTTCATGAAAATGGTTTGCTTCGTTTCTTGGTGTGAATCGGATTGAAAGGGGGTGTCCGTCATGTACGCGGTTATTTATGACGAGCATGAGCCCAATGAGATAGCGAAGGAGGTCCTTTCAGTGCACAGGACAAGAAAGGGCGCTGAAAAGGCTCTGGAGGAAAGACAAAAAAGCCTTGAGCGGCGGGTCTGGGATTGCAACGCTCGTATTGTGTGGGTTGAAGGGGAAGTGCGCAAAGGAGACTTTATTCCCCGCAGCTCCTTTTCCACATGGCGGCCGGGAGAAAAGATTCCAGAAGGGGAATTGTGCATAGATAGTGAGTAGGCAGAATCGATTTCCGGGCCTGTGAAAAATATATTGTATTGATGGAGTTCCTGCCAAGTGCAGGCTTGGGGGTATTTATGGATAGACAAAAAGCATTGGTTCCATACAATTTTACCAGCTATGACAAAAAAGCCCTTGACTTTATCATGCGAACTTTTGCCGGTCAGAAGAATATCCAGTTTACCCTTTTCCACGTCTATACCCCTTTACCTGAGATCAATACAGACTCTAATGCAGTGCTCGGCAGATTGCGGGATACCATGAGGACTCTTTACCAGGAAATAAAAGACCAGGAACTCATTCTCAAACAGGCCAAACAGGATCTCCTGGAAAAAGGTTTTTCGGACGACCAGGTGAACTATATCTTCCGCCCAAGGGAAAAAGAGATAGAAGAGGAAATCATAGATGCCACGACAGAAGGTCATTATGATTTAGTTGTTTTGAGTCATCGACATGGGAAAATTGTGCGACTCTTCGGCCACAGTGTCTCCGGCAAAATATTATCTACGGTGAAGGATATAGCTGTCTGCATTGTGAACTGAATCATATGCTGGAAATGTACCAGGCATTTTCTGGCTTTTGGCCAACAGAAAGTGCGGAGAATATATGTCCATGGAATTGCATTGGTAATCAGATATTGTTTGATATGATCTTTTAAGCTTTGAGAGACAGAAAAAGGGGAAACATATGGCCAGGGAACAAAAACTAAATTTAGAGGTTTTTAAGGTCGTTTGCAAAGCCCTTTCCCACTCGGATGATTTGACGACCATGGCCGAGCATTTTACCCAGCTTCTCGTGGGTGTTCTGGAAATCAAGGGATCAACAATATTTGTCCTGAATCCCGAGACAAAGGAACTGGAAATACTGGCGAGCTTTGGTTTGAGCACTGCCTATCTGAATAAAGGACCTGTGATGCTCGATAAAGGCATTTGTGCCTTTGCCGCAGAAGAGCCGATCATTATTCCTGATGTCAGCAAGGATGATCGTTTAGCGTATCCTGAAGAGGCCAAAAAAGAGAGGATACGTTCCATTGTCTCTGTCTGTATCCCCTTCCGGGACCATATTATTGGTGGGCTGAGACTTTACCACAACCAGAGTTGGTATATCTCGGAAGAAGATTTATCCTATTTATTGCTCCTGGCAGAAAATTTGGGGCTCCTGATAATGTTTACAAGACTTGTGAGAACGCTCGAATCCATAAATCAGGTGATGGCGAATGTACCAAAGGAACTGAATTTTCCTTTCATTCAGAAAGAGTAAGGGAATCAGGTCTCAAAAGAATCCATTTGTTGAAAAGAGAAGTAGGAAAGGCTGAAATTACAAGAATTAAAATTCAAGGAGGTATTTACGTGGGAAAATATTTGATGATAGCGAATGCAGGACCGGAAGATCCAAACAGGGCGACAGTCCCTTTTATGACCGCGAAAGCACTGGTAGAAAAAGGCCATGAGGCAATTATCTGGCTCTATAACAATGCAGTGTATCTGATGAAAGACGGGTGTCACGAAAATGTCCAGGCACCGGGACTGCCCCCCCTCGAGGACCTGATGCTTTTCCTGACAACGGTGCACAAGACGCCTATCTATATTGGAATTTCCTGTGCCTTTGGGAGGGGAATGGTTGATGAACATGAGAATATCCTTTGCGATATGGTTTACGGTGAATTGGCAGCTCCCCCAAAACTGGCTGATCTTATAGTAGAAGTGGATCATGTGGTGGGTTTTTGAGGCAATGAGCGCGATTTTTGCTTATCCGCCTTCGCAGAAGACCACGGGCCTGCCCGTAGATCAATGTGCAAGCAATTGTGGTGCTACAGCGTGATGTCGCCCAAAGCTGAGGCGGATAACCGCGGCGGAACCGAAGGCGAAGACGGGTATTTGTGGGGAACCGCGGGTTTACCCGTGGGACTCCATTGATACGTATGATATGAGCTGAAGAGAAGGAGTAATCTTATGAGTGAAACAACAAACGTGGACCCAAGAGAAGAAAATGTGTTGATTACTGTTGCATGCGGGACCAATAACCCCAATAGATCAGTGAGGGCTTTTCAATTAGCCCAGGTGGCGCATGGGCTGGGGAAAAAGGTCAGTATTTTCCTGCTTGATGAAGGGGTCTATCTTGCGAAGAAAAACATGATGGACAATATGAAGGCGCCCACTGGAGATATCGGTGACGACCTGCTGATGTATCTCCAGGAATTTGAGGTGCCTATTTATGCGTGCAGACCATGTGCGGAGGCACGACAGATTAAAGAAGAAGATCTGTACGAGGGAATCGAGATGGCACCGGCTGCCAAGGTGTTTGAGCTTGCCTGCAAGAGTACTACTATCTCCCTGTGATTTCGAGCGACACCTTTCTTTTTACGACGTGTGCCACCCGTAATATCTTCGTGAAAATCAGGAAGAATATTGAGAGCAAGACCTGCTTTGGCGGGTTTTGCTCTTGATTTTTTGGGCAAAGTGCTTAAGTTGAGAGAAATTTTGGAGGGATTTGTTCTATGGCAAAAACAGATTATGATCTCGTGATTATCGGAGGAGGGCCGGCAGGATTAACTGCCGGCCTTTATGCTGCTCGGGCCAGATTGAGTGTGGTGTTACTGGAAAAACTGATGCCGGGAGGCCAGGTCGCTACGACAGACTGGATAGAGAATTACCCCGGTTTTCCCGATGGATTGAGCGGGGCTGACTTGGTCATAAAGATGACCGAGCAGGCTAAGCGATTTGATCTGCCCATCGAGTCCAAGGAGGTACAGTCCCTGGAATTTTCCGAGCCCATTAAGAAAATCACCCTCGGCGATAAAACTATTACGACCAAGGCCATCATCATTGCAACGGGTGCTTCACCGAGGAAACTCGGGGTTCCCGGCGAGGATCTCTTTTACGGGAAGGGGGTGTCTTTCTGCGGGACGTGCGATGCCCCGTTTTACCGTGACCAGGTGGTGGCGGCCGTAGGAGGGGGCGATACGGCGGTGCAGGAGAGTATCTACCTGACAAAATTTGCAAAAAAGGTCTACTTGATCCATAGACGCGACCAACTCAGAGCTGCCAAAATACTGCAGGAACGGGCCTTTGCCAATGACAAGATCGAAATGGTGTGGGATTCAGTGGTGACGAGTATCAATGGGGCCCTCACCAATGTCGGCTCAGTGACCGTAAAAAACGTCAAGACAGGCGAAACCAGGGACCTGAAAGTAGATGGCTGTTTCATCTGGGTGGGCACCAAACCCAACACGGAATTTCTGCCTGAAGTTGTAAAGCGGAACGACTTGGGTTTTATCGTGACTGACCAGAAGCGGGAGACATCGGTGCCGGGTGTTTTTGCGGCCGGTGATGTGCGGAATACTCCTCTGCGGCAGGTGGTGACTGCAGTGGGTGACGGCGCCATTGCAGCGGTTGAAGCGGAACATTATATCGAGAACATCGGGTAAATGGAGAGAGTGCGATGACCACATACAAGGTCCTTTTCCTCCCAGATGGAAAAGAGGCGGAGGTGGAGCCTGGCTGTACGCTCATGGAAGCCGCGGAAAAGGCGGAGGTGTATATCAACAGCCTTTGCGGTGGAAAGGGTGCTTGCGGAAAATGTAAGGTGCAGGTAAAAAGCGATGGGATACGCGCGGATAAACATTCCATTAGTTATCTGACCAAGGAAGAAATCCAGAAAGGCTTTGTTCTCGCATGCCAGACAAAGGTGGAAGAGGATATGGAAGTCCTTGTTCCTCCGGAGTCACGGCTGGAAGAAGAGCAGATCATGATGGATGAATCCGTGGTTGACTACAGCCAACCGGAGAAGGTCCTGGTTCCCAAGGTTACCGCCGATCCCATGACCCTTTTCGATCCCATTGTGCAGAAAATATACCTGGAGCTGAAAATACCCACCCTGGAAGACAATATCGCGGATATAGACAGGATCACCAGGGAACTGCGGCGGAGGACGGAACATCAGTACTTCGACGTGTCCCTTTTCTGTCTCCAGGGGCTCGCGGCAAAACTGCGGGATAACGACTGGAAGGTGACGGTAACCATTTCCAAGCACGCTAATATATGCCGGATCTTGCAGATCGAGCCGGGAGACACAACGGAAAATCATTTCGGTGTTGCGGTTGATGTGGGAACAACCACTGTCGTGGCACAGCTTGTGAATCTCAAGACAGGTGCGGTCATGGGGGTTGCGGGGAGTCACAATCTCCAGGCCCATTACGGGGAAGATGTTATTTCCAGGATCATTTACGCCTGCGGGAGGGAAAAGGGCCTGAATCCTCTCCATGAGGCGGTCATCAAGAATATCAACAACCTCATAAAAACCCTTGTTGAAGAAAACGGGATAGAAGAGAGGGATGTCACCGCCGTGGTTGCAGCGGGCAATACCACCATGAGCCATCTGCTCCTGGCCCTGACTCCCTGTTCGATCCGTCTCGATCCCTATGTTCCCACGGCCAAGAATTTTCCCCAGGTGTGGGCAAGGGAAGTGGGAATCAACATTAACCGGAATGGAGTGCTGGAGACAGTTCCAGGTGTGGCCAGTTACGTGGGTGGGGATATTGTCGCGGGTGTGTTATCATGCGGCATAGCGGACAGGTCTGAAATGAGGGCCCTTATTGATGTAGGAACCAACGGCGAGATCGCCATCGGAAATAATGAATGGCTGGTCTGCTGTTCCGCGTCTGCCGGTCCCGCATTTGAAGGCGGCGGTATCAGGTGCGGCATGCGTGCAACCAGGGGAGCCATCGAAAAAATTAGCATAGAAAACAATGAGGTGAAATACAAGACAATCGGGAAGGCCAAACCCAGAGGAATCTGTGGATCAGGACTCATAGATTGTATCTACGAACTTGCCAGGAACAGGATCATTGATGGTGACGGAAAGTTCAACCTGGAAACAGGGCAGGAAAGGTTTGTGGAGTACGAAGGGGAACCGGGATATATCGTGGCCTTTTCAAAGGAAACCGAGACGGGCGAAGACCTGATCATCTGTGAATCGGATATCAGCAACCTTATTCGTTCAAAAGGGGCGGTCTTTGCGGCCATTAAGTCGCTTGTTGACTATGTGGGGCTGGGATTCGAAGACATTGAGACTTTTTATGTGGCTGGGGGATTCGGGAACTATCTGGATATCCCTCGGGCAATCGGAATCGGCCTGCTCCCGGATATTGACCCGGACAGGATAAAATTCGTGGGAAACAGTTCACTCATGGGGGCACGGATGGCCCTTCTTTCCGGTCATGCCCTGGAAAAAACGACCCATATAGCCAATGGAATGACAAACATTGAGCTATCCACCTATCAACCCTTCATGGACGAATACGTGGCGGCCATGTTTTTGCCCCATACAGACAGGCGGCTTTTTCCATCGGTTGATTATTAAGGAGTAGAAATCATGCAGTGCAGATATCATCCGGACCGCGAAGCATATATCCAATGCCAGAAGATGGGAGTAGGGTATTGCCAGGAGTGCCTGGAAAATTGTGAGGCCTGCACGGATCCCTGCACCTATTGCAAATATCGGCCTCAGTGTATTATATGGGAATTATGCAAGAAGAGTGAAAAACGGTACCGCCTGGAAAGGCAGGCAAAGGGAGAATGGGAAAACGAAAGTGAGAAGGAAAAAGGACAAGACGAAGAGGGAATGGCATGGGGAAAGTAGTCATTGAATTTTCAGAGGCCGAAAAAATGAGGATTGAAGCGATTCTCATGGATGATGATGGTGACGAAGCCTTGCGTTTTTTCAAGGAGGTCATAAGACCCAAGCTCAGGGCCAAAGGTTCCACTGCCCTGGATTCGACCAAGTCCACCGGCGTCATGACCTAACCCGCATTTCTCACGGGCAGTCTACTGTGGCGGAGGAAACCCACATGTCTACTGCGTTGCGCTTGGAAATTGACTTTGACATAACCCAGTGCGAAGGATGAAAACGAAACGCCATTGATCAGGGAAGAAACTCAGAACTCGGCACTGATGACTCAGCACTGTTTTTTGTACGCCTTCATCCATTTTCCTTCGCGCGCCTTGTATCGATGAGCCTTTCCGCCGCCTCGCTACGAAGGTCCGTGAGAAAAGCGGGCTAACGGATTTTGATGTAAATCAACCTCATGGAAAACTCGGACTATTTGTCCGCGCCTCAATTGTATTGGGAGGGAAGGAGTATGAAAAAGATTGAATTGTCATCTTTGAAAATCAGAGGGATAGAAGAATCCGATGTGGAATCTATTGTTGAAATAGAAGAAATGAATCTCGGTGTAAGACGACCCAGTTACTGGGAGCGTGAGCTTCAGAAGCATAAGGAGGGCCGTTTCCTGGGTTCACGTATAGCTGAACTTGATGGAAAAGTGGTTGGGTTTATTTTGGGAGATATTGGTTCGCGGGAGTTTGGCATGCCTGAGAACATGGGCTGGGTCCATACCATAGGTGTTCACCCGGATTACCAGCATCAGGGAATTGCAAAGACCCTGTTTGAAGATTACAAGAGGCGATTCATGGAACTGGATGTGGATATCATTTACACCATTGTTTCGCTATCGGATACCATGCAGCTTCCTTTTTTCGAAAAAGTGGGCTTTCGGCCGGGGAACCGCGTCTATCTTGAGCTTGACCTCACCAAAGAGCCGCCGAAAAGTGATAAGGTGACTGATTTTGATCTGAGGCGAATCATTTAGATCTATACGACGAAGCGTTTCAAATAGAGACGTGGAGTGAAGTTCCATATCAGAGAAAGGATGAAACTCCACTCCAGAGGAAAATGGAAGTTGATCTTAAGCCTTCCCTTTTGCGAGTAACTGCTGTGCCGCAAAGACAAAGTAGGGATGTGCAGGGTCAGGTGTCATTTCAGGATGTGTAGAAAAATGCATGGTTACGACTTCTTCCAATGTGGCCTTTCTGTAGATTAATTGTCCCAGCACGTCCACAAAACCGGCCACGTTACATGTACCTATGATCTCTCCACCCACAATTACCTTGTCATCTTTTCTAAAGAGAACCTTTGTGAACAGTGGTCGCGTTTCGGGCATATTGCCATAGATGTCTGTATTTTTGGCCTTGCCCACATAGATATCAATACCTTCTCTTTGTGCATCTATTTCAGTGATTCCTGCTGACCCAAAATGTATATCAAAAAGCGTTGTAACCGCGGGATTTATAACTCCATTGAAGGGAATTTGGTAGCCGTTGAAATTGAGCGCGAGTATTCTGGCCATCTGAGCTGCATTGCTTCCAAGTTCTCCGGGAAATGGTTTGTCTGTAAGGTACAGTTTGGTCTGGACACAGTCCCCCAATGCATAAATATACGGTGTGCTTGTTTCTAGAAACTCATTTATAATAATTCCACCTTTTGCGGTTTCAATACCAAAGTCCTTGGCATAGTCAACCCGGGGAACAATTCCTGTGGAAAGGATAACCGCATCTGTTTTTATAATCGTTCCATCGTCTAGTTCTACATATTCAACTGATCCGTTTCCTCCGAATTTGGCTGCTTTTTTACCCAAATAAAGCTTAATTCCATGTTCCTCAAGCTCTTTTTCAAGCATGGACATGAAATCTACATCATATCGGCCACCTGCAACATGCGGCATGAGTTCTATGATTGTTACGTCTTTTCCTAAACGTCTCAAGCCGGCGGCGATCTCTAAACCAATGTACCCGGCCCCAAGGACGACAAAAGACTGCGCCTTATCTCTGACTTCAATGGTTTCACGAAAATCATCTATGGCTCTGATTTTAAGAATATTTCCAAGGTCAACACCTTCTATGGGTGGGACCAGTTGTCTCGATCCCGTGGCAAAAATGAGTCTGTCATATGAGTAACGATTGCCCTTATCCGTTACCACATATTTCGCATCGGGATTTCCTGTAATGACTTTTTCCTTAATAATAGGGGTGCCAAATTTTGTCACCGTTTCTTCCGGTGCCAGTCCCTTTTCCATAGAGACCCTGCCGTCGATAACGTACGGGATAGAGCAGTGATTGGCAATTCTATCCTCATCACGGATTAATGTTACATTTACATCCGGATTAAGCATGTGCAAATAATGGTTCAAAACTCTTGATCCAGGCCCACCTCCCACAATAAGTATCTTTTCGTCTTTTTCCACTTTAAGCATACCTTCCTCCTTTGCTCTTGTTAAAATTTCTAGTGAGTGGTGCCCAGGCATACTTTTCACGACAGTTGAATACGTTGTACGTCTTAACACCATAATATTACATATATTATAATCAACGAAAATGACATTGCAACGGCAAAACAAGAAAAAAGGAAGGGGGCAGGTCTTGAAACTTGCATCTTTCAGCCTTTTTCCGATTATCCGGATTTTTTCTTTAATCTTTCATCATGACTGATCCATCTTTCCGCTTACGAATGACTCAAAACTCATCCCCTGCCACTGCTCCCACTTAGAACAAATTTACCGTGGGGTTTATCCGGGTTAGGGTTTATAATAGTCGAGGCATGTGGTAATAAGGGGGCATGGAGGGAATATCGAGGCAATGCCAAAAGGACATGGGGGCGAAGAGAGCTGGAGAAAAGAGGGCAACGGAAGACGGAGATTCCTGCGGTGGATTGGAGGAGGGCTACTCGGGCTTATAGCACTCTTTTTCGGTTCCATGGTGAAGAGAAAACTGTACCGGCTGAAGAGTGAACAGCATCCCGTTCGTTTACCCCTGGACCTTCCTCAGGGAGTAACATTTCACGAAGACATTATCATAAATCGTGATGGCAACAGTTACAGAACAATGTCCGCCCGATGCAACCATCTGGGATGCATAGTGGACAGAAAAGAGGGAGAACATCTGGTCTGTCCCTGTCATGGTTCCCGGTATTCTCTTGACGGCAGGGTTTTGAACGGTCCTGCCACCCATGATCTTGTCTGTCTGCATCACCGTATCAATGCAAAGGAGAAGAGCCTGATCATTGAACCGCCCGCCTAATCAGAAGCCCTCCTTCATCAAGGGATTTTTTAATTCCTGGGCGTACCTGTTTCCGCCTCCGGGCCTCTTAACCCATGCCGCGCTGTTTCTCGCCATTGGTTCCGGCATTGCACTGTCTTTTGTCTATGACGTAAACAGACCCTTTGACTCATTACAGGTCCTGGCCCTCGGGAACCAAGGAGGCATCTTCATAAGGGCCGTACACTACTGGAGTTCACAATTATTCCTCGTGCTAGCGGCCTTTCACGTCATAGACCAATTGTCAAAAAATGGTGAACTGGAAGTCTCCAGGGGCCTCTGGGTACGGGTATCGTTTATTGTTCCCCTGGTACTGTTCCTAATGATTTCGGGCTTTATCCTGAAAGGGGACAGAGGAGGAATCCTGGCCCGGCAGGTATTAGAGGGCCTGTTGGGCACGTTGCCCGCAGGCGGAGATATCCTGAGATTCTTGTTTCTTGGCAGTCCCCACAATTTCCAGCTTATTTTCATTCACCATGTTGCTACAACCACGCTGTTTGTCTTGATTTTTACCCTTGAGCATGACGGGCGCATTTGGCCGGAGTGGCGTTCAGTGGTCTATGTCACGGCTTGTTCCATGATCCTCTCCTCGCTCAGGACTCCTGTCCTTCGGCCTGAAGGATTGGAAATTTACGTGAAGGGCCCGTGGTACTTTGTGGGGCTCCAGGAAATGCTGCACTGGGCTTCGCGACCGGGGTGGATCCTGGTATTGGGTGGTGCAGTATTTTTTGTCCTGTGCGTGCTCCCTCTTGCTTCAGAGAGAGTTTCGAAGGCGCTGAAGCGCTTTATGACCGGCGTCTTCTTAGCCTATTTGGGAATGAGCGTGGTTGGCTGGTTTTTCCGGGGTGGTGATTGGCAGAGGGTGGTACCCTGGGGCGGGCCATGAAGCGGTCGGAGCAGTTGAGAAATCTCCTGCCGGCAATAGTGACGGCCGTGGCCGTGATTGTCTCTCTTGCGTGGTTTTTCAACTCTCCCCGCAGGCAGACAAAGGAACTTCCGAAAGTATTGGGGCACCGGGAGGGCTGTATCCTCTGTCACCTGCCCATGGGCGGGTTTGTGAAGGCACATGACCCGAAGGCCATAGGGTGCGCATCGTGTCACCTGGGAAATCCATTTACCATGAACAAGAATGGTGCTCACAAAGATATGGTCCTGGTGCCCGGGAACCTGGGTGACGCCGCACGCACATGCGGTACCTCCAGGTGTCATCCGCTGTTGTGTACCAATATCCGTGCTTCCCTGATGGCGTCTGGTCGGGGCATGGTGAGTGTTGATCGGTATGTTTTCGGAGAGATCAGTTCCCCCAATGGCCGGGGTCACCTGTCCGAGCTGGGTGATTCCCCGGCCCAGGAGCATCTGCGCAAGCTGTGTGCATCATGCCACCTGGCCAAGGTCAAGGCCAAGCCTGCTGTCATCAACCAGCTTTCAAGGGGCGGTGGATGCACTGCCTGCCATATTTACTATAGTAAGGGTGCAAGGGGAGAACTTGACAGGTATCATGAAAATGGAAAACAACCCAAGATTCATCCCGCACTGTCCCTGCAAGTGAGTGGTTCCCACTGCTTTGGATGTCACAGCCGGTCCGGGAGGATTGCAACCAATTATGAGGGTTGGCATGAAACAGAATCCAGGCCGGAGGAGGTATCGGGAAAGAACGGCTACCGCATTCTGGAAGATGGTAGGGTTTTCATGCGCATGAGTCCTGATATCCATTTCAAGCGGGGGATGGAATGCATTGACTGCCATACCTGGCGTGAAGCCATGGGTGACGGAAAGACCTATTTTCACGAGGAAGATCAAGTGGAGATAAGCTGTGAAGACTGTCATCCCGTGCGCAAACCAAGTACAATTGCACGAAAAAAGTTAAAGGAAATTGACAAAAAGATAGTAAAACAGCGCAAGGCCCTGGCGGGAATCACCAATTTTGTCCTCACATCAAAGACCAATCGGCCGCTTTTGAATGTGACTCTGGATGGAACAGGAAATGTCCTGGTGATGGGGAAAAACTCCTCTAAGACGTATCATCCAAAAGTTCCCCCATCTATTTGTACGAAAGACATATATGGCCACGACCGTCTTACCTGTCAGAGCTGCCATACGCCGTGGGGACCCAGTTGTATTAAATGCCACACCTCTTATGACAGGACCGGCATGGGTCTGGACCACATTGCCGAAAAAAGGGTGAAAGGGCGCTGGGCAGAAAAAAAGGGAAAGCTCGTTCCTCGACAGCCGGCACTGGGAATACAGATAAGAGCAAAAAAGGAAAAGCTCGACACCTTTATCCCGGGAATGATTTTCACCATTGAACACAAGGATTATCCGGGTGCCCGATTTCGAGAGAATAGCTTTGTATTTCGGAGGCTTTATGCCCCGACCGCAGCACACACAACATCAGCCAAGGGACTCGCCTGCCGATCGTGCCACAACAATACGGTTGTGCTGGGCCTGGGCGAGGGATTGTTTTCAGTAAGAAAATCGACGTCGAATGTCCAAGAGATGGTGTTTGAGTCCCTTTATCCGGCGAGGAAAGAGGATGGTCTGGCAGAGGATGCCTGGACAGGTTTCTTGGATGAGAGGAGGGGAATGGTCTCTACCCGTGTCGGCGCTCGTCCTCTCTCCGCGCAGGAACAGAGAACGGTAATTCGAGTGGGTGTTTGCCTTCCCTGTCATCCTGCCGATGCCGCAGGAATTAAAAAGATCTACAAGGATTTTCCCACCGCGCTGAAGCGTCTCACTCCCCAATGCAGGCGGCCCCCGAAAATGACCTTCGGGAGGAAGAAGACTGCAAAATAATCACAGCGCCGTTTTTTACCGGAACCCGGATTCTTTACGTCCATGGTTACTCCCCTGCCGTGACTGGAATAGAGATTCAGTATGACGTGGAGAAGAGTATCCTGCT
Organism: Deltaproteobacteria bacterium; assembly: GCA_003646815.1. Taxonomy (GTDB): domain Bacteria; phylum Desulfobacterota; class DSM-4660; order Desulfatiglandales; family Desulfatiglandaceae; genus B46-G9. The sequence continues at coordinate 1,651 of QMLQ01000034.1, read as the reverse complement.
ATTGGTATCCATGATGCCCGGTCAGGGGGTGAAGAGTACAACCAAACAGCGAGTGGCTTCAGATGAGATGCTTTTCAGCTTGTGAGGGGTGTCGGAGTTGAAATGGATTGATTCGCCTGATCGCAGCCGATGATCTTTATCCCCGAGGGTCAATTTAAGCTCCCCCTCGAGAACAAAGATGAATTCTTCGCCTTCGTGTTTGTAGGCCAGTGGTTTGTGAGCCTTTTTTGCTTCTATGGTAACCATGAAAGCGCGGAGGTGATGGCTTTCCTCGCCGGGACTCAGGGTTTGATACGCATAATCCTGCGTCCGTTTCATGAAAGCCTGGTCCTTCAGACTTCGAATCAGGGCCTTCTCCTCCCTTCGCAGAAAAGTATCCGGGTCAATCTTCAATGCCCTTGCGAATCTCAAGAGAAAAGCGACAGGGGGTGTTGTTATCCCCTTTTCCACCTTTTCAATAAATTCAGGTGATTGACCGGTTGCCTTGGATAATGCCTCAATGGTCCAGTTATGGGCTTCGCGGAGCTTTTTGACCCTTTCCCCGAACGCGTTTCTGGAATCGCTTTTCTCCCTGGTGCCGAGATCATCTGCGAGTTTGCGCATGGTTACCTGGCTGACCCTGTCGATCAGGCGGGGCAGGATGGTTTTGGCATCGGCGATGATTCCAATGTCCGCGATCTGGAAGATGGGTGCGTTTTTGTCACGGTTCACGGCCACAATGGTTTGGGCTTCCATAATTCCCGCCACATATTGTACTGCTCCGGAGGTTCCGATCGAAAGAAGGAGTTTGGGCCTGACTGATTTCCCGGTTTGTCCGATGAGTCGTTCTTCGTCGACCCAGTGTTCAAGTACGGGAGGGCGGGTGGCTGCCAGTTCAGCGCCCATGGCAACCGAGAGTTCCCGAACCAGGGAGAAATTGTCGATATTTCCCAGCCCCGCGCCGCCCACCACAATCGTATGAGCATCCTCCAGGCGCTGGGCTTCTTTGGGCCGGGGAGAGTTCGAGAGCAGCTTGATGCCCTTGTGGATGTCCGGAATCTCCACGTCCACGCGGTCAACAAGACCGGGTCGTCCCTTTACCTCGGTTGCTCGGACGGCATGGGGCTGAATCGTGAGAAATCCCGTTCGGGACGGGTCCAGGAAGGTGATGCGGCACATGAAATCCCCACCCCATGCCGGGCAATTTGCCACCACCTTCCCTTTTTCCAGAAGGACATCCACACACTCTGAAATCAGCCCGGCGTCCACGATCCTGGCGGTTCTGGCAGCCGTCTCCCTGCCGAAGTCGGTGAGGGGAAACATGACGAGCATGGGGTTGTGCCTGGCAACAAAACCCGCAAGGGCGCTTGCGTACAGGTCCGGACGGGGAGACCCAAGAAGTTTATTGGCAAGGATGCAGGCGCGGTCTGCACCGTAGTTGGTGCATTCCTCTGCGGCGTCATTAGCAGAAATGATTGGTTGATGACCGCTTCTGCCGTCTTGCAAGGGCTGCGGTCCGGGCGCATCCAGGAGAACCGCAACCGTTACCCCTGACACTGAGCCGGCAAGTTCCCTGGCCTTGGCAAGCACATTCAGGGAAAGCTCAAAAAGCCTCCTGCTCCTGAGATCTATACATACCCACAGTTCCTTTTTCGTGCCTTTTGACATAATG
>QMLQ01000033.1 GCA_003646815.1 Deltaproteobacteria bacterium | reverse complement strand
GGCGGAAAAACGCCCATGATCGCTGGATAGTCAGAGGCAACCGTCCTCCAGGTCCTTGGGTCGCGTTCATCGGAATGGGAGCCGATGGGAACCAGGTGACCGGGAATGACGTTTCCCCCCGGAACCCCGATGCGTCCGCAGACGGCCAGGAGGATAATCTGGAGGCAGGATGTGGCCGTGCTGTGACGGTTCATGAGTATGCCAAGGTCTGGGTGCATACTTGATTTCCGCGTGGCTAACAGGTGGCACACATGCCTCACCTGGTCGAAATCAAGCCCGCATACTTTGACGGCGGCCTCGGCGTCAAAGGAATCAAAGAGAGGTCGCATCTTCTCAAAGCCCGTGACATGACGATCGATATAGTCGGTGTCGTTCCAGCCCTCACCAAGGATAATGGCGATCATGGCACGGGTCAGGAGTGCATCCGTTCCCGGCCGGATGGCAAGGTGGATGTCGGCGATCCTGGCGGTCTCCGAGAGCCTGGGGTCGATGACCACGAGCGTCTTGTCAGGATCTTTGGAAAAGCGGGTCAGGAACCTGCGGGCCTGGGGCATTTGATGGCTCATCATCCCGTTCCAGCCAACCGCAAGGAGGACATCGGTGTTGTGGTGGTCGGGAATACCGAACAGGTACTGACGCCCAGTGGCCCGGCCCCAGGCCCAGAATTCGCCGGTGAGTTCCTGGCCGAGGGCATTGTAGTGATAAAATGAGCCCATGGCGCGGAGCAGGCGGACCCCGAAGGCGGCCTCGAAATGGCAACCCTGTCCCCCGCCTCCCATGTAGGCAAGACATCGTGGGCCATGGGCATCAACGAGGGCCCGAAGTTTCCCGGCAATTTCATTGACCGCCTGATCCCATGAGATGCGTTCAAAACCGTCGGCCGTGCGTTTCAAGGGAGAGGAGAGGCGATCACTATGGTGCTGGTGATGGGCGATATTGAGGCCCTTGCGGCACGCATATCCTTCGCTGCGGGGATTGGATTTGTCGGGCCTGACCTTGGTGATCCGATTCTCCTTGACCAGCACTTCGAGCCCGCAGTTTTGGGCACAGAGCACACAGGATGTTTTTTGCCACTGATCCATGACTGATGCCCTCCTCCCTTTTGGGTCAAGCTGACGTGTATCACCCACCCTAACGGAGTTGACCTTGGTTGTCAATTTGTGTACGATCCATGGACCTGAAGCTCGGAAGATTGACAGGAGCATGGAAAAGAAGGGAATGCATCCCGTGCAAATATTGACTCATGCTGGCGCAGGTTTCATTATTACCCGGAAAATACTTCGATTGCCCGGTTATGTGCGGAACATAGGAGGAGGGAGCCCTTGAAGAAGGTTATTATTCTGGCAGTTTTTCTGATCCTGTTCGTGGGGGTGGCTGCACTGGTTTTTTATGGCCAGTGGCGACAGAAAACGGCTGAACTCTACTATTCAGGGACGATCGAGGCCACGGACTCGAACCTCGCCTTCCAGGTGAACGGACGCGTTCAGAAGGTACTGGTGGATGACGGCCAGCCGGCGGAGAAAGGAGAGCTCTTGGCTGAACTTGACCGTGCTGAATTCGAATCAAGACGCGCCCGGGCAGAGGCTGAGGTGAGACAGGCAAAGGAAAACCTGGGCAAGCTGAAGACATTGCTGACCCTTTATAATGAGACGCTCCCGGACCAGGTTTCACGGGCCAGGGCAAATGTGTCTGCCCTGAAGGCAAAAGTTCATGAACTGGAAACCGGGCCCAGGGCCCAGGAAGTAGCCCAGGCCAGGCGCACCTTCGAGTCCGCACGACTCACCATGGAAAACGCAAAAAAGGACAAGCTTCGATACGACAAGCTGTACGCCAAGAAGATCGTCTCCGAGAAAGAGCGGGATGGGATGCAGTTGAAATACGAAACAGCCCTGAAGAATTACCAGAAGGCAAAGGAGGCGTTTTCACTGCTCAAGGAGGGCTTTCGCAAGGAGTCGATTGAGGCGGCTCGGGCAAAACTGGCAGAAGGACTGGCGGCCCTCAGGCAGGCAAAGAGCAACCTCCGGAAGATCACCATTGCGGAACAGGATATGAAAGGGGCTGAGGCGCAGCTGGAGGCCGCCAACGCAGCCCTCAGCCTGGCAGACACCCAGTTGAAATACACCCAACTGCGAGCACCTTACAGCGGGATTATCACCAGCCGGGATGTTGAGCCGGGAGAGGTGGTGACTCCTGGAAGGGAAGTGATCTCCATTGCGGATCTCTCAGAAGTGGACTTGAAGGTATTTGTTGGAGAAGAGGAGATCGGCAAGGTGAAACCGGGCCAGGCAGTCAAGGTAAAGACGGACACGTTTCCGGACAAGACCTATGAGGGACGTGTTTCATATATCTCGCCTGAGGCGGAATTTACGCCAAAGATCATCCAGACGCACAAGGAACGGGTAAAGCTCGTGTATCTCGTCAAGGTTACCCTCCCAAACCCTGACCTGGAGTTGAAATCGGGGATGCCGGCCGATGCCTGGTTCGAATAGTCAGCCCCATTTTTCTTCTTCCGGTCCACGGCGATCCTTTCCCTTCATCCAGGTAAAAGAGGTATCTAAGAAATTTGGACGGCTGGAGGCTGTTGCAGGAGTTTCCTTCACTTTGCCGGAAGGAAAGATATACGGGTTCGTGGGATCGGATGGTGCCGGCAAGACGACGCTCTTGCGGATGATTGCGACCATGATCAACCCGACCTCCGGGACGATACACATCGGGGGAATGGATGTCCTGAAAAAACGGGCCCAGGTAAAAGAACTGCTCGGATATATGCCCCAGCGTTTCGGCCTTTACCAGGACCTCACTGTGGCGGAAAACTTAGAATTCTTCATGGATATCTATGGCATCCGCGGTGAAGAAAGAAAAAGGAGGAGAAAGTACTACCTGGGATTTTCAAACCTGCTGCCGTTCCTGGACAGGCGCGCAGCAGATCTCTCCGGCGGCATGCGCCAGAAACTGGGGCTCGCATGCGTCCTGGTACATGAACCGAAGATCCTGATCCTGGATGAACCCACAAACGGGGTGGATCCTGTCTCGCGGCAGGAGTTCTGGGACATGCTCCTGGAAATGAAACGCCAAGGCATGACCATCCTGGTGTCCACCGCCTACCTGGACGAAGGAGAAAAGTGCGACAGGCTCCTCCTCATGCACCAGGCCAAGATCCTGGAAGAGGCGGGCCCTGAGGAAATCAGGGCGAATTTTCCCAGCCTGGAAGAGGCGATGATACACCGGATCCAGGAGGTTGACGAGGTCCTTGCCAATGATGAATTCTAAAACGCAGCAAAACGGCCAGTCAGTGATGGTGAAAGACCTGGTAAAACAATTCGGCACCTTTACGGCGGTCAACCGAATCTCATTTTCTGTGAACAGGGGGGAGATTTTCGGCCTTCTGGGTCCCAATGGTGCGGGGAAGTCCACCACCATCCGCATGCTGTGCGGCATCCTGAGCCCCACATCGGGAACCGGGCATGTGGCCGGGTTTGATATCTTCACTGAACCCGAAGAGATCAAACACGCCATTGGGTACATGTCCCAGAAGTTTTCCCTGTACGAAGATATGACCCCTTTCGAGAACATCAGGTTCTACCTCGGGATTTACAGCGTTCCCAGGCACCTGTGGAAGGAACGGACCCGGTGGGTTCTTGAGACCACGAGGCTGGGAGAAGTGAAAAACCGCCTCACCAGGGATCTTCCTCCTGGATGGCGTCAGCGGCTTGCCCTGGGTTGTGCCATGCTGCATCGTCCTGAGATCCTCTTCCTGGATGAGCCAACCTCTGGGGTGGATCCCATCACCCGGAGAAGATTTTGGGCATTCATCCGGAACCTTGCTGGGGAAGGAATGACGATCTTTGTGACCACCCACTACATGGACGAGGCGGAATATTGTGACCGCATTGTGATGATCAATGAAGGAAAAATAGCTGCTGCGGGCGCCCCTAAAAAGATTGTGCAGGACATGTTCCCCAAAAACCCGAAAGCCGGGCTGAACGATGTTTTCATCAGCCTCATGACACGGAAAATAGAGTGAACCCGGTACGAATACAGGCAATCGCACGCAAGGAATACTTCCACCTGATCAGGGATTTCAGGAGCCTCTATCTCGCTTTTTTCATTCCCCTGCTCCTCATCCTCATGTTCGGGTATGCCCTCAGCCTGGATGTGGACAACATTGAGACCGTGGTGGTGGATTACGACCAGACACCCCTCAGCAGGGACCTTGTCAGGAAACTGGATGCGTCCCCGTATTTCCAGGTCATTACACGCCTCCGGGACAGCAGCGCCATCGGAGGGTATCTTGACAGGAGCAGGGCCAGGATGGGAATGGTTATCCCGGCCGGGTGGGCCAGGGACATGAGATCTGATCGTGAAACACCCGTTCAGTTTATCCTCGACGGCAGCGATCCGAACTATGCCGGTATCTCGCGGGGATATGTGACGGCCTTCATAGAAAAATACAATCAACGTCAACTGCAGGACTTCCTCAACCGGAAAGGTCTGAAGGAGATAAAGGCTCCCGTGGAGGGGGCGATACGGGTCTGGTTCAACGAGAACCTGGAAAGCCGGGTATTTATCGTGCCCGGGATCATCGCCATCATCATTATGATCGTGGGCGCACTTCTCACCTCTCTAGTAATTGCCAAGGAGTATGAGAATGGGACCATGGAAACTATTCGTTCACTGCCGCTTCGGTCTGAAGAATTTCTGGTGGGAAAGGCCATTCCCTATTTTTTTATTGCAATGATGGATGTTTTCATCGCGGTATTTATGGGGCAGATTCTCTTCGGGGTGGTGGTAAAGGCGAGCTTCTGGCTCCTGGTCCTCTCCTCGGGCCTCTATCTCGCCGTTGCCCTCAGCCTCGGTCTGCTTATTTCAACCGCTACCAAGTCACAGCTCGTGGCGAATCAAATGGCCATCCTGATCACCTATCTCCCTTCCCTGCTGCTTTCCAATTTTGTTTTTCCGGTTTCCAATATGCCCAAGGCGCTCCAACTGGTGAGCTATATAATCCCTGCTACCTATTTTATTGATATCCTAAACGGCCTCTACCTCCGGAATGTGGGGATCCACTATCTGTGGTCGCCGTTCCTGGTCTTGATCGGGATGTTCTTTTTCCTCGCCGGCCTGAATGTAGTGCTCTTGAAAAGGGAGGGGTTTTAGATGAACTGGGTGAGAATTCGCGAGCTGGTGCGGAAAGAATTCATTCAGCTTTTCCGGGACAAACGGGTCAGGCCTCTCCTGGTCATTTCCCCCATTGTCCAGCTTATCATTTTCGGGTACGTGGTGAGTACGGATGTCCGGGACGTGACAGTGGCGGTCATGGATCAGTCAAAGACGGTGGAAAGTCGCCAGTTTATCGATTCCATAAACGGGAACAGGACCTTCAGGGTTGTGCAGTACCGGGAGAACCCAGGGCAAATTGAAGATTTGCTCATGCGGCGAAAAGTTGATCTTGTCATCAAGATCCCTCCCCGTTTCAGCCAGACAATCCGGAGCGGGAGGACTGCAGTGGTGCAGGTGCTGGCGGACGGGAGCATGAGCAATATGGCATCCGTGAGGATTGCCTATCTCATGAATGTGATACAGCAGTTCAATGTCCGGTTCCTGCATGAACTCTACCCCCGGAAACTGAGTTACGGTAAAATCGATGCCCGGATCAGGACCTGGTACAATCCGAATCTGGACAGCCGGAACTTCTACGTACCGGGTGTTGTGGCGTTTCTCATAATGCTGCTGACCCTGCTCTTCACCTCCATGGCCGTCATCAGGGAAAAGGAGAGCGGAACCATGGAACAGCTCATCGTGACGCCATTGAAACCCATCGAGTTGATCCTGGGAAAGACCATCCCCTACATCATCGTTGTGGAATCACAGATGGTGATCGTTACCCTGTTCGCTATTTTATGGTTTCATGTACCCATGAAAGGAAGTGCACCTCTGCTGTTTGCCGCAACGTGCCTGTTTCTTCTCAGCACCCTGGGTATCGGACTCTTCATTTCTACTGTTTCCGTTACTCAGCAGCAGGCCATGATGACAACCTTTTTCTTTGCCATGCCCTTTTTCATGCTGAGCGGTTTTGTTTTCCCCATCGGCAATATGCCTGAGGTCATCCAGTGGCTCACCTTGCTGAATCCATTGCGGTATCTTCTTGTTGTTATCCGGGGAATTTTTCTGAAGGGGGTGGGATTTACTATTCTCTGGCCCCAGTTCCTGGGGATGGCCGTTATAGGAGTTGTTGTGCTGGGAGGCGCGGTGAGCCGTTTCAAGAAGCGCCTTGATTAGCCTGCATTTCTCACGGGCAATCTACTGTGGCGGAGGGAAGCCGCCTCGCTACGAAGGTCCGTGAGAAATGCGGGTTAAAATGTGATTGTGGGCAAAGCAATCTCCCGCTTTATCTGGTTTGGAGGAGATCGTTTACTTCGTGCATTTTTTCAGCAAAATCAGCCATTATGAGCTGTAAATCGGTATCGCTGAACTGGAGTTTTTCCATCACCTTGGGGTGAAACCGGTATGCGAGCCCGTCGGACCCCACGCCGATGCCCATGATATGCAAAGCGTGTCGGCAACATAGATCGCGGCCAGCTCCAGATCATCTTCTTTCCAACCGGACCGAAGGTGGTGATTGCGAATGATATCAACCATTCTTCCGCTGAATTTCCATTTTTCCGCTATTATCGCTCCAAGTTCTGCATGGTCAATGCCGATAATGAGGCTTTCAGCATCCTGGAAGGTAATATTGCGATCTCTTACCGCTGTTTCGATTTCATCAACGTAGTTTTCAATATGTTTGCTCAGTACCGCTTTTCCAATATCCTTCAACAGAGAGGCGGTAAATATTAAGTGTTTGTTTCTCAGAGATTTCTTTTCCGCAATATCCCTGGCCATCAGAGCGGAGAGAACGGAATATTTCCACAGCTCTCCTTCTCTGAGATCATATCCTTTTTGGGGCCGTTTAAGATTTTCGCTGCCGAGGTTCATGATGACCATGTCAACCACCTGGTCCATGCCAAGGTAGGCCACAGCCTGGTCAATGGACTCAATCTTTCTCGAGAGGCCAAAAAATGCGGAGTTGCACATTTTCAGAAGGTTTGCAGTCAACGCAGGGTCATATCGAATAATATCTGCCAGGTCTGCAGCCGAGCTCATTTCATTACCTGCAATTGCCATCACTTTCTGAGTGACCTGCGGAATGGGCTTTAGTCCGTCAATCCCTTTCATAATGGTATCTATATCGGTCATATTTTTCTGAATTCCTGTCCCAGGGTTTTCAGCCAAGTCTCTCCGGTTTTGATTGAGAGTTTGATAGTTCTGTTTACGCTTCCCCCCACCTCTTCATAATCAATCATTATCTTGTTTTTCCAGAATATCTTTCTTGCAGCTATATGGTTTCTCTTCCCGATATTGAAAAAACTTTTCTGATCAAGAATTTTGGCGCCTCCTATCACAACTACCTTCATCCTCTCTTTGACCGCGCCCAGTTTGTATGCAGCTTCGAAAAGAGCCTGGATGCCGGTATCTGCAAACATAAATGGGTTTTTTTGTGCCTTTCCCTCGTCAAGCTTTGATTCAGGAAGCATGAAGTGGAGCAGACCTCCGACTTTCGCAACCGGATCATAGACCGTGATCCCGATGCAGGATCCCAATGAATAGGCAATCAAGACGGCATCCGCGTCATTGCTCACCTTCATATCTGATACCCCTACAATAATATTCACGTACTCACCCTTCTGTTTGTATGCGATGCTCAATAAACCTTATCATTTTTTCCTTTTTCGTTTTTTCCTGATTCTGCCAGATCCGTGAGCCTGTCGCGGTCGAGGATCGCAATGCGGCGGTCTTCCACTTCGATGAGATTCTGGGTGTTCATCCTCGCGAAGACCCGGGAAAGGGTTTCCGGGACCGTCCCAAGAAGGCTTGCCAGCTGTCCCTTGGAGATATTCAGTGTCACAAGGTCTTCATTCCCTTGCTCTTCCGCCAGGTAGATGAGGTAGCCTGCGAGCCTGGCAGGCACTTCTTTCAGCGAGAGATTTTCGATCTGGGTGGTGAATTGGCGCAGCCGGACTGACAGAACGGCGAGCATGTTCAAGGCGAGGGACGGGTTCCTGGTGATGAGATTTGTAAAAGCGGGACGCGGGAAGAAGAGCACCTGGGATTTGGTGATTGTCTCGGCATTTGCTGGAAATCGCTGACCTGAAAATACGGGTACTTCTCCGAAGGGTTCTCCTGGACCCAGGATGTGGAGTATCTGTTCTTTTCCTTCGATTGAAAGTTTATAGATCTTTACAAGACCCTCACCAATGATGTAAAAACCATTACTATCCTCTCCTTCAAAGAACACGGGATCTCCCTTGTTGAAATTCTTTTCTACCGCGATTTCACCGATCCTGTTGATTTCCTTTTCACCGAGGCCTTGAAAAAGGAGGGTATTCGAGATGATGTCCTGGTTTGTCCGTGCCATGGTACTCCTGCGTAAAAAATATTTATTGAGCTGATACCATTTTTTCTTGATCCAGGTCAAAGCAAATGTGCCTAAGAGTGACTATATTGAAATACTATGGCGAACGAAAAGAAGAAAAATCGAGAAATGAAGTGGAATTCGGAAGCTGCGGAAGCAGTGAAACGGGTTCCCTTTTTTGTGAGAAAAAGGGTGAAAACCAGGGTGGAGGAGGAAGCCGCCCGGCGCGGTGATAACCTTGTGACCCTGGAACATGTTGAAACATGCCGGAAGCGGTTTCTCAACCGGATGGAAGACGAGGTCAAGGGATACCAGGTGGAGACCTGCTTCGGCCCGGGCGGGTGCCCGAATCGTGCGGTAATTTCAGACGGGCTGGCGGAGAGGATTGAACGGATACTTGCCCGGCGAGACATGAAAGGGTTCCTCCGGGAAAAAGTGGGGGGACCACTCAAGTTCCACCATGAGTTTCGTGTCTCCATTTCCGATTGCCCGAATGGGTGCTCCCGCCCGCAAATCGTGGATGTGGGGCTTATGGGGGCGCGACAGCCAGGGGTGAGTGAAGAATCCTGCAGCCGGTGTGGTAATTGCGTTGAAGTATGCAAGGAATCGGCAGTGTTTCTGGACGATGATGGCCCGGTGATTTCTCAAGAGCGCTGCCTCAGTTGTGGGGCCTGCATACGTGCCTGTCCAACCGGAACGCTTGTAGAGGCATCGGGCGGCTACCGGGTGCTCTTGGGCGGGAAGCTCGGTCGTCATCCCCGGCTGGGACAGGAAATTCCCGGCATCCATAGCCGTGATCAGGTGATTGAGATCATTGAGCACTGCATTGACCGCTACCGGAAGCACAGCAGGCACGGAGAACGATTGGGGGAGGTTCTTGGGCGGGTTGGCATGAAAAAATTTTTTGAAGATAAAAAAGCAGCCGCTTGACTTATGTCAAGGGAAAAGAGCATTTGCTTGGTTATGATTGGGCAAAAATTGAGAAATGGAAGATTAAGGGTAAGATTTTCGAGCGTTCATACTAACATTCAACACAAGGAGGAATAATCATGTTTTGTTTTCAATGTCAGGAAACAGCAAAAAACACCGGGTGCACTGTCAGGGGAGTTTGCGGAAAAGCCGAGGAACTGGCGGAGCTTCAGGATCTGCTCATTTACAGCCTAAAAGGGATCTCCATTTACGGAGAAAAACTGAATCAACTGGGAATCGTGGACAGGAAGGCTGGGCTCTTTGTGGCCCGGGGACTGTTTGCCACCATCACCAATGCAAACTGGAGCGAGGAGTGGTTTTTCGACCACATCAGAAGCGCGTTGAAAGTGCGGGATGAAGTGAAGGATAAGTTCCTGGCTGCCTACAAGGAAAAGAACGGTAGCGATTTTGCGGGGGATCTCCACGACGCGGCAGTATGGTACTCAGATGATGAATCGGATTTCCGGGCAAAGGCAAAAGAGGTTGGAATTCTGTCCACCGAGAATGAAGATGCACGTTCTTTGAGGGAATTACTGATTATCGGATCCAAGGGGATCGCTGCGTATGCGGATCATGCGGCCATCCTTGGCTTTGAAAAGGACGAGATTTACGCATTCCTGATGGAAGCAATGGCTTCCACGACCAGGGATCTGTCCGTGGACGAGATGGTTGGGATGGTTATGAAGGCAGGCGAAATGGCGGTTGCGACCATGGCCCTCCTCGATGAGGCGAATACATCCACCTACGGCCATCCAGAGATCACCGAGGTCAATATTGGCGTGGGCACCAACCCCGGCATTCTGATCAGCGGCCATGACCTGAAGGACATGGAAGAACTCCTGAAACAGACTGAAGGAACCGGTGTTGATGTCTATACCCACGGTGAAATGCTTCCCGCAAATTACTACCCGGAATTCAAGAAATACAGCCACTTTGTGGGGAACTACGGGAGTTCCTGGTGGCACCAGAACAAGGAGTTTGAATCTTTTAATGGTCCCATTATCCTGACAACCAATTGCCTGGTGCCGTTGAAAAAAGACAATACCTACCTGGACAGACTGTTTACCACAGGTGTTGTGGAGTATCCCGGTGCCAAGCATATAGCGGACAGGTCCAATGGCGGGGCAAAGGATTTTTCTGAAGTAATTGAGATCGCAAAGAAATGCGCTCCTCCTGTTGAGCTCGAATCAGGGAAGATCGTCGGTGGGTTCGCCCACAACCAGGTGCTCGCGCTGGCGGACAAGGTAGTTGATGCGGTCAAGTCAGGGGCCATCAAGCGCTTCGTGGTCATGGCCGGGTGCGACGGTCGGCACAAATCCCGGGAGTATTTTACAGAAGTGGCCAAGGCTCTCCCCCAGGATACAGTCATTCTGACCGCAGGTTGTGCCAAGTATCGCTACAATAAGCTGGACCTTGGAGATATCGGCGGTATCCCGAGGATCCTTGACGCGGGACAGTGCAATGATTCGTATTCCCTGGTGGTTATTGCCCTGAAATTGAAGGAAGTTTTCGGTCTTTCAGATATTAATGAACTTCCCATCTCCTTTGATATAGGGTGGTATGAGCAGAAGGCCGTTGCGGTCTTGCTCGCGCTGCTTTACCTGGGAGTGAAGGGGATTCGCCTGGGACCGACCTTGCCGGCGTTTGTTTCTGCAAACGTACTGAATGTTTTGGTTGACAAATTCGACATCAAGCCGATCGGGAGTGTTGAGGAAGATGTACAGGCAATGATGGCAGGGAACTAGAATTTTAAACTATTTGACAGGATAACAGGAGAATCAGGATTTCAAAAACCTAGACCTGTTTATCCTGTCAAAAAAAATAAGAAGGAAAAAAGCATGAAATGCCCTGGACAAGATACACAGTACTGGAAACCGGGGGCGATTTTTGAGGAAAAATGCCCGGAATGCGGGGCTGCAGTAGAATTTTTCAAGGATGATACGACCCGTAAATGCCCCAAGTGCGGACACCGTTTCCTGAATCCGAAGCTGGACTTCGGGTGTGCAGCCTATTGCCAGTATGCAAAACAATGCATTGGCAACCTCCCTCCTGAACTTATCGCCCAGAAAGATGATCTCCTCAAGGACCGCGTAGCGATCGAGATGAAACGATACTTCGGGCGGGATTTCAAGCGGATCGGGCATGCTACTCGCGTTGCAAGATTGGCCGAGAAAATCGGGCGTGAAGAAAAGGGTAATCTGGCGGTCATCCTTTCAGCGGCCTACCTTCACGACATTGGGATCAAAGAGGCACAAGAAAAGCACAGCAGCACGGCGGCCCGGTACCAGGAGGAAGAGGGGATGGCCATTGCCCGGGAGATTCTGACAAAACTGGGAGCAGGAAATGAATTGATTGATGAGGTGTGTGATATTGTGGGGCACCATCATCACCCGAGGAACGAGGAGACGGTCAATTTTAAGAGTCTTTATGATGCGGACCTGATCGTGAACCTGGAAGAAAAGCAAAAAGAGCAGGCAAGTGATCCAGAAAGCCTGAAAAAGGTCATTGAAAAATCGTTCTTGACCGAAACCGGCAAAAATGTCGCCCGTCAAGAACTTTTGGGAGAATAGCAATGAAAGTAATGAGAAAAATAATAGAAATCGATGATGAATTATGTGACGGGTGTGGTGAGTGCGTTCCCAGTTGTGCAGAAGGGGCCATCCAGGTGGTTGACGGAAAGGCCCGCCTGGTGGCTGAAAAATATTGTGACGGCCTGGGCGCCTGCCTGGGAGAATGCCCGAACGGAGCTCTTAAAGTAATTGAGCGTGAGGCCGATGACTTTGACGAGGAGGCGGTGGAGGAATATCTGAAAGCCCAGGAAAAAGATCAGAAACCGACTGAGTTTGCCATGGCTTCCGCCTGTCCATCAAGCCAGATTCACGTCTTTGCCCCGGCGGAATACGAGAAGGCTCCCATCGAAGGGGAGGGTGCACTAGGACGAGTGACCTCTCGGCTTACCCACTGGCCGGTGCAGATCAACCTGGTTCCACCCACCGCTCCCTTTCTGAAAGGAGCGGATCTGTTAATCGTGGCGGACTGTGTTTCCGTGGCCTACCCGAATCTCCATGCAGATTTCCTGGGGGACAAGGTGATCATGATGGGATGTCCGAAGTTCGATGACGTGCCGGGCTATATTGACAAATTCACGGAAATATTTAAGACTGCCGGGATCAGGTCCATTACCTCCCTTGTGATGGAGGTCCCCTGTTGTTCCGGTATGCCCGTGATTGTCAAGCGTGCCATGGAAGCCGCCGGGAAAGAGATACCGGTGGAACAGGTGGTCATCAGCACAAGGGGGGAAGTTCTGCAGAAAAAGGCCCTATCAGCGTAAGGAGAACGATGAAAAAAATAAATCTCTATGATGAAAACGACTTCAACGACCTCCATATGAGCCGTTTCCTGGTCCACGATTCCCCGTACTTTAAGATCCTCAACTTTAATTTCAAAGGGGGGCAGGAACTTCCCATTCATTCCCACGACATAGAAGGCCAGGTCAGCATCTTGATCCTGGAAGGGGTCGGTGAATTCCTGGGAGAGAATGGAACTCTACCTGCAAAAGCCGGGGACGTCTTGATCTCTGATATCAGCGAGCCCCACGGCATAAGGGCCAGGACAGACATGCGTGTGCTGGCGACCATCGCCCCGCCCATATAAGAATTTATCTACTCTGGAGATACGCGAGTGACTAAACCCGCTCTGGAGGCAAGGTAAAGCCCTCGATCTCGGAACCCGGATTCTTTACATAACCTGCGGCGCTCATTCAACCAGACTGGAGACAACAGTACCATGCCTATCCCTGGAAACCTGCTTACCACCGCCATGGCCGTTATGCCGCACACCGACGTGGACCACGCGCTTGAAGTTGCCCTGTCCACGGATATCCCGTTCTGGCCCCAGCTTCCCCGATACAGCTACTACGAGGACATGTATGTCCAGGCATCCGAGCACTTTCCCGGTATCGTCCTTGACATGGAGAAGCAGACACTCCGGTTTTCCATGGACAAGTTTATGGGGGAACTTGAGGAGGCCATGGCCCATTTCGAGGAACCGGAGTATTTTGATATCAGCGAGACCTATTCGGTGGTCTACCACCGGTTCCTGGAGTTGGATCTTTCTGACCGCCCTGCAATCCGGGGCCAGTTGGAGGGGCCCATATCTTTTGGTTTTAACGTGGTGGATCAGGATGACCGGCCGATCCTGTTTGATGATACGATTCGGTCGTTCTTGTTTGAATTCATGGCGAAACGGATCAATGTCCAGCTTCAAAGACTGAAAAAACGAAATGCCAACGCATTCATGTTTGTGGACGAACCCGGCCTTCAGTATCTTTTCAGCGCCATGTCAGGGTATAACGACATTGCCGCGCATGCGGACATGGAGTCTTTTTTTTCCATGATCGACCGGCCAAGGGGAGTGCATCTCTGCGGAAACCCGGATTGGGATTTTCTTTTGAGCCTTGACCTGGATATCCTCTCATTGGACGTCTACAGCAATGGCGAGATTTTTTCAAACTATGCCACCGCGATCAAGCGCTTTCTTGATCGCGGTGGCATAATCGTGTGGGGCATGGTTCCCACAAACTTTGAACCGTTCGAAGAGGAAAATATTGCCTCCCTGGAGAAACGGCTTGAAGAGATATGGACCGTATTGGAAGGAAAAGATATTGATCGCGGTTTTCTCCTTGAAAGGAGCCTGCTTTCCCCTGCCACCTGCTGCCTGGTGAACCCGGACAAGGAAAAGACCGTGGACAAGGCCTTTCTGATGATTGGGGAACTTTCAAAAAGGCTTCGGGAGAAATATGCCCTCCCGTCTATTCCTTGACCCGGGGGCGGAAAATCGATATAGTAAAACAAATTTCTCAACATCCAGTCGGTGACCGAGGAGGAGGAAAATGGGAAAAAGATTTCTCGTTGCACTTGATTATTCTGAAAACGCCACCAGGGCGGTGGAATTTGTGGCGGACACGTTCAGCCGCGAACATGAATTAATCCTCTTCAGCGTGGTCCCAAAAACGGCCGCCGTATGCGAGCTGGAGGCGGACACCCTTGTCCCCCACTTCAGCTCCCAGCAGAAGGCCTTCTGTCAGATCGAGGATGAAAAAGAAATGGCTCTGAAATCAGCGTTGCAAAGGGCAAAAGAGACCCTGTTGCAGGCGGGCTTTTCGGAAGAGAATATCCAGGTAAAGACAAGTATCCAGAAAAAGGGCATTGCCAGGGATATCGTAGCCGAAGCCCAACGTTCAAACGCGGACATGCTTATTCTTGGACGAAGAGGGATTTCGGGCTTCAAGGAATTTTTCCTGGGGAGTATATCGCAAAAGGTGCTGGAACTGTCCAAGGAGAAATCCGTCCTGCTGGTGCAATAGGCCGACAAAGGCCACATATCTTTCCTCTATCAAGCATTTCTCAACAACACAATTCACTATTGCTGTGTACAAAGCCCTCCCGACTTTGCACCGACGAGATATCTCGCTCCGGAAATGGAAATTCCAGCACGCTGTTTCGGCCGAAAATCGTTCGGAGTAGTTTTTGTTGACACGCAGCCGGATCGGACTTAATCATAGACGGGAATGACATGCAGATTGGGAGTTAATCCGGAATGGACATCTTGTTTTCCATACCATAGCTTGTTGAGCAAGTTGAGAGCAGGCATGCGATACGCGAGATCAGAAGTCTGGGCGGACATGGCTTCGTGGTTTTTCCTTGGCCTTTTGCTTGCGGGATTGATCAGCACCCTGGTTCCGGAAAGCATTATGACACGTTATCTTGGCGGGGGATTTTTTTCGCTCCTGCTGATGCTTGGTGTGGGCATTCCTCTCTGCATCTGTGCCACCGCATCGACTCCCGTGGCGGCGGCCCTCATCCTCAAAGGGGTGAGCCCTGGTGCGGCCCTGGTGTTTCTCCTGGCCGGTCCCGCAACCAATGTCACTTCCCTGAGTGTCCTGCTGGGAACCCTTGGTCGGCGCGCGACGGCAATATATTTGGGAACTATAACCGTTTTCACCTTGCTCGCCGGTCTTCTTCTAGATAAATTCTATATGCTTTCAGGATTTTCAGCGACAGCGATGGTCGGTCAGGTGAGAGAAATCATACCCTTATGGATGCAGTGGACCGACGCGCTTTTGTTGCTCATTTTTTCGGTGAAGCCGGTTTCGAGGACCTTTGCCTCATGGGTTCGGCGCATGGATTGGAGAAAAAGTGTCGATCCCTTGACAAGTCCATGCGTGGGTTCGACATGAGGATGCTCCTCTGGTCCGGTTCGGCCCCATTAGGAGAAGGAGATGATAGCGCTAACTGATGAACAAAAGATGATCCTGGATACCGTGCGGGAGATGGCCCGGGAGAAGATCAAACTGCGGGCCGCTGAGATTGATGAAGAGCAGAAATTTCCCTGGGACACCGTAAAACTTTACTCCGAAAACGGTGTCCTCACCCCGCTTCTCCCGGAAAAATACGGAGGAATCGGGGCTGATTACGTGCTTTTTTGCATGATCATAGAAGAAATCGCCAAGGTCTGCGCTTCTTCAGCCCTGATCCTGATCGCCCAGGCGGACGGTATGCTGCCGATTCTCATGGGAACCAACCAGGCATTGAAAGACAAGTATCTCCCTGGTTTTTCTCAAGGGAAACTTGCGGCCTTTGCGGCCACCGAGCCTGGGGCGGGATCCGATATCCTTTCTATGAAAACACGCGCACGCAAAGATGGTGATCATTATGTTATCAACGGGGAGAAGTGTTTTATCACCAACGGGAGTGTTGCGGATGTCATAAGTCTCTACACTTATACTGATCCAGACAGGAAATTCAAGGGAATGACTGCGTTTGCGGTGGAAAAGGGTTCAGCGGGTTTATCCTACGGCAAGAATGAAAACAAGATGGGCATGCGGGGATCGATTAATTCAGAGCTTTTTTTTGACGACATGATCGTCCCGGAGGAGAACAGGATCGGTGAGGAAGGAGCGGGGGCAGCGAATATGATGGCGGCCCTGAATACCAGCCGTGCTTTTACCGCCTCCCAGGCGGTCGGCTTGGCGCAGGGTGCCATTGACGAGGCCGTTTCCTACGCGAAACAACGGGTACAATTCGGAAAGCCCATCGCGGATCTCCAGGCCATCCAGTTCATGCTGGCCGACATGGTCGCAAGCACGGAAGCAGCCCGCCTCCTGACCTACCAGGCGGCAAGGTATCTTGACGAAAAAAAGCACCGACAGGTTCTCCAGGCCTGTGCCATGGCCAAGTTTGTCGCCTCCGATACGGCCATGAAAGTGACCACCGACGCGGTCCAGGTGATGGGTGGATACGGGTATATGAAGGATTTTCCGGTGGAAAGGATGATGCGGGACGCGAAGCTCATTCAGATCTACACCGGCACCAACCAGATCATGCGGCTGGTAACGGCCCGTGAGATATTCAGGGCATAACACCATATTTCTTCAGTTTTTTGTGCAGCGTCCTGCGGGTGATGCCCAGGCGTCTTGCCGCCTCGCTTTTGTTCCCTCCCGCAGATTCCAGGGTTTTCAATATGCTCGCTTTTTCCACTTCCTCGAGGGGCAGGTCTGCCGGAAGGTCTTTGGTTCCTTGCCCTGATGCGGGTCCCTCAGCCTGTTCCAGGATGATGGGAGGGAGGTCCGGCTCCCCCACGTAATCGCCCCGTGCGAGTACCACCATCCTCTCTACCGCATTCATCAATTCACGGACATTCCCTGGCCAGTCATAACTCACGAGGCGGGCCATGGCCTGGGGGGTGACTCCCTTGATTGTCTTTCGATTTTTTTGTGCAAATGATTCGAGAAAGTGTTCTAAGAGAAGCGGGATATCATCCTTTCTCTCCCGCAAGGGAGGCATTTGGAGGGTTACTACGTTCAGGCGGTAAAACAGGTCCTCTCGGAACCGGCCTGAGGAGATTTCTTGTGCAAGATCCTTGTTGGTGGCCGCGATAATGCGGACGTCCACCTGGATGACCTCTTCGCCTCCCACCCGCGTAAATTCCCTTTCCTGGATGACACGCAGCAGCTTGACCTGCATGGAAAGGGGCATCTCACTTACTTCATCCAGGAACAGACTGCCGCCGTCTGCCAGACTGAATTGGCCCTCTTTTCGACGATGGGCCCCGGTAAAGGCTCCTTTTTCGTGGCCAAAGAGTTCTGATTCGAGGAGCGTCTCGGTCAGGGCTGCGCAATTCACTTTGATAAAGGGGCCATCCTTCCGCTCGCTGTTGTAATGGATGGCTCCGGCAATCAATTCCTTGCCGGTCCCTGATTCCCCGGTGATCAGCACTGTTGCCTCAGAGGGGGCCACCTGGGCGATGGTTTCAAAGAGACGCACCATCTGAGGGCTGTTTCCGATGATATTCCGGCGGTCGAACTTTTCGCCGAGGCTGGCCTTGAGGAGCCTATTTTCCTCCTTCAGGTGCGTATGATCCATGGCTCGCTCCATGGTCAGATGAAGTTCGTCAAAGTCAAGGGGCTTGGTCAGATAATCATAGGCGCCCTTTTTCAGGGCCTCAACGGCCGTCTCAACAGATGAATAGGCGGTCATGATGATAATGGGAATGGAGGGATTGATGGCCTTGATCTTAGCAAGAGCTTCAAGGCCCGATACCTTGACCATTCGGATATCCATGAGCACAAGGTCAAAAGGGTTTTCACGCGCCATTTCAATGGCAATGGAGCCATCATCCGCTTCAGCCACACTATACCCCCACCCGGAAAGAAGGGTTTTCAGCATGGTCCGGTGGCCTTTGTCATCATCCACCACTAAAATTGTATTGTTCCTGCTCATCCCTGCTCTCCTTCTACTGGAAATGAAAGTTTGACCGTTGTCCCTTTCCCCGGTGCGCTTTCCACATGGACTTCTCCTCCGTGTGATTCCATTATCTTATGCACAATGGCGAGGCCGAGACCGGTACCGGAGGGCTTCCGGGTAAAATAGGGGTCAAACACGTGTGCCAGATCCTCTTTTGAAATGCCTTCTCCCGTATCCCTGACCTCGATCTCGATCATGTTTGCTTGTTTTTGCCCAACAGAGACAGCCAGTATTCCTCCTTCACCCATGGCTTCAAGGGCGTTCAAGTAAAGATTGAGGAGTACCTGTTTTATCCGATCGGGATCAAGCGTTACCCTGATGCCCTGGGGAGGACCTTCCAGTTCAACACGGATTTTTCTTTGGAGCGCGTCTCCCTCTACCAGCTTCAAGGACTGTTGGATGAGTGCCATGATGTCGGTCGGCTTTTTTTCGATGCTCACAGGCCGGGCAAATTCCAGGAGTTGACCGATGACACGATTCAACCGTTCCACTTCCTGGATCATGATATCGGCGGTCTCCTGGTCAGTGGGAACATCCCGGTATCGCTCCTTGAAATAGGTGGCAAAGCCCTTTATGGAACTGAGGGGATTGCGGATTTCGTGGGCGATGCCCGCCGCCAGTTTACCCAGAGAAGCAAGACGCCTGCTTCTTTCCACCTCGCTCTTGAGAGCATGGATCTCACTCAGGTCTCTGAAAAGGACGATATACCCCAGGAATGTATCATCATCTCCCTCAAGTGGTGAGACAATAATATCCATGGGAACCACCCTTCCATTTTCGAGTGGGCAGTCGATTTCTTTCTCGATGATTCGTTTGTCAGACTTGCATTGTACTACGAGAGCCTCCAGCTCATGGGGAAGAACTTCATCATCATTTCGACCGAGTACCTCGGCGGACGAAACTTCCATGATGTTCTCTGCAGTCTGATTGAAAGAAACGATTCTGCCGTTTCCATCTATAAAGAGAAGGCCAATGGGCATATTTTCCACTACGCTGTCGGAAAAGGCCTTTACCCTTGTAAGCGTTTTTTTTGCGGTGCGGTAGGCCTGTGTCAGAAAGAGGAAGAAAATGCCGACGAAGCCTATCAGGAACAGGATCACCGCCATAATAATAGAGTGAAGGGTATCGGTTTTTCTGGCAGCCTCAACGGATTTCATGTCCAGTCCCACAAAAATAATATCAGCAGACCGACGCCAGGAACGGTTTCCCTGGAAACGTGTTTGCCCTGAAGGATTGCACATAGAGGACCAATCATATCCTTGAAACTTTCCCCGATTCGGCAGGAAACCCCGGAATACTTCAAAAATGTGGCCGCCATCCGGATCGTGTACTTCCCGCCACTGGACTTTCGTTTCATGGGATATTCGTTGGAGATCTAAGTGGTTCCCATGGATTGACCCGATTTTCCTGGGGTCGTTTCCCGCGAGGATGGTTCCGTTGGAGTTGGTTACAACCAGGTAGACAATGTCCGGCTGCCGTGCGGTTTCCATGAGCAGCCTTTGGAGACGAAACTCTCCGCGGTGCATGCCCATCATGCCCATCATCCCGGTCCTGGTCCCCGCCTCAAAGGACCGGATCAGGGCGGCCCCCTTCTCAACCATCAGTTCCGTGACAAACTTCTTTTCCCTGTTCAGGTTTTCATGGGTCCAGAAAACCAGGATGGTCCCAAGGATAACAACCGAACCTACCAGGATCCACGGGGGAATGCGAAACCATTCCTTTTTCCCTGTTTTTTTATTTATTGTCATAGAGACTTTCTTAAGCAAAATGGGTACCAGTGGGCGATCAGGATGAATGAACAGGGAGTAATTTACTCAATTTACAGAGAAACAAGTGGTGCATAGACAAATTCCTCTGGGTCCGTTTTTTTATGGGACCCGGTAATTGGTATGGGAACGGGTAGTTATTCGCCACTTGGATACGATTTCTGGATACAAAGTATCCGGTATTTTTTCCGTTTTATCAATGAAGAAAGTTCTCTTTCCAGAATGGATAACCATAATAGTTTGGAAAAACAATAGGTTACTTTAACCAGAAAAGTTGTGGCACGCCCCTTGCTCTGTAGTGTGGGCAAATAGACAAAAAAACCTGACAATGAAGGAGGACAGATGATGAAAAAGACAATGACGACTATAGGAGCACTTTTTTTGGTAGCGGCAATTGCGTATCCAGTCCTCGCATGGGGCCCGGGATGGGGCGGCATGCACAGGGGTATGGGCCGGGGTCATGGCCCAGGATATTGCTGGAATAATGGAGGAGGTTATGGAAACGGCAATCTGAGCCAGGAGCAGGCAACAAAGCTGGATCAATTGAGGCAGAATTTCTACAACGATACTACACCCCTTCGGAATGAACTGTGGAACAAATCGAGGGAGTTGAATACGGAATTGAACGTACCCAATCCTGATAGGGCACGCATGACGTCACTGCAGAACGAGATCAACGATTTGCGGGCAAAGATGTCCCAGAAACGGCTGGACTTTGAACTGGAAGCGAAAAAAATCGCTCCCAACACCGGAGTGGTCAAAGGATACGGCCGTGGTGGCCACGGAATGAAGGGGTACGGACATGGCCCGGGCATGATGGGCAATTGCCGCGGTCATGGAATGATGGGGTACGGGAACCACAGGGGTGGATATGCAGGAGCTCCCTGCTGGAATTGACCCGCTTTTCTCACGGACCTTCGTAGCGAGGTGGTGGAGAGTCCCATGGGTACAAGGCGCGCGAAGAAAAATGGGTGAAGGCGTACTATTAGTACATCGAAATCATTTTTCAAGTGCAACGCAGTAACCATGAGGCTATCCGCCGCCACAGTAGATTGCCCGCGAGAAATGCGGGTTAACCTCATGTGACGGGTCGCACGTCCCGGGAGAACGCTCCTGGTGATCGTGCGATCCTTTATTGAAACTCGTTTTTTCCATCCTCTCAGAATCACCTTCATAATATCAGCTCAACAAAAGTGACTTCCCGGTCGCGATTATACGTTTCACAAATTCCCCATTTATTGT
>QMLQ01000032.1 GCA_003646815.1 Deltaproteobacteria bacterium | reverse complement strand
TTAAAAAGGTAACGCATCACCACATCAACAAATACCACCACCACCAGGCCAAGTGTAACCCAGGCCACCAGATGTCCTACCCATTCGTTGACCCGATCAATCACGCCGCATATTTTCTTCAGAATATTCACCAAAATTACCTTTTGGCTACACCATGAAATTTTTTGAGGGTTGAATATAGGCAAAAACTGATTTGGCCGTCAAGGAGTAACTGTTATCAGATCTGGTTTTCCCGTCGTTTCGCCAGCGCCAGGAGTTCCTGCCAGCGATGGTCAACCTGTTGCTGGACTCTTTTTACCATGCTTTCTTCCATCTCCTTGAACCTGCCCTGGACACGCAAGTAATCCTGGACCTGCAACGTCTTGTCGGGAACCACATTTAGCGTGTAGTTCCCTTCCTCTATTTCAAAAATCGGAAAAATACACGATTGGGTTGCCATGCGGGTGATGCTGATGGATTTTGCCGAATCGATCCTCCAGCCCGGAGGACATGGGGAGAGCAAATGAATGAATCTCGTCCCTCGAATGGTTTTCGCTTTTTCAAATTTCCGCACAAGATCGTCAGGATACGCCACTGAAGCCGATGCCACGTAAGGGACCCCGTGGGCGAGCATGATTTTTTCCATGTCTTTCTTGGGCTCTTCCTTGACCGCCCCGGCTGGTGTGGTAGTGGTCCACGCGCCCGGAGGAGTTGCGCTGGAGCGCTGAATTCCCGTGTTCATGTACGCCTCGTTATCGTAACAGACATAGAGAATATCGTCGTTCCGCTCCGCCGCCCCGGAAAGGGCCTGCAGACCGATATCATACGTTCCCCCGTCTCCGGCCCAGGCCATGACTGTCACGTCTGTCTCACCCCGCATGTTCATTGCCGCCTTCACCCCGGATGCCGCCACGGCAGCCGTCTCAAAGGGCACGTGTATGACCGGCACCTGGAGGCTGGAATACGGATACGCACCAATAATGATGCTCCAGCAGCAAGCTGGAATAACAATAATGGTCTTCTCCCCCAGTCCTTTCAACGCCAATTTCATGGAAAGAGACGCACCGCAGCCCTGGCAGGAAAGCATCCCTGGCTGAACCAGTTCTTCTCCCACCATCTTTTCCCGCGGAATATTAAATGTCTTCTGCATGTCAGTTCTCATGTGCTATTACTCCTTCAGGCCCCAGAAAATTGGCCTATCCACCGGGTCATTCGTGGTTAAAACATGGTCAATGATCCCGGTCACGTCCCGGGGCGTCACGTCTCTGCCACCCAGGCCTGCGATAATCTAGTACACTGCTGGCCGTCTATCCAGGGCAAAAAGGGCACTTTTCACCTCGCTGGCAAATACCCCGCCAAGGCCCGCACTCATATTTCGATCAATAACCGCTATCTTTGAAGCAGTTCCCAAAGCTTCCCGCCAACGTCCAAAAGGGACGGGCCGGAACAGTCTGAGTTTCATCAACCCCACCTTTTTTCCCCCTTCCCTCGCCTCATCCACCGCGATCCGGCTCACCGAAGTAATTGTTCCCGCGGTCACCACAACCAATTCTGCATCATCTGTCCGGTATGTCTCACACACATCGTATTGCCTGCCGAAGGCCTGCTCAAATTCCCGGCATATTCTGGGATAGACGCTCAGGATTTCCATGCTCTCCCGGTGCATCACATACCGTTCCTCGTAAAAAAACTCAGGGCCGATCATGCCGCCAAACATTCTTGGATCACTCACATCCAGCCGAAATTTCGGTTCATAGGGCGGCAGGTACGCATCGACTTCTTCAATTTGGGGGATATCAACTACTTCCGAGGTATGGCTCAGGAAAAAGGCATCATACGTGACCATGACCGGCAGAGAAATTTCTTCTGCGAGTTTATAGCCCATTATAACACTGTCCAACACTTCCTGGTTGGATTCACAGTAAATCTGGATCCACCCTGTGTCCCGCTGGGACACAGAATCAGACTGGTCGGCCCAGATATTCCATCCCGGTCCTACCGCACGATTCACATTGGTGAGCACAATAGGCAGCCTTGCCCCGGCAGCCCAGTGGAGTACCTCGTGCATGAGCAGCAATCCCTGACTGCTGGTGGCGGTAAAAGATCGCACGCCCGCTGTTTCGGAACCTACCACGGCAGCCAGTGCGGAATGTTCGCTCTCCACCTTGATAAAATTCGCATCCAGTTCTCCTGTCGCACACATTTCAGAGAGCTCTTCCACGATTGTTGTCTGCGGCGTGATGGGATAGGCCGAGATTACCTTGACCCGGCTCAATCGTACACCGTGAGAGACAGCAAAATTTCCCTTTATTACCTGTTTCAATGGAATGGCCTCCTCTTTTTGCTTATAGTTCATGGCTGATAATGCGTAGCCCTGATTCCCTTATAGGTAAATTTGCATTCAAAGCGAGCACAAAATTTCTGTTGTGCTGCAATAAATGACAAATTCCAGAATCCAAATGTCAAATCAATGTCAAATATCAAATGACCAAATTGACGACAAGTCAGCTCTCATTTCCGGTTTATCGGCATTAGGCTTTGACGAACCAATAACCTTACACCTCTGTCCTATGAGCTCTACACAGGGGTTTCTTCATCCACCATGGTGATGGCATGCCGTGGGCATTCCGTGAAACAGATGCCGCAGCCTTTACAGTAGTTATAGTCAAAAACATACCCGAATTCGCCCTCGCCTTTTACCAAGACCGAGACATCAGGGCACAGAACCAGGCAGTTGTCGCATTCCGTACACCTGCCGCAGTGAATACACCTGGCAGCTTCTTTCCGGGCCTGTTCCAGGGTAAAGGTCTCTTCGTACGAGTCAAAGTTTTTCTTCCGTTCCCCCGCTGGTATTTCCGTTTTTTGGATTCGCGGAGCCTTCTCAAAATAGTCATAGACGATGTGCTCAGGCTGGACCACCGAATTGAGATTTCTCCTGACCGGATTGACCGGCTCCCACCCCATGTAGGCAGAAAAGCTGATCGCGGGACCGCCACCCAGGGTGATCCTCTGCAGAACATCTGAAAACTGGATTCCCTTCCGGTGACAGTCAATGGACACAGCAGCCCTTTTCCCGGCGGCAATCGCATGCACCACCGTGTGTGGCGCATCCACGATATCCCCGCCGGCGAAAATTCGCCCCTTGCCCGCTTCCAGGGATCTGACGTGAAGGCCCTCATCAACATCCAGGATCCCTGCGTTTTTCTTCAAGACTCCCGCCATCGGGTCAAATGCTGCTTCTTCCCCTATGGCCGCGATAATAGTATCCGTTTCAAGGGTAAATCTGGCACCTTGTTTTTTTACGGGCCTTCTGCGTCCGCTCTCATCAGGCTTCCCCAACTCCATCTCGCAACACACGAGGTTCGCAATGGCGGCATTCCCTTTCAATTCAACGCGCTCCGGCGCCGCAAGAAATCGAAAACCGATCCCCTCTTCCCGCGCCTCGGCGATCTCCTCAGGATGGGCAGGCATCTCAGCCTCGGTCCGCCGATAAAGAATAGTCACGTCCGAGCCCAAACGAACCGCCGACCTGGCCGCGTCAATGGCCGTGTTTCCCCCGCCCACTACAATGACGCTTCGACCCACATCCACCTTCTCACCCAGTGCGATCTTTTTCAACAGATCAAGGCCGCTCATTACATGGGGAGAATTTTCTCCGGGCACGCCCAGCTTTCTGCTCCCCTGCGCCCCCGGCGCCAGAAAAACATAATCAAACCGACGCAAGCATTCATCCAGGGAAATGTCTTTCCCCACGGCCGTATTGGGTTGCAGTTCAATACCCATGTTCCCGAGCCCGGCAAATTCGTCGTCTACGACGCTCCTGGGCAGGCGATAGGCAGGAATCCCGACCCGCAGCATTCCTCCCAACACCGGAAGAGCCTCAAAAATTGTCACTTGAAAGCCCAGGATCCTGGCAAAATAGGCGGCGGACATTCCCGCCGGCCCTGATCCCACAACGCACAGGCTTTTCCCGTTCAGGTGAGAGAGATCAGGACGGGGAGTTGATAGGGGAATCTGATCCCCCACGAAGCGCTCAAGCTCCCGGATACTTATCTCGTCGTCCAGTGGACCGCGATTGCAGTTCCCTTCGCAAAACCGAAAACATACCCGGCCGAGAATTGCGGGAAACGGCTCTTCACGTTTCAAATACCAGTAGGCCTGCTCATATTCGCCTCTCTGAACGAGCTTAATCCATGCTTCGATATCATTACCTGCGGGGCAGCTCTGCTGGCACGCAGGAACCTTGTCTTCATATACAGGTTTTATGAAACGCCAGCTCCCCGTCCTGTTATGGAGCATGTTGCCCATTGACACATTCATGGGCGGGAAATCACGCCAGGTCTTAAAATCGTAAAGGCCGGCCTTCCTTTTCCGTTCATCTCTATTCATATCCCGTAACCTCCAGTTCCCCGCTCATGGCTTCGTGAGCACTTTCTCATAGGCGTCCCTGGCCGCCAGCATGTTTTCTTCTTTCTTCACCGGGACATACTCCTCCATGGCCTGGGCAACCGCGTCGATACCCACCAGGCCCGTTACCCTGGAAAATGCCCCCAGTATAGCAGTATTGACAATGGGATTGGCCGATGACCCGAGGTGATGCTCAACCGCAATGCTACCGGCGTCAACGGCGCTCACCCGATATTCCTCTCCAACGGCAGCAAAATAGTGTTCAAGCTCCTTTTTCCCATTGATGAGCACTGTTCCCCCGGCCTTCAATCCCTTGGTGACATCGACGCTTTCCAGGAGGGACGAGTCCAGGACGATCACGTGGTCCGGCTCATAGATCTGGCTTCTCAAGTGTATGGGCATCCTGTCAACACGGCAGAACGCGAGCACCGGTGCACCACGCCTTTCCACACCGAAGGCCGGAAACGCCTGCACATAGGCTCCCTCGATAAAAAAAGCGTGGGCCAGCACCTCAGAACCGATAACGGCACCTTGCCCCCCTCTTCCATGAAATCGTATCTCTTCCATACCTTATCCCTTTTTCCTCCTTTTACTCCGGTGTATAAATCACCGCCAGTACTCTTGCCTTCTTCCCACGCAGCCCCCTCAAAGCGTGTGGTATTTTTGAGTCGAAATAGAGGCTGTCGCCGGCGCGAAGAGCTATGACCTGGTCATCGCCCCTGAATTCCATTTCACCTTCCAGAACAAAAAGAAATTCTTCACCCGCATGCTGATACACGGGTGTATTCCGTTCCTCCCGCGGTTCTATTTCCACCATAAAAGGCTCCATACGTTTATCACCCATCGGGTAAGCCAGAGATTCATACCGGTAACCCACCCTCTCGGCTTCCTCATGGAGCCTCCGCATGGTCTCCTTTCGTTCCTCCTGGCGCACCACGGCGATACGCTTGTGGTTTGGTATGGTCTCCTGGAAAAAGTCCCCGATGTGTTTTCCGAGTGCCTTTGAGATCTTCAGAAGCGTTGCGATGGGGGGAAGAGTAACATCATTTTCGATTTGCGAAAGAAGTGGTTTAGAGAGCCCGGTGAGGTCCGAGAGGTTCTGGAGAGTAAGCCCTAACTTCAGCCGGATTTTCCTGATCTGTTTTCCCAGATTCAGGGCCTTTACATCTGCAGAGATATCTCTGTCCGCCATTGATTTCTCCTTAGCCCGTTTGCCCGTTGAGCCCTTTGAGCCCGTCAGGGAAAATTTTATCTCTGCTGTTTAGCTATGTCAAACATTATTTGCTTTTATCAAATAATACCTTATTCATTCCACTGATTCAAAAAAGGCCCCGCTCACACAAGTGAACGGGGCCTTTTTTCAACACTTCCACTAATAAGCTATTCTACCATTCCTGATCCAAGTCAATCTCATCCCGCTCATACTGGGCGTCACGAAGCTCGTAGGACTTCTTGATCTCCTCTTCACTCCACGGTTCCACGATAAGTGAATCGGCTACCAGTTCCCAGAGATACTTTGTTTCAATGCCCAGATCATATTCCTTGGTGAGAGATTTCATGATCTGGTCGCGGCAGTTGTGGCACGGCGCGATGACCATCTTAGCTTTTGTGTCCATGATCTGTTTGGCTTTGACGCGGCCGTAGTAAATCCTTTCAGCCTCGTACGGCATGGCCCACGCCCCGCCGCCGCCACCGCAGCAAAAATTATTCATGCGGTTGGGCTCCATTTCTACAAAATTCTCACAGCATTGCTGGGTAATCCAGCGCGGCTCTTCAAAATATGCCTGTCCGAAGGCCTTCTGGCTCTTCCTGCCGTAATTGCAGGGATCATGGAGGGTCGCAAGGTCCTTATGGATCGATTTGTCAACCTTTATCCTGCCTGTTTCAAGGTATTGTTTCAGGAGATCGTGGACGGAGACGACATTGTACTTCTCAAATGTTTCGGGAAACCATGTTTGCAGACTAAGCCTAGTCGCATAGTAGGCGTGGCCTCACTCGGGCAAAAGGAGCGTCTTGCAATCCAGTTCCTCCATATGCTTGACGATACGTCCGGTTATCTCCCTCATGGATTCGTCATCACCGGAAAAGAGGCCCCAGTTGACCCCTTCCCATTGTTCTGATGTAGTGGTCCAGTCTTCCTTGGCAGCATAAAAAATCTTCCACCACCATTTCATGTCATCAGGCTCACCAAAGGGCTCCTTGGAATTGATTGTGACCAGTACATTGGCGCCCTTCTTGTCAACGGGTACGTAGAACCCGGGGAATCCTTCATCCTCATCCATTTCCTTGGCAAGATCCGCCAGGAGAAAAAGGAAATCGTCCTTGGGTATTCCGAGGTTATTCCCACGTTCCAGACACATGACAACGCCTTTGTGAATCGGTCCGGGCACCTTGTCACGCTCTCGAAGAGTTCGCGCGCGACGCAGCATTTTCAGGATTTCAACTCCCTGCGGGCATGCGTATTCACACCTCCCGCACAGGGTGCAGACCCAAGGGAACCGCGAATCAATCAGTTCCTGGTCCAAACCAAGTGCTGCCATGCGCACCGCTTTTCTGGGGTCCATGCCGTCAACACCAGTGACGGGGCACCCTCCAGCGCATGTGCCACATGTGAAGCACACATCGGCCCATTCCGGAGCAACGCGCAGCTTGCTCTCCTTTCTATTTACAACGATTGGCTCCATTCCACTAACCTCCTCAGAAGTACATTGCAGTTCTCTACAAAGCTTTCGGTTTCTTTTAGCGGCTTTCATCGGGAAAGTCAATGCGTAAAATGTGAAAAAATCCACAACTGCCCAGGTTTTCTCGTTCATCATTTATGAATAACGTTCTTAAGCCACACATCACGACCCATAATCCTTTCATCTCGTCTTAACAGTTAAAATATAGCTACAATGTAAATATTTTCTATTGCCATTAGGGATTTTATAATTTATAGTTCCCCCTTAAATAAGAAAAAAATAGGGAGGACAAAGGAATGGATTTTGGTTTGAGTGATGAATTGCAGATGCTCCGTGAGATGGCTCGTGATTTTGCCGTGGAGAAAATCGCGCCGTTTGCCGATGAATGGGACGAGAATCATTATTTCCCTTACGAAGAGGTCATAAAACCGATGGGGGAGCTTGGATTCTTCGGTACTGTCATCCCCGAAGAATACGGGGGAAACGAAATGGGCTGGCTGGCCGCCATGATTCTCACCGAAGAAATTGCCAAAGCATCTAGTTCGATCCGGGTACAAATCAACATGCAGACCCTGGGTTGTGCCTTTACCATCTACCGGTATGGTTCAGAAGAAATCAAAAAGAAATATGTCCCCAAACTGGTGAGCGCGGAATATGTCGGCGGCTTTGGAATCACCGAACCCAACGCAGGATCTGATGTTATGGGAATGAAATCGACCGCAGTAGACAAGGGCGACTACTGGCTCCTGAACGGTTCAAAAACATGGATTTCCAATGCCCCCATAGCGGACGCCATCGTCTTTTATGCGTACACTGACAAGGAAGCCCGGGGAAGAGGATTATCAGCCTTTGTGGTGGAGCCAAAAAACTTCAACGGAGTCACCACAACTGCCCTGGATAAACTGGGCACCCGTTCCACCCCCACCGGTGAAGTCTTCCTGGAAGATACCAAGGTCCCGAAGGAGAATGTTCTCGGCAACCCGGGAGACGGCGCAAAGATCGTCTTTGGATCACTCAACCAGTCTCGCCTTTCCGCGGCCGCCGGGGGAATCGGGCTGGCACAGGCATGTCTCGATACCGTGACCGAATACTGCAAGGAACGGGAACAGTTCGGAAAATCCATCGGACAATTTCAGATGAACCAGGACCTGATCGCCCAGGTTGCCGCAGAGATTGAAGCGGCCCGTATGATGGTATACAAGGCCGCGTGGCAGAAAGACCAGGGGCAACTGGGAAACACCCTGGAGGTGGCACATGCCAAATACCTGGCTGGACAAATTGCTGAAAAGGCCTCCCAGATGGCCATGCGGATCATGGGAGCCTATGGCTATTCAACCGAGTACCCGGTTGCCAGATTCTACCGGGATGCACCTCCTTATTATATGGTTGAAGGATCCAGCAATATCTGCAAATGGATCATTGCCCTTGACCAGCTTGGCATCAGGAAGGCAAACAGGTAATATTGCGAAGGGTTGGCCCGACGGGGCTATACCTTTTGGATGAGAGAAACGGAGGAGAAAATGCGACCTTATTTCCAGAATATGCAGGCCTTTGGAAAGGCCCTCAGTGAAAAACAGAAAGAAGCTTCTGAAGAGAATGTTTCGCAAATAAAAGAAGTTGAAAAGCAGGTCCTCGACGCCATTGACGCGGTGAAGAATGCAGGAATTCCCGCCGAGAAGATCAAGCAGCGGGGGCAGATGACCGTATGGGAAAGAATTGAGTATCTCATTGATCCCGGCACATGGTGTCCGCTCCACACCCTCTACAACCCCCAGTTCAATGAAGAAGGGACTACCGGTGTTATTGACGGCCTGGCCAAAATAAACGGGAAATGGGCGGTGGTCGTGGGGTTTGACAATAAGGTCATGGCCGGTGCCTGGATTGCAGGCCAGGCGGATAACCAGCTCAGGGTGACGGACATGGCCAAGCGCCTTCATGTTCCTCTGGTATGGCTGGTTAACTGCAGCGGTGTCAAACTGACCGAGCAACAGGAAGTCTATGCAAACCGGCGGGGCAATGGGACCACGTTTTACCGTCATGCAGAACTGGAAAAACTGGGAGTCCCAATCATTGCGGGAATATACGGCACCAACCCTGCAGGCGGCGGCTACCAGGGCATAAGCCCAACCATTCTCATCGCACACAAAAAAGCCAATATTGCTGTTGGTGGCGGCGGCATCGTCGGTGGCATGAGCCCCAAAGGCTTTTTTGATGAAGAGGGCGCTGAGCAGCTTATCGAGGCGACGCGTCACTTCAAACAAGTCCCTCCGGGCAGCGTTCCCATCCATTACAATGAAACAGGATTCTTCAAGGAAGTATATGAGACCGAAAAAGAAGTGCTGGACGCCCTGAAGAAATACGTGGATATGGTCCCTGCGTACGATCCTGAGTTTTTCCGGGTCGATACACCAAAAGAACCCAAATTCCCGGCAGACGACATGAACCGCCTTGTAGCCTTCAACCAGAAAAGGAGCTACAACTTTGACGAAGTGCTTGCACGCATCTTCGATAACAGTGAACACATGGAGTTCAGACCCGGATACGGCCCGGAGGTCTACACGGGCCTGGCAAAAATCGACGGATTCCTGGTCGGCTTCATCGGGAATCGCCAGGGATTTCTTGGTGCGAAATACCCCGAGTACGCCCCTTATCCGGGGATCGGCGGAAAGCTATACCGCCAGGGGCTCATTAAAATGAACGAATTCGTCACCCTGTGCGGACGTGACCGGGTTCCCATCGTGTGGTTCCAGGACACCAGTGGTATTGATGTAGGAGATATTGCGGAAAAGGCCGAACTCCTGGGTCTCGGACAATCACTCATCTATTCCATTGAACAGACCGACGTCCCCATGATTTGTATTGTCCTCAGGAAGGGAACGGCAGCGGCACATTACATCATGGGCGGCCCAACGGCCAACAACCACAACGCTTTCACACTGGGAACGCCGACCACGGAAATTTACGTAATGCACGGCGAGACCGCCGCCGCGGCCTCATTCTCACGGAGGCTTGTGAAAGAGAAGGATGCCGGAAGACCATTGCAGCCCGTCATTGACAAAATGAATGAGCTCGCCAAGCAGTACTATGACAACTCACGCCCCATTTACTGCGCCAACAGGGGATTTGTTGATGAGATTGTTTTCCTTCCGGAGCTCAGGAAATATATCCAGGCCTTCGCCGGGTGTGTGTATCAAAACCCCACATCTATCTGCCCGCAAAACCACATGATGATTCCAAGAATCATCAAAGGATAATTGAGATGGGGGTGAGTTGCCATTGACTTCACCCCCTGATCATACCAAATCCCACGATGGAATCGGAGTCTCGCCCAAAATTGCAGCTACGCTGGTACGACCACCTCTTGCTGCCCATTCTCTGCCCTCTGATTGCACTTTTCATCAAGCTGTTAATGCTCTCATGCCGGGTGGTCAAGATTGAGGGAAAGGATGAACAAAGGAAAGCTGTGGAACGTTCCCACGGTCGGGCCGTCTATGCAACCTGGCACCAGCGGATGCCTTACCATTTCCATTTTTTCGGATCACGCCATGTGACCATGATGATCAGCCAGAGCCGCGACGGCGAATATGCTGCCAGAATAGCAAAGTGGCTCGGGTTCAAGAGCGTCAGGGGCTCATCCACAAGAGGCGGATCACAGGCGCTCAAGGGTATTATTGATAAAATTAAGGCAGGCGAAATTGGC
Organism: Deltaproteobacteria bacterium; assembly: GCA_003646815.1. Classification (GTDB taxonomy): domain Bacteria; phylum Desulfobacterota; class DSM-4660; order Desulfatiglandales; family Desulfatiglandaceae; genus B46-G9. The sequence goes on along the minus strand of QMLQ01000032.1, from coordinate 10,688 downwards.
GGCATGCTGGCGGATGGTCCCGTTGGTCCTGCCCGGGTCGCGAAGATGGGATCCGTAATAATGGCGCGGGATACCGGAGCCCCCTTGATCCCGGTTCTCTGGGGTGCCGACCGGTGCTGGACACTCAATTCCTGGGACCGGTACCTGATTCCAAAACCTTTCGCCCGTGTAATCATTCGTTACGAACAACCCATATGGGTTCCTGCTTCCGCCGCCGCAGAGGAACTGGAGAAATACCGCGAGATCTTTGAGAGCAGGTTGAATGACGGGACGCGTTTGTGTGATGAATATTTCGGGACTCAGCGACCGTGGCGCAAAGTCAAAAATGAAGGTGTCCCCGAAATAGGTCCTATAGAAGGATAAAGGGGAAAGGCACAAAGGACTGGGCCTTCGGCCCTTGAGGAGCGCTTCGCTTGAGGCAAAGAGAAAAAAGTTGATGGAGAAAGGAGAAGGACGCGTTGGGCAGCAAAATACATGGAAAAAACGGCTTTCCTTTCAGGCTGGGATGTACCTCCTATGTTTATCCTGAAGACCTCATCCCTAATGTCCGGATGATGGCCCCCATTGTGGATGATATTGAAATCGTGCTTTTTGAAACGGAATCCCTTTCTAACCTTCCAAGTAGCGCGGTCATATCCGAGTTACAAGAAATCCAGGAAAAATACGGAAACTCCTACACAATACACTTTCCCATAGACAAGAAGGCCGCCAGCCCTTATAAACAGGAGAGAAGATATTTCCAGGAGCAGGCGGTCAAAATCATCCGCCTCACCCTCTCCCTTCATCCATTCGCCTATATTCTTCACCTGGAGGGAATCAACGAAAAGGCGAACCCTTCTCTGCAGGAGACGTGGCGATCACGCAGCATGGAAACGTGCAAGGCGATACTTGACTCCAGCGAAGTCAAAAGTTCAACCATTGCGGTGGAGAACCTCGGGTATCCCGCAGAGTGGAATGAGGAAATTGTCTCCTATTTCGGATTTTCTTTCTGCATGGATGTGGGACACCTGTGGCTCTATCACTATGATTGGGAAACAACATTGCAGAAATACTTGCAGAACACCAAGGTGATACACCTCCACGGGGTATCTCATGGAAAAGACCATCTTTCCATTGAGAAAAATGACCTGCCTCCCCTGAAGAGATTGGCGACTGAATATCTTTCCACCTTCAATAACGTGGTGACGCTGGAAGTCTTTTCAGAAGAGGCCACATTCGGTTCGATCAGGAGGCTGAAAACTTTATGGGAAGGATAGTCCTCGTCACGGGCGGAGCCAGGAGCGGAAAAAGTTCCTTTGCCCTGGAAGAAGCCTTGAAGCATTCCGGGAAACGGATCTTTATTGCAACGGCCCTGAACCTGGACGATGAAATGAAGGACCGCATCCGGAAACATCGGGCAGAGCGGGGTAACAGCTTTGCCACCATAGAGGAGCCCCTTGACCTTTCGTCCTGCCTTGTTTCCTTGCCCGGGGATGTGGAAGTAGCAGTTGTCGATTGCCTGACTGTTTGGCTGGGAAATCTCTTTCATAAATGGAGCAACAATGAAGAAGGAGTCGAGCAGGAAGTAGAGAAACTTATTGAGACCTTGCCGGAGTTACACTTCCGGCTTATTTTTGTTACCAATGAAGTTGGATTTGGAATTGTTCCGGACAACCACCTGGCACGTCGTTACAGAGACATGCTGGGCTTTTTGAACCGCAAAATCGCGCAGGAGGCTCATACGGTCTATTGCTGCATTTGCGGTATTCCGCTATGCATAAAGAGTTGACAAATCTCTGTCCATTTTTTATATTCAACCAATAAACCACCGGGCTTCAACGCAGCCGATGGGGCAAAAAATTGAAATTGTTGCACTGGCAAACGGAATACGGTGCAAATCCGTAACGTACCCGGCGCTGTAACCCCTCCCCTTGCACCAGCGGCAAGAGGACTCTTTTGGGAAAAACACCACTGCCAACCACTCAACCTTTTTGACGACTGCAGGGAATCCAGCGACGCTCCTAACTATTTGAGAAGCGGGTTGTATGAAAATTTTCCTGACGGACTGAGTGGCTGACGGGAAGGCCCCGGAAGAGAAAGGAAGTCAGAAGACGTGCCTGTGTGACCGGAGAACCGGGCTTGATGGTAAAGGGCCCAGGGAAGAACATTCGTTCTCACCTGGGCCCTTTTTTATTGGGGTCTCGGCCAGGACAAAAGGATTATGAAAAGGAGGAGTGTTTTCCATGAAACGATTTACGCAAAAGATCACATCTACCACCAACCATAGACTGGAAGAGAAGATAAGGGGGCACCTGGATGACCTCACAAAGCCCCGGGGCAGCCTGGGAAGGCTGGAAGAGTTCGCCCTCAGGTATTGTCTCTGCAAGGGAAATGCGGTTGCCATGCTGGAAAAGATAAAATTTTTCACCTTTGCGGGAGACCATGGCATTACCGAGGAAAACATCACACCTTTCCCTTCGGAAGTGACCTGCCAGATGGTGGCCAACATGGCAGCAGGTGGAGCTGCCATCAGCGTCATGTGTAGGAATGCTGGTATTGATTACTCGGTCGTGGACATGGGAGTAAAGTCTGATCTTCATGACATGCCCAACCTTATAAAGAAAAAAGTCGGCTACGGGACAAACAATTTCGCGCATGAACCGGCCATGACTGAAGAAAAAACCGTTGAAGCCCTGGAACAGGGGTTCATTCTGGCAGAAAAGGCCCGTGCGGACATTATCGGGATCGGTGAGATGGGAATCGGGAACACCTCTTCCGCCTCGGCCATCTACGGCCTCATCCTGGGACTGGATGCCGAGAATACCGTAGGTGCCGGGACAGGATCAAGTGGTGAATTCCTTGAACGCAAGATAAAAGCAGTGCAGAAAGGAATTGATCTCCATAGAAACGCGGCGGGAGGAGATCCATTCAAAATTCTTGCGCATGTGGGCGGATATGAAATCGCAGGTATGACCGGCATGATTCTGGGCGCCGCCTCCAACAGGATCCCGGTGGCAATAGATGGCTTTATAGCATCTGCTGCAGCCCTGGTTGCCATGAGACTGGAAAAAAATACCAGGGACTATCTATTCTTTTCCCATGCTTCCGCGGAAAAATTTCACCGTGACTTTCTTCAAAAGGAAGGGATACGGCCCATTCTGTCCCTGGACATGCGTCTGGGTGAAGGGACCGGTGCGGTGCTGGCGCTTCAGATTATTCAGCAGGCAATGGTATGCTATTCGCAAATGGCCACCTTCAGCTCTGCGGGCGTTTCGAATAAAGAATAACGGATGACGATAAACCCTTTCATTGTTCCATTTGGAGCCCCGCTGCATTTTAACGCAACTCCGCTGGAAACGAAGAAAATGACAAATGTCAAAGCTCAAATGTCAAACGTATGTCAAAGACTACAATTTCCACTTGACAGTTTCTTTAGTGCCGTTTTTTCGAATTTGGTCATTGTGATTTTATTTGTCATTGGGATTTTGAAATTTGACATTTTGTAAAATCCAGCCTTTTGCATTTCATTAGGCAAAACAAGGAGTGTTTTGTGTTGGAATTTCTCATTGCTCCCATCGTCACTGCTTTCCGGACCCTTACTGTTTTCCCGGTCCCTGGAAAAGAGGCAGACGAATTCCCCCTTTCTATCATAGGATTCCCTCTTGTGGGTCTTGTCCTGGGAGGAATGGTCTGGCTCTTTGCCTCCATTGCACGCTTGTGGACCGCCCCCATGATCCCCGTTTTCGTCCTTCTGGCGTTGATGACGGAATCCTTTTTCACGGGGGCACTCCATCTGGACGGCCTGGGTGATTGCGCCGACGCTTTTCCGGGCAAAAAAGAGAGGCAGCGAATCCTTGAAATCCTCAAGGATTCAAGGATGGGCACCTTCGGCGTCTGCGCACTCGTCTTTGATCTTCTCTTGAAATTTCTCCTGTGGAACTTCTGGTTTGCCCAGGCACGAGTCACTATTATTGTTTTCAGCCTAGTCCTCTCAAGAACAATGCAGGGATGTCTTCTCGTCATCATGCCCAACGCCAGAAAAAATGGAATTGCTTCAGCATTTGCGGGTAATCATTCTCTGGGGTACAAACTTTTGGCTGCGGCAATCGTGGCGACGGTCAGTGCCTTTTCTATGATCTTCTCTCCAACCGCTCTGATTTTCATCGTAATTTTGTTCTCTGCCCTGCTTGTCACCCTCCTCTGGGCCCTCTATTGCTGGGAAAAGATAGGAGGGATCACCGGCGACTGCCTGGGTGCCCTGAATGAACTGGTGGAACTTGCAGTCCTTTTTTCTGCCGCAACACTTTTCTATTGACTTTGCCCTCCACATTTGCTTAATAAAAGCCAAGTTCAGGTGCCCGTTATGGCTTAATAGGGAACCCCGTGAAAGTCGGGAACGGGCCCGCCGCTGTGACCCTGCCCTTTTTCTTCTTTCATGAAAGAAAAGGGAACTTTTCTGGCAACAGGTGCCACTGTCAGGTATTCAACCCTTCAGGGAAGTTTTCCAGAGAACAGGCTTCTCCAGTGTTTGAGAATGCTGTTGGATTCCCCGAAGTCATCCTAGAGGTTGAGTGCGTGATGGGAAGGCAGCCGGGAAAGCAGGGAAGTCAGAAGACCTGCCTGGACAGTGAAGGAACTCCTCGCGGACAGGAGAACGCCTTTGATCTTGAGGGTAAAAAAGGGACATCCCCGGATCGATACTCGGTCCGGGGATTTTTTGTCTCCGGATCTGGCCCAATTACATTGAAGAAAGGAGACAAGGAGATGAAGGAGTGTACTGGATTGAAAAAAGTTTTTTTACTGGGGATACTTATTGTTGTGATTGGGGCATCTTTTCCGGCAAGCGGAGCTGACGAACAACTCCAAAGCAATGAGATCACCATGGAAGAGGTGGTGGTAACCGGCACAAGGACAGCAGAAGAGATAAAAAAAGTCCCGGCAAACATAACGGTCATCACCAGGCGGGATATTGAAACCTCCAATGCCAAGAATGTGCCTGATCTCTTGCGGACCCAGGAAGGGATCGTCGTTCGTGATTTCCTCGGAAACGGGAAAACCGTTGATGTAGATTTACGGGGATTCGGAGAAACAGCCTCTTCCAATACGCTGGTGCTGATGGACGGGAGACGGGTGAATGCCATTGACCTGAGCGGCGTTGATTGGACGCAGATCCCTCTCGAACAGATTGATCGGATTGAAATTGTCAGGGGGACAGGCAGCGTCCTGTACGGCGACAATGCAGTGGGCGGGGTCATCAACATCATCACGAAAACGCCCGGGAAAAAGCCGCATGCAAAAGTCGCTGTCATTCTGGGAAGTTATGGCCGAAACAAGGAGAGTGTCTCATTCTCCGGGGGACAGGGAAAGGTCGCGGCATCGCTTATTGCCACATATGATTCCACCAACGGGTACCGTGAAAATAATGCATTCCGCGCAAAGGACGCCGGCGCAAAGATCGTGCTGGATCCGAGCGAGATACTTCGTTTCACGCTCAGCGGATCATACCACTCGGATCAGTATGGCCTTCCGGGATATCTTTCAAAAGCGGAAGTTGAGTTGGATCGGCAAGCTACCAACTCCCCCCTGGATAATGCCTACACCAGAGACAAGTATGCAGACCTCGGCATGGACCTGGATCTGGCCGGCCTGGGCCGTGTCGTAGCCGACATTTCTTACCGGAAACGGGACAGTGAGACCAACTGGGTGAGTTGGCTGTGGACAAGCGAGACGGAGACCAAGACCAAGGGTTTCACGCCCCACTACGTCTGGGAAGGTTCGCTCGCGGGACACGAAAACACGTTTATTGCAGGAGTGGATCTCTACTGGACGGACATGGACATCCTGACGTCCAGTGAACGTGTGGACAAAGATTCCCAAGGCTACTACTTCAATAACGCACTTTCTCTTTTTGAAAACCTGATCCTCTCCGTGGGCGCCAGGCACGAGCGCGTGGAATATGAATTCGACACAACCACGGCTGATGTCAAGCCGGTCGACCGGAAAGAGGCATATAGCGCAGGACTTACCTACACATACCAGGGGAGATCTTCCCTGTTCGTAAGAGCCAACAAGAGTTTCCGGTTCCCCCTCACCGATGAACTGTTCAGTTCATTCAGCGGATTGAACGCGGATCTCAAACCCCAGGAAGGGAAACATTATGAGTTGGGAATACGCCATTATTTCAGCAAGAAAATGTACCTGACCGCAACGCTGTATCGCGCAGCATTTGACAACGAAATTTTTTACAATCCGCTGACCTTCACGAATGAAAATCACCCGGAAACCCTTCACCGGGGAATTGAAATTGGGGCCAAAGCAGATCCGTGCAGGTTCTTCACCTGCTTTGCCAATTACACCTATGAAAAGGCGACCTTTGAAAAAGAACCGTTTGATGGAAACGATATCCCCGCTGTCCCCAAAAACAGGGGAAACTTCGGGTTCAACATTCATGACTTCATCCCTGGAGTCACCCTGACCGCACAATACAACTATGTAGGCTCAAGTTACGCCATCAGTGACCAGGCCAACCAGCACGAAAAGCTGGAATCGTATTATACGATTGATTCAAAAATCGCTTACAAATGGAAAAACCTTGAGGCGTTTTTTGGGGTGAACAACATTACCGATGAAAAGTATTCGCAGTATGTTGTTGCCGGCTGGAGCGGTCTCGTCTTCTACCCATCTCCGGAGCGAAACTGGGTCGCAGGAATCAATGTGAGGTTTTAAGACCCATCTCTGGGCCGGCCTCCTGTGCTCAGCAGAACGAGGCCGACCCGCCTCATGGCATACATTCCATTTGTGTTTTGCCGGCATTTTTTGTATGCTTTTACGAATTGCGACGAAGGGTATCTTTGAAAGAACCCTCCCGGAGTCCAGACTCATTTTTTCAAGGAGCCCTCTCCAATGCCCCTTATTGAATACAGAATCGAAAATCGTGTTGCGGTCGTCACCCTGAACGATGGCGAAAACCGTTTCAATCCCCCGTTTCTGCAGTCCTTCCTGGATGTGCTTGATGAAATAGTGGAAAAAACTGATGCCAACGCCCTTGTGGTGACATCGGCACATGAAAAGATTTTCAGCAACGGCATTGATCTTGAGTGGCTGTATCCTTTTATCCAGAAGGGAGACGCGGAAACCGCAAAGGGTTTTTTCTATCTCATGAACCGCCTCTTCAAACGCATCCTCCTCTACCCCATGCCCACCATAGCCGCCATATCAGGACACGCCTTTGCCGGTGGGGCTATCATGACCTGTGCCTTTGATTTTCGGTTCATGCGCTCTGATCGAGGATTTTTCTGTTTCCCTGAAGTGGATCTTGGCATTCCCTTTCTCCCCGGCATGATCGCCCTCATTCAAAAAGCCATACCAACGCAAACTTTTCAGGAACTCCAGCTCACGGGCAAGCGCGCCACAGCCGAGGAATGCGAAGCACGCCACATTGTCCTCAAGGCATGCCACCGGGATGACCTGATGAACGAAGCAATCCAATTCGCCACGGGTCTGAACAAACGAAGAGAAGTTGTTGCAGAAATGAAGCGCCGCATGCACGGCGAAATTGCCCGGATCATCGACGAGGAAGACCCGCCCGTCATCGAATCAGGCACCTTTCACGTGTAGTTTTCTTGGGATACCCTCCCCCTTAATTCTCTTACGCTATACGTATCCTGCAAATGGCTTTCTGACTACTGCGCTGTAGATCCAATCTATGAACGTTGCAAAGTCATAAGCCGGCATCCGGACCGCGTTTTGGATTGCCCCAATTTTTTCCATTCCCTTAAAGGCCGGCATCATTGTCAACGATAACCCATAACGCGGTCAGCCTCGATAACGGCCTCTGATGCATTTTCAGCATAGCCGTCCGCACCGATCTTTTCAGCCCATTCTCGGGTCACAGGTGCACCGCCAACAAGGATTTTCACGCTTTCCCGCACCCCTGATTCGTTTATTGTTTCAATGACTTCTCTTTGAGCAGGCATTGTTGTGGAAAGGAGAGAACTGAGGCCCACTATCTGAGGTTTCAACTCAATCACCTTTTTGGCGATAGTTTCAGCGGCAACGCTCTTCCCGAGGTTTTCTACTTCATACCCTGAAGCCTTCAACAGCAAAATAACAAGATTCTTTCCTATATCGTGGACATCACCTCTCACCGTGGCCATCAGCACCAATCCTTTGTTTAAAGACTCAGCGCCGTTTCCCCTGAGCTTTGCTTCAACAACGTGCATGACCTCCGTAACAATCTGCCCGGCCAGGACGAGTTCCGGTAAAAACACTTCTTCGTTGGCAAAAAGATCACCCACCTTTCTCAAGCCGGGGGTAATTCCTTCATTAATGATTACCAAGGGCTCAACACCTTGTTCCAATCCTTTTGACACATTCTGGGCAAGGGCTTCTTCATCCTGCCTGACAATGGCTTCCATAATGGTGCCAATGACTTCTTCTCTGCTCATTTTGTATCTCCCTGGCAATATCTCATCGATTAATGATGGCATCCAGTCTTGATTCAATATCATCAGGCAACTCGGGAGGCGAGTATGTTCCCATAACCTTACCAAAATACTCTCTTGCGCGCTTCCGCATAGTCCTGGTCTCCGGATCCTTATCGAGGGCCAAAAATCCTCGATCCATAATCGTAGGGATATACATTTCTTTTCTAAAATTATCCCGGGTGTGCTTGAGTGACACGAAATCACTGCCACCGGCTCCAACCTCAATGAAGGGGGCAAGATCAGTGGTCGCATCACTCACTTCAATCCCCGCCATGACCCTCCTGATCCAACCGGTTATTTCGTAGTCTATGATAAGAGTTTCTAGACTGATAGCATTTTCATCAGCAAAAAGACCCATGCCCACCACCATGTTCGTCTCAGCCAAGGCAGGCAGGAGCCCCGTGCCCAATTTTTCCATCCCTAGTTGAACATCAATAGACTTGGTATCCGCAAGAATTCCTCCTCCCCCACTGGGCAGGCCGTAGTATTTCCCCAACTGGGTTGTTGCCATACGCAACAACGGAAACTCAGGACCTCCATGAGAGCATGTTGCCGCCCTCATATCGAGTATTCTGGCCCAACTCGCATAGATAAGTGGAACCTCGGGGTTGACCGCTTTCGCCAGCACGAAGCTGCTCAATAGTTCGGCATTTGCCATCACCAGAGTAGAGGCAAGAGTGGCAGGCGATGTGCCGCCGCACATGGGCCCGGATTCTATAAAAAGTGGCAGGCCCAATTGTACCGATTCTATGATCAGTTCAGTTGCATCCTCCCTCAACGTCAGGGGACTCGTCAAACACACAAGCGTTGAAAAAAAAGGTTTCTTCTGGAGCGCTTCGAGACTCCCGGCAATCTCTACCGCCATGGCGATATTCTTTTTCGTATTTTCCCTGTTCTGCGCCTCTGCAATGAAATGCTTCCTAGTATTCATTAAAAGGAACTTGGTCTCGATCACATCGACAATCGCTGATGGAACGTCCGTAGGTGTTCCCGGCACCAGGATAAAGTCAGGTGGCTCAAGGACATCAGACAATCGGATGATATCTTTCAAATCTTCGCACACGACCTGGCGATATTCATTTGTCTTGAAGTCCAGCACATTCGTGGCAATCCCAACAGTCCCGAAATAGACCCTGTCCCCTCCGATCAAGAGCGGCTCATCGCTCTTCCTGTCGTACAGTCGAACACAGGACGAACACATTGAAAGGGTTTGGTTGATCAGGCGGTCACCAATTTTCACAACTTTGGTTTTCGGATCCACGTTTGCGCCTGCTTGATGAAAAATCTCCAATGATTCTTCATGCGGAACATAGGTACCCACCTCTTTGAGAAGCGCCCGAGATGCCTGATCGATTTTTAGGAGCTCCGGATCACTCAAAATCTTTAGTCTTGGTTGCATGCGTTCTCCTTCCAATATTTTGAAATGAATGGGTTTTGAAATTCCAGCATCCCGCGATTTCGTTCTAAGAAATCTCGTAAAAAGACCTTTCAGCCCTATTTGATAGCCCACGCATCTTCCCGTATGGCATCTCCATCAATAATACGGTCCGGTTTAAAAATGGATAAATCAAGCTTGGGAGGAAGCCCCAGGATCAACTCGGACAAATATCTCCCCACTGCCGGGGCCTGCTGGAGGCCATGTCCTGAAAACCCATTTGCAAGATAATAATTTTTCAAATCAAACCATTCTCCGATAAATGCGTTATCATCAAGCATACTTACCGCGTACAAGCCAGCCCACCCGCGCATCAGCTTAAGGGTATCAAAGGCGGGGACAAATTCCGCCAACTCAGGCCACAGCAATTCATAAAACCTCTTATCATCCCAGCGAAAATCAAAGCCGATGGAATCGTCATCCATTGATTTTCCCACAAGGATCAATCCGCCCGTTTCTGTAGTGAAACGGCCTTTTTTTATATCCCATAACCACGGCATACGGATCCAGGTAGCCATCCTCTGTACCAAAAGTTCCTCCAACATAAGGACCAGGATCGTAGAGGGGATATCGCTCAACGATTTGCCGCGGAGACCACCACTCTACTTTACAGCCAAGACTCTTCTGCAGTTCAAGGCTCCTCAAGGATTCCGCCTCTCCCTGTTCATCAACCACAAACAAATTCCCCTCTTTTCTGTGCCCGATATCTGGCTTCTCGCCATCCACCTCCATTTCTTCTGCAAATCCTTCCAAACAGTCCAGTGTATATTGAGAGATTTGGATATTCT
>QMLQ01000031.1 GCA_003646815.1 Deltaproteobacteria bacterium | reverse complement strand
AGTTGGTGTCACTTATGCTACTACCCCCATGGGCGCGGACCACACGGCCGGATACGCGGTCGCAACCAATATCATGAACGTGGGAGGAAGCCTGGACCCCCTGAAACCTGAAGGGCAGGTAGAACTCTCCAAGGGCCTGCAGGTGGCAACAGCGTTCATTGATACTGCCGGCCTGTGCCTGTTTGTGGCCTTTCCGGTCATGGACATGCCGGATGCACTGGTCGCTGTCGTAGACATGCTTAATGCGAAGTATGGTCTCTCCCTTTCCGCGGATGATGTGACGGCCCTCGGTCAAAAAGTCCTGCAGATAGAGCGGGATTTCAATGCCCGTGCAGGATTTACCGCGGCGGACGACCGGCTGCCGGAATTCTTCCGCCAGGAAAAACTGCCGCCCCATGACGTGGTCTTTGATGTCCCTGATGAGGAACTGGACACGGTCTTCAATTTCTAAGTCAAGTTTTCCCTGTATTCCCCCGCCCCAATGTCAACGGCGCGGGGGAATACAACTTCCGGGGAAGAGAGCGAAAAGTGCCAAGCGGAACATAAGAGGCACAGGGATCTTTTTGTACGAAGATTCGATTAGAATTTCCCTTCGTGGGTGAATTCTCCCAGGGCGCGACGCTTGGGTGCAGGTGTCCCTTTGGCCGGGTAGCCCAGGGGAATAAGCGTGACCAGCTCATATCCGTCAGGCACTCCCAGCACCCCTTTTGCCTTGTCATGGTCCAGCAACCCGATTATCACGGTCCCCAACCCATGGGCATGTGCAGCCAGGCAAATGGACTGGGTTGCAATCCCCAGGTCGTACATAAACCAGTCTCCGAACTTGGTGGTAACCTGGTCCTTGTAGTACCCTGAGCTCTTGAGTTTGCCGCAGAGGGCCAGTACCACGGGGGCCTGGATGACCGCTTTGCCACCCGGATTTGTCGGCGTCAAAGTTTCCTTCAATTGTTCTTTTGTGGCTGCATCTCTCACCACCACAACTTCCCAGCATTGGGTGTTGGCCCAGGATGGTGACCATTGCACAGCCTCCAGGATCTGCGTCAAAATCCCTTCCGGAATTTCCTTCTCCTCGTACCTTCTGATACTTCTTCTTCCTTTCAAAATCTCCATAAAATCAGCCATGTTTTCCTCCTTCTTTAAAACTCAGCTTAGCCGGTGAGAAAAGCGGGTTAGTCTTCCAGGTGCAGCAACAAGGCCGCATTTTCTCCACAAACCTGCGCAACTTCATCCATTGACATCCCGGCCTTCTCCATCTCCTCAAAATACCGGGAAAAGCCCAGAAGCGGATAATCGCTGCCAAAGAGTATTTTTTCAAACCCAAGAATATTTCCCACCACCGCATAGATGCCGGGGTCATAGAGATAGGGTGACGCCGCCGTATCAAACCAGACATTTTCGAGTGCGCCTTTTACCTCCCGCTTCATGAGCGCGTAAAAAGGCAGGCCGCCCCCCCAGTGGGCAAGAACAATCCGATTTGACGAATACCGCTTGACGAAAGCGTATATCTGTCCGAGCGTCATGGGCGCTTTTCCCGGATAGTGATGACCCACTGGCTCGTTCGTGTGCAGGAGCACGATTGCCCCGAGGTCAAGAGTGATTGCCATAACCTCTTCCATCTGGTCACAGACTGCCTTTGTGAGCCCATCGCCGTAAACGGCCAACTCTCCAATTCCTGCAAGACCTGCATGGAGACACCGCTCTGTCTCCTTTGCAGCGCTCTGAAGAAGAGGGGAAAAACAGCACAATCCCACCAGCCGATCCGGATACCGGTGGACTGCGTCCAGCACGTAATCGTTATGCCGCATCACAAGATCGCCGTCCTGCCAGGGAAACCCGAAGACAACCGATCTGTCGATCCCTGCCGTGTCCATGTACTGCAGGATCTCTGTCACGCCGGCAAGTTTCGCCTTCGGCGAGTCATAGAGCGTCTTGAATGCCGCTTCTCCAGAAAAGTACCTTGATCGGTCCTGCCTTATGGCGGGAGGAAAAATGTGGGTATGAAAGTCTATTTTCATTGCAGAAGTGCTTCAATGGATTTCTTCAGCATGCCGTGGCGATAGCCCACAATCTTGTTCCGTATTTTTCCATCACGGTCAATGACAAACATGGTAGGTATCGCCGGGTTGTCCGCTCCGAAATAGTCCTTCATGACCTTCATGTCATAGCGCAACACTTTATAATTCATGTCGAATTTCTCCATGAATGCCTTGAGGAAAAGGTTCGAGGCCTGAACGGGATCGTCCAGAGAAACCCCGATAACGACCAACCCCTGACTTCGAAACTCTTTTTGCAGCCTGGTAAGCTCGGGGATAGACATACGGCATGGAGGGCACCATGTTGCCCAGAAATCGAGGACAACGATCCTTCCCTTGAACTGGGAGAGCGTTATATCATTTCCGTTCACATCCTTCAGGCTGAAATCAGGCGCTGTCTGCAAGGCATCCACCTTACTCTGGCATCCCACATTAAGCAGCAGGAGTGCCATGAACACACAGCCCACATAAACCATTGTTTTCCTTGTCATCACAGTATCTCCCTGATTCTTTAGCTCCAGCGGGCAAATGGATCTAACCCGAATTTCTCACGAGCAATTTACTGTGGCAGCGGGAAGGCCCGTGAGAAATCGGGCTAAAAAACCCTTTTATTTTTTACCGGTCTTCCTATAATAAAGCAAGGGATTTCAGAAAAATGCATTCAAAGACCACCATACTTATTGTTCTCTCTTTGCTTTTGTGTCTGATCGAAGAAGAACCACGTGAGTCACTCGCCGCGGAAACGGCGGACATCCATTATTCTGCTATTGCCGGCACATGGTACCCCGGAGACCCGCATGAGCTTTCAGTCACCATTCAGGGACACCTTTCTACTTCTCCCAAGATCCCCCTGGGAGGCGTTCTCCGCGCTCTCATTGTACCCCACGCGGGATATAAATACTCAGGTGCAGTTGCCGCCCGTGCCTATAGACAACTCAAAGGTTCCCGGATCACCACGGTTATTCTTGTGGGTCCCAGCCACTACCTGGCCTTTGACACCGTTTCCGTTAATCTGCAAACGGCCTACGTAACGCCCCTGGGTTCTGTTCCCGTGGACCTGGAGCTGGCCAGGAAAATCATTCATGCCCAGCCTGATTTTCGATGGGTCAGGCAGGCCCATGCCAGGGAGCATTCACTGGAAATTCAGCTTCCCTTCCTCCAGACGGTGCTGGGTGATTTCAAAATCGTCCCCATCGTCATGGGAAGGCAGGACTATGCAACCGCGGAGCGGTTAGCCCGGGTACTCACCAACCTCACCCGGAGCAGGAGAGATATCCTTCTTCTCGCATCCAGCGATCTCTCCCATTACCATCCTTCCCGGCAGGCCAGGATGCTTGATGACCGCTTTGCCTCCCGTGTTCTGGCACTTGACGCGAAAGGCCTTGCAAATGATCTGGCTGCAGGCAAAACCGAAGCTTGCGGGGGCGGTCCTGTGGTCGCCGTCCTCCTCGCCGCAAGAAAGCTCGGTGCCACTAAGGCGATCATTCTGGGGCGGGCTCATTCCGGTGATGTCACCGGCGATCAAGGCCGGGTGGTAGGGTATCTTTCCGCCGCCCTCATTGCCCCCACTCCAAAATAACATAACCGTTCACGGCTTATTCAGCTAATTCATCTGATAAAAATCCACATCCACACTCAGCTGAACTCCTTTTGATTGCAACTTTCCCCTGAACAAACGATCCACTGCCTCCACCAGGTGATTGATCATGGCAGCTTTCCTGCTCTTGACCAGTATCTGCCATCGATACTTTCCCTTCACCCGGAACAAGGGAGCCTCGGCCGGCCCGAGTATCCTGATTTCTTTTCCCCGCCTGGGCCAGCCGGCGACAATTTCTTTCATTGCCTCTCCCAGGAGATGAGCTGATTCGGCTGTTTTCTCTTTGCTGTTGCCCTTGATCCTCAAGCATGTCATATGGGAGAAAGGAGGGTACTCCAGTGCCTCCCGAAGCTCTCTTTCTTTTTCAAAAAAAGCATCATAGTCATGTGTTATGGCCGTTTTGATAGCGTAGTGGTCAACATTGAATGTCTGTACGATAACCTTTCCCTTTTTTGCCCCGCGACCTGCCCTCCCTGCCACCTGGGAAAGGATATGAAAGGTTCTTTCACCCGCCCTGAAATCCGGAAAACCCAGAGATAAATCAGCAGCAATAACGCCCACCAATGTCACGTTCGGGAAGTCGTATCCCTTGGTAATCATCTGGGTCCCTACCAGGATATCGATTTCACCCGCGCCAAATCCCCGGAGTATCTTGGCTGCGCTCCCCTTCCTCCTTGTGCTGTCGGTGTCCATTCTCGCTGCGCGAACGCCTGGAAACAGTTTACGAAGTTCATCCTCCAGCCGCTCGGTTCCAAAACCATAGGGTTTCAGCCTTTTGCCATGACAGGAAGGGCACTCTGCAGACAAGGCATCATGAAAACCGCAATAGTGACACCGCAGATGGTTATCCTGATGATGTATCAGGGCCACGTCACAGTTCGGGCACTGCATGGTCTTCCCGCACGACAAACACACATACAGCCGGTGATATCCCCTGCGATTCAAGAACAGGAGGACCTGATTTCCATTCCGGAGTTCGCCGCCCAGGGCCTCCTTAAGCTTCGTGCTCAGGATCCTTCCTTTCCCGCCGTTTTCTATTTCAGTTTTCATGTCCACCAGTTCTATTTCAGGCAGAGGCCTCTTTTCCACCCGCTCGGGCATGCGGATGAGATGATACTGCCCACTGAGGGAATGATAATACGATTGCACAGAGGGTGTGCCTGAACCAAGCAGGACCACCGCTTTTTCCATCCTTGCCCTGACCACCGCTGCATCTCTTGCCTGGTAGCGCGGGGGATTTTCCTGTTTGTATGCAGTGTCATGCTCTTCGTCCACGATAATGAGTCCCGGGTTTGGAACAGGCGCCCAAACGGCTGATCGGGGGCCGATTACCAGATCCACCTCACCTTTTACCAGCCTGAGCCACTGGTCATATCTTTCCCCTCTGCTCAATGCGCTGTGGTAGATGGATATCCTGTCACCAAGCCTCGAGCTGAAAACCCCAAACATGTAATTTGCAAGGGAAATTTCAGGGACCATAAGAATTGCCTGTCTGCCGGTCCTGATTACCTCTTCGATAGCCCTGAGATAAACCTCGGTCTTCCCGCTTCCCGTAACCCCGTAAAGAAGGCACGCAGAAAACCGCTTTCGCTTCAGACATCTCTCCACATAATGCAGTGCGGAGACCTGCTGATGGAGCAGGACCTCGGGACGAATCCATGGAATGATACACTCCCCTGCGGGGTTGCGGGAGACAGGAGCTTCGAAATCTTCAAGGACTCCCTTTTTCACCCATTTCCCCACGAGGTACCTGCCGTTCTTGAATTCTCTGCAGATTTCCGACAGGAGAATCTCCTTCCCTGAGAGGAACTTTTTGAGAAATGGTGTTTCATTCCTCGCACCTGCCCGTGCAGTACCCAGGGATTCTACAATCTCTCCCAGTTGTGTTCTGTCTCTTGCCTTAATGAACCTGCGAAGCAATGGCCCGGAACGGTTTCCCGGCACACAGTCAATAAGCTCAAGGAATCCTCTTTCCTGGAGCGGGTACACCGAATGGAGCCTGCGGGGAAGTCGCGCGCCCGGGTGATCTTTTACCCAGAGCAGACACTCCTTTTCCGAAGTGGTGACTTTTCCCTCATCCAGGGCCTCGGCCCCTTTTGGCGTTAATACGGCGCTCTTGAAGCTATCCTGGTTGATCCCACCCGGGAGGGCATTTCGAATCACTGAACCCACGGGATGAAGGTAGTAGCGGGACACCCATTCGAAAAAAGGGACCATATTCCTGTGAAACAGAGGAAATGGGTCCAGGATATCTGCAACTTCTTTCAACGGTTGTTCAATGTCGGGGGAAGGAGTCACTTCAAGGACATAACCCGTTACCATTCTTTTTCCGAACGGAACCAAGACCCGCATTCCAACCTCAACCCGCTCTGCCAATAAATCCGGTACAGCATAGGTATAGGTATTCTCCACCGGCAGGGAGACGGCAACTCTCAGGCAGGTCTGTTTTTTCGGCTCGGTCAACATATGCCTATCTCTAAGAAAGTTGCCTCCAACATGGCTTGGTTACCGGCGCCCCCCCTCAACATCTTGATTTTCCTTACTGCAGAGCACCATTTCTCTGAACCGTGCATGGAGGGAGCTTCACTTTGAGCAATGAAAAAGGTCACGAAAAACTTGCCATGCCCCTTTTCGTACATTATTGAGGATTATTCTTGATAAGGCCCGACGGCAGGGACACATTGAAATTTGCTTCCAGCACAATATATTTTTCAACCGGTTCTCCATCCAGGAAATACTCGATCCTGAAGGGAAACCACCCGTTTTGTGTCTTTCTGTAGTCCTCGAAACGCACTTCAACCTCTCTTGTTTCCTGGCCAAGGGTGGCCCTGTGACTCAAGAGAAGGGGGAGAAATCTCTCTTTTTCTATGAGGAGACGGGGCCCCTCCTTCGGACTTTTTCCAATGCAGAATGCGATCACGCCGTTGATGCGGGTCAATGACACCGTTTCCCGGTCAATACCCCATTCCATCAGGTAGGTTGACAAATTCCCGGCAGTGTTTGCCACCAACAGTTTTCGGTACCCGGAATCAACATCAAGCCTGAGCGACTGGATATCCTCAGGCGTCATATCCCTGCCCTCAATTTCAGGTACAACCAGCGAACCATACAATCCAGGAGACTGTATCCACACTTTCTCTTCAAAGCTTATTGTCTCCCTGTCCTCTTCCCCGGTGGTCATCAATTGTGTTGATTGAGTCAAAAGGACCGTATGGAACCGGGAAAAACGGGCGGACATAAGACCAAGCAATTGTTCTGCCGGCATGATATAACCATTTCCATTCCGGAAGGGAATGACATATCCCCCTGCCAGCAACATCAAAACAATGGTAATAACACTCCTTTTTATCCAGGTATCCAATGAAATTTCTCCTTTCAACATTCCGATGTGTCCTCAAGTCCCTTCAGCATTTCTTCCCGTACCCGGGCCATGAGAGCTTTTATATCCTTTCCCGTATAGTCCCCTACCCGAATCGGCTCTCCAACGGAAAGGGTGAACCGGCCCCGACGAATGGTAAAGCTGCCTTTCGGCATAATATGGCGGCTCCCCTTTATAACCACGGGAATAATATCGCATCCCGACTTCAGCGCCAGCTTAAATCCGCCTCGTTTAAATTCCTGCAACCGTCCGTCCACACTCCGGGTCCCTTCGGGAAAGATGAGGACTGATGCCCCGTTTCTTATCCTCTCGGCGGCGTGCTGCATACTCTTCACCGCCTTCCTGGGATCATTTCTTTCAATCCCGATATAGCCGGCACGTTTCATTGCAAACCCGAAAAGCGGGATCCTCATCAGTTCCTGCTTCATGAGGAACTTGAAATCCACGGGCAGATACGCGAGGAGGGCGAGGATATCAAAGTAACTCTGGTGATTGGTCATGTAAATCCGGGGGATCCGATCATCCACATGCTCACAGCCTCTTGCGCAAACCTTTACCCTGGAAAGCCAGAGGATCACGCGGGCCCAGGGTTTTGCCACGTAGAAATGGATACACCTGCTCGGGCATCCAAACAGGGTAAGGAGGGCCGCCCAAAGGCAAAAAAGAATTGTGTGCAGGATAATAAGACCGTTCAGGCCAATAAATCTTATCATATGGTACTCCCTGTGGCTCCTCAAAACCGTCTTGTAATGGAACTGAAGCCCTCCAGGCTGTTCATCTGAGCAGTTACAGATTGATTACCATTAATTGATTGACATATGCATTTCTTTATGCTATGAAAGTTTATAATTCATATATAATTAAATATAATTCCTTGCAACAAAGGAGCAGATGATGGCCGATTATATCGTGTGTCCGAACAAGAGAAATGCTCCCCGGGTAAACGTACTGGTCTGTCGGGAGCGGTGTTCCATGAACAACGAGTGCCCTGCTTACGCGGCACATCTTTCAATTTCCCTGACGGAAGAGTCTCCCCCTCTGCCGTCGCACCTCAGCCCTGAAAAACGGGCGAGCGAATCGGCAATACAACTTTCACCATGATCATGTCTCCCTCTTCCCGGAAGACATCTATCCTTCCCCCATGCTTGTTGACTATAATCCTTGAAAGCGGGAGGTCAAGTACCCTGGAAGATCCTTTGAAGGGCAGGCGGGGAAGGAAAAACTGTTCCAGGTCCTCGTCTGAAAGCCCTTCGGCATGATGCCTGAAGGAAATCAGTATCCAGTCCTGTTCTCTCTGCAGCGTCACGAAAAGCTGGTTTTCTTCCGGTGTCGAAAGAACACAGTTTTCTACCAGGCTGTCCAGGGCCCTTTCCAGTAAATTCTCATCACCGGTAATAAATGGAAAATCATCAGCCGTTGATTTTATGAGACTGATCTTCCTGGATGAAATCTCCTTCATGTGAGCCGAGAGAACTGCCTCCACCAAAGATGCAATATCCACTTTTCCAAACTGCATCGTTACCGGTTCAATGGACCGCAGCATCATTTCAAGGATTTCTTCCAGTCTCGCCACTTCATCTACTATGATGCGAGCCGCCTTTCCATTCGGATCTTCTTCGGGGAGTTTCTCGGCAAGCCTCCTTGCAAATCCTCCTGCGGTGGTGAGCGGGTTTCTAATTTCATGGGCGAGCCGTGCGGATATCTCTCCAAGCACCCTGATTTCTTCTGCTTGCAGGGCCCTTTCCTGGTAGGCCTTGAGTTCAGTGATATCCATCATTATGCCGTCAATCCAGCGGATGTTTCCCTGGGTGTCCAATGATGGTATGGCCTGATCAATGAAAACATATGTCTTTCCTTCCTTGGATTTTACCACTCTTTCCATCCTGAGTTCTTTCCTCTCCGCCCAGCAGGCCGCCAGAATATCCCCTCCGCTTTGATCCTGTTTTCCGCAAATTTTCTGCAGCCAGAAATAACGGTCTCCAACCACTTCATCGGGGGCATATCCCAACTTGTCGGAAAAATAGGGGTTAATAAACTCCGTGGTCCCATCAATCAGTATTCGGTAGACGATAAGCGGAACATTCTCCACAAATGCCCGGTACTTTTCTTCCGATTCCACCAGGTCGGCAGTTCTTTCCCGAACCTTTTCCTCCAGGTTCTGAGCGTACTCCTCTATCTTTTGCCGCCTCTCCTTCAATGCTCCCAGCATGGCATTCAATGATTTCGTCAAACTGCCTATTTCATCATCAGGCCTGGGTTGCAGACGGCTTTCTCTCTTTCCTTCCGCGATCTCTTCGGCCTCTTTGACAATCTCCGCAATGGGCTTCACGAACCGTATTGCAACAAGCCAGGTAAGAAGGAATGAGACAATAATTCCGGCGATGGCGATAATAAGCATAAGGTTTCTTCTCGCGGCAAGGCGCCCAGTCGCCTCTGAGCGGTCGAGGGCGATAAGCACAACCGCGACCACTTCACCATAATAATCCTTTAACGGGCCGAGCAAGATCGAGCGGGAAGGCAGGGTCTCCGGTGCGACCATGATGACAGGCGCAGGTTTCCCGCCGTCTTTGAAGCAGCGGGCCGGTGAAAATTTTGCGCAGTTCTCATCTGTACAAGCAAGTAAAGCATATTCTTCCGTTCCCCGCTTTTCATATATCCCGAAATCCGCCCCCCATTCCCTTTTCAGCTCCGTAAGTAGCCTCCTATCAAACGGGAAGCCCACCTCAACGCTTCCAAGCAGTTTTCCATCGTGGATGATGGGAACAACTCCCCTGATCCCCAGGCCGGATCTTCCCCATTCCAACCCGGATACACCACTTCGGGACCGCATTGCTTCCACTACCGTCCTTCTATAGGCCATCATCTCTCCCTCTTCACCATTCCTGTGAAGGCGCAGAAACGATCTCCCCGGCGGGAAATGGAAATGAAACTGCTCTATCCCGAACCTTCTCTTCAGGACCTTGAACACGGGTGTGGTATATTTCTCGAGTGCCTCCCTGTCTTTGCTTTCCATCAGGTTCCGGATCTCGGGATTTTCCGCAAAAACAGATGCCATGGCCAGAACAACGCGCTCTTTCTGATGAATATTGTAAAGAAAAAGCCGGTAAAGCTGTTTCATCTCCCGGGCGCTTTCCTGCTGTATGATTGTCTGCTGGGAATTGAGCCCGAAGTAAACAAGAGATGTTGTCCCGATGAAACCAAAAGCCAGAAAGGGAATTAAGAGCTTCCAGATGAGACTGATGCTTCGGATCCTGTAGAGAATTCGTGACCACATTGTCGTCAGAGCAACCCTCATAAAAATAGACGGGATTACAGGATGGCCAGGATGCAAAACATTATTATATCATTCCCGTTTCAAAACGCGGGTTAATGACCGACCAGGGGCATCTTCGCCATGTCTTTTAAAATCCTTTGCTGCCTCGTCCTCACGTAAGGACTCGGCCGTTTTACAGACCACCTGTGGGGACTCGGTAAAACAGCGGCAAGGAGGGCCGCCTGAGAGGCGGACAGGTTTGAAGAGGAGGTAGCGAAGTATTTTTTCGACGCTGCCTCTACTCCCTTGATCCCGACTCCCCAGTCCACTGTGTTCAAATAGAGTTCCAATATCCTCTCCTTACTCAAAAATGTCTCCAGGAGGAGGGTGTAGTATGCCTCCACCGTTTTTCTCAACCAACTCCTCGAGTTCCACAGGAAAATTGTTCGGGCCACCTGCATGGTAATGGTGCTGGCACCCCGTTTTCTCTTCCTTTGAACGATGTCCTTCATGGCATGGGACATCTCTACGAAATCAAAACCGTGGTGCCAGAGGAACCGCTGATCCTCGGCAGCCACAACCGCTCTCCGCACATGAGGAGAGATATGATTGAGCATTTTCCACGTGGTATCATATCTCCCCTTCACCCGGGCAAATGATCCAGGGAACAATCCGATTGCGGCCCGCCACAAAGGGGGATTGACGAAACGAATTGCAACCACCTGAGCACTCGTTAAAGCAACAAGGAAGAGGAGCATTACCAACACCCATCGTGTAACTCTCCTGCCGATTCCCCGCTTCCTCCTGGTGGCCACCCTTTTCTTCCTCTTATCCTGAATTATCGGTTTTACCTGTCGTATGAAAGTCTTTCAACCTTCAATCTGTTTAGCGTAACAGTGACTCTTACCCTTTATTTCATTCCAGGCATCATCCATCTCATCCGGAGTTGCTTCGCTGAGGCTTTTCCCCGCAGAGGTCAACTTCTCTTCCATCAACTGAAATCTTTGGATGAATTTCCTGTTTGCCATCCGCAGAAGGTCCTCTCCATTGAGCTCCCAGTGCCTTGCGAGGTTGACCAGAGAAAAAATCAAATCGCCGATTTCTTCTCCAACCATCGCGGGATCATGTTTCTTAACGGCCTGATCCAGTTCGGCAACCTCCTCTTTGACCTTTTTCCATACTGCATCCCTGCTTTCCCAGTCAAAACCGACCTTTGAGGCCCGCTCACTCATCCGATGGGCCCTTTCAAGAGCGGGAAGAGCCACTGGGATCCGTTCAAGGAACGACCGCTCCTCTTTTTCCCCCTTTTGCTCCCCCTCCTTTATTTTTGCCCAATTTGATGCCACTTCTCTTTCATTTCTTACCCGGGTGTTTCCAAAGACGTGGGGGTGACGGCGAATCATCTTTTCAATTATTTTTTCAATAACCGTGACCAGGTCAAACTCTCCCTTTTCCTCTCCCAGGTAGGCTATAAAAACAACCTGGAAAAGGAGATCGCCCAGCTCCTCACAAACTTCTTCCGGAAGTTCCCGCTCGATGGCATCCAGGACCTCATATGCCTCCTCCAGCAGATACATCCTTACGGAATACATGGTCTGCTTTGCGTCCCACGGGCATCCACCCGGTGCCCTGAGACGCGCCACCAGTTCAGCAAGCCTGCTTATGGCACTTTCCAGCGCGTTATGATCCATGGGAAAGGCCACCTTTTTCAAATACTCTGTTCATGTTTTGCGGACCTCCACCGGAATGGATTGATGATGATTTACCGTGAAAATACCCCCGGCCGTGGCCGAATATGCGGACTGTATTTTCATGTCCGGGGGTGGCTGGGCTTATTTTGGTCCAGCCATACTGGTTTAGCCCGCATTTCTCACGGGCAATCTCCTGTGGCGGCGGAGAGCCCCATGGCCCTCTCCACCACCTCGCTACGAAGGCCCGTGAGAAAAGCGGGTTAGAGAGGATTTTGAGATTTTCCAGCGGCACTTTTCTCCGTCCTTCCGGATTGACCGAGCCACTTTTTTTTCCACCGATGGGATCTCCTTGCAGAAACAAATCCTGCAAGCGACTGATACGATGAAACGATCACCGGTGCCAGCCTGGACTTCGCAATCAACGGCGTCTTGGTAGGAAGAAAGAAGGTAAGGAGGACTATCACGAGATAGGTGAGAATAATGCCCTTCAAAATGGCAAGAGCAGCTCCCAGCCCCTTGTCGGCCCAGCCCAAAAAGGCCTTATTGACCAGTGTCTTCAATCCCCATCCGGCCAGGTTGCAGCCCACCAGAACAACAAAAAAAATCACGGCAAAACTGATCAGCGGCATAAACCTGCCGGATGACAGATGTGATTTCAGGAACAGGGTGAATTGGGGTTGCAGCTTGATGGCGAGCCATATGCCCAGGATCACGCCGGCAAGAGAACCTATTTCTCTCAAAAATCCTCGCCAGATACCACGTACGACAAAAAAGATCATCGCACCTATGATAATCATATCCAGGATATTCATCCTGTCTTATTTATCAAAGGACGCAAGTCTCCGTCAAGGTGATTGTCAAGGCCGGAAAGGGATGGCTTGTTTTCCGAAGTTTCTTGTGCTAGAAAATAGACTGAAGGCTATGAAGACAGAGGGAAATTGGAGATATGCTGAATGAAAAGGAAAAAATTGACCTGATTACCCGGATCAGTCTCGATATCAATCAGGTCAAGGATATTGACATGCTCCTGGAAAGGATTTTGAGCAATATCAGGAAGTTTTTCAATGCTGATGCAGGGTCCATCTATCTCAAAGACCGTAATAAACTGAAATTCAGCTTCACCCAGAATGACACGCTCCAGAAGCGTCTTGAACCCGGGAAAAAACTTATTTACAGCACCTTTTCTATCCCCGTCAGCAATAATTCCATTTCAGGCTATGTGGCAAAAAACAGGGAACTGGTCAACATTCCCGATGTCTATAACATGGGGAGTGAACCCTACACCTTTGATGCCGAGTTTGATGAACTTTCTGATTATCGCTGTAAATCCATGCTGGCCGTTCCCATGACGAACCAGCGGGGCGATGTGCTCGGGGTCATCCAGATAATCAATGCCCAGGACGAAAATGGAAGTGTCATCCCTTTTTCTCCGGCAGATGAACTCGCGATCATGCATTTTGCCACCAGTGCTGCTCTTGCCATTGAACGCGCCCAGATGACCAGGAACATCATCCTCAGGATGATCAGCATGGCGGAACTGCGGGATCCCACAGAGACAGGGCCACACGCAAACCGGGTGGCGGCATTTTCCGTGGAAATTTTTGAGACCTGGGCGAAGAAAAACGGGCTGATGCCAGATGAAATCAACCGTCAGAAAGACATCCTTCGCATGGCGGCAATGCTCCATGACGTGGGAAAAGTGGCCATCAGCGATCTTATATTAAAAAAGCCCGGGAAACTCACCATGGAGGAGTTCGAATCCGTAAAAAGCCATACCCATCTGGGAGCGCGCCTCTTCAGCGAGAACCGGTCCGAACTGGACGAAATGGCCGTAGAAGTAGCCTTAAATCACCATGAAAAGTGGGACGGGACCGGGTATCCCGGGCATGTGGATCCCCGCTCCGGGAAACCGCTCCCTGGCCGTGCGGGACCGGACGGCTCCGCCCTCCCTAAAAAAGGCGATGAGATTCCGGTCGTTGGGAGGATTGTGGCAGTTGCGGATGTTTACGATGCCCTTTGTTCACGGCGGGCATATAAGGAACCCTGGCATCAGGACCGGGCCCTGGAAGCAATGCATCAGGGAGCTGGCAGCCATTTTGATCCTGCGGTTATGAGCGCTTTTTTCTCCACACTGGACGTACTTGCCTCCATTACGGAACGGTATCCCGAATAGCCAAATACTTCAGCGAAAACCTCCCCGGGAACAGATGGAATTCTTCAATTCACTGTTCAGCAATGCAAAATGGCTTGACAGAAAATTCCCGGCAAAGTATAAAGCCTACAATCATTACCCTTCAATAACTCTTATCAACTCCAAGGAGCTGGCTATGAGTGAAACACCCGACATCAAGGTTCTTCTCATCGATGACGAACAAACCCTTTTGGAATACCTCTCAAAACGACTCCTCAAGGAAGGCTTCACCGTAAAGGCAACCTTTTCAGGGGAAGAGGCAATCGAGGTCGCAGCCAACGATTTTTTTGATGTTGCAGTTGTTGACCTCAAAATGCCAGGGATGGATGGAGTTGAGACCCAGAGGCGCCTCAAAGAAATCCAACCGCTCATTCAGTGTATTGTCCTCACCGGCCACGGCTCCATAGATACGGCTCTCGAAAGTGGTCAGCAGGATGCCTACAAATACCTTCTCAAGCCCATTGACTATGAAAACCTCGTGGAAACCATAAAGGAAGCCTACAAGAAAAAGGAAGAAGTCCAAGCCTCCAAGTTCAAGGAGCAAGTGGAAGAAATCTATCGATCAGGTATGGGGGCAAAGGGTATCAAGAAGGCGATAAAAGAACTGCGAAAAATTTATGGAATCGAATGATTTCATATAAAGAGACGAGCAAAAGTTTCTCCCGTAGCCTGTTCCACCGTAAAAAACGGGGATGGTTTCGTAGATTAACGACTTTCGCACTCAGTTACACATGGTCTCTTCGTCCGAAATGTCATATTGCCTTGCGCTGAGCAATAACAATATTCATAGCCTGTACATTGTCTGAAAAATTACAAAAAGAATCCGCTGATCCTGCTGCTTGAACAACCACAATCAATGGAGCTCAAACCGAGAGATGAGTGGCGCAGGTCGAAAATCTTTCGCAGATTGGCTCAAGATCATCCTCTCTTTTGGACTGTGGGGACGTTCCACAAGAAAAAAGCATGGGCAAAAGGGGAGAACCGAGTTTGACATCCTTCGCGCCCATGATTTCCTCCGTTCCGTTCTCCAGTATTCTCACGATATGATCTTCGTCACAGATGTTCACGGCTTCCTCATCTCTTTCAACAAAGGAGGAGAACAGGCACTGGGGTACACCCAGGAAGAGATTGTAGGAACGCTCCTCAAAGACCTTGCCCAAGACCCGGAAGAGTTATTGAAACTCCTTGAAGATTCCCGCAAAGAGAGCAGTGCCGTCAGCATGGATTTCTCCTTCCTGCATAAGGAAGGGCATCCTGTATATTTTAATATATCACTCATTGACCTCAAGAATGCAGAGGACAAAAGCATCGGGACGGTAGGCATCTGTCACAACATCACCCGCTGGAAAAAACTCGAGGAAGACCTGGTCCGCGTGGACAGGCTGGCGGAGATGGGCCGTATTGCCGCAGGCGTAGCCCATGAAATAAACAACCCCCTAGCAGTCATCAGTGAAGCAGCCGGGTGGGGTGCGGTGGTGGCAAAAGATGCAAAAGGGCTAGGGAAAGAAGACCAACAAGAACTGGAAAAGATATTCGCCGATGTTATTGAGCAGACAAAACGCTGCAGGAGCAGGACAAAGCAGGTCCTAGGATTTGCCAGGGATTCCGAACCAACAAAGAAAGAGATTGATATCCACGAATTGCTCAAGGAAACAGTGGCCTTTCTTGGTCCCGAGCTGAAATACAAACAGATAGAGATCCTGTATCAATTTACCGAAGGCCCGCTCATCCTGAAATCCGATCCCAAGAAACTGGAACAGGTCTTTGTAAACCTCCTGACAAACGCCATTTACGCGATTAAGGAAAAGGGCGAAGGAAAGGGAGAAATAACCCTCCACACATCGGCTTCAGACTCAGACGCTGAAATCCAGATTTCTGATACCGGAACCGGCATGAGCGAAGAGGTTCAAGCAAAGATCTTCGATCTTTTTTTTACCACCAAGCCGACCGGCAAGGGAACAGGGCTTGGGCTCCCCATCTGCCACAACATTGTAAAAAAACTCGGTGGCAGGATGTCGTGCAAGAGCCGCTTGGGAGAAGGCACCACCTTCATCATACAAATCCCTTTGGCATAGCCCGGATAAACTGGAAAAAACAAATGCCAAAGTTCAAATGTCAAATGAAATTCAAATGTCTCAATGACAAAACATATTTTTCCCACTTGGCTGCTGCAGAGAGTGCTGGATATGGAACCGATAACGAAGAGTACACATTCTTGCTCAAGTTGGTCATTTGGTATTGGACATTGATTTGGCATTGGGGTTTTTTAATTTGGCATTACGTACCTTCACTGGAAACTTTGTATCCGTTTTGGACATACTTTAGG
Organism: Deltaproteobacteria bacterium; assembly: GCA_003646815.1. Lineage (GTDB taxonomy): Bacteria > Desulfobacterota > DSM-4660 > Desulfatiglandales > Desulfatiglandaceae > B46-G9. The sequence goes on along the minus strand of QMLQ01000031.1, from coordinate 5,167 downwards.
CTCCGGAAATATTGCATCATTGAAGGAACTCAACCTTGGCTGAGAAAAACACGAATGAAACTCTTATGAAATCCCTTGGAAAGGAATCCAGGTCCTCTACACTCATGAAAACGAAGATATTTCCCTTTCTGGCCACATTTATCGCTCTTTTTGGCACGTGGATCATTCTCTCGGGAAAATTTGACGAGCTCCACCTGGTCCTCGGACTGCTTTCCTGCGCGCTTGTTGCATATATCTCAAGCGATCTATTGTTCCCCGAGGGAAAGCCACAGGAGCTCTTCCTTTCCGTGTACCGATTCCTGAAATATATTCCATGGCTTCTTTATCAGATCTGGCTGGCCAATTGGCATGTCCTGTACCTGACATTTCACCCGAGGATGATGGATCTCATTGATCCCCACATCATCCGTTTTCAGAGTAAATTGACTAAAGATCTGTCATTGGTGACGTTTGCCAATTCCATCACCCTAACGCCCGGGACAATCACTGTTTCGGTTTCAGTTGACGGCGATTTCAAGGTCCATGCCATTGACAAGGTATCCGCCGAACCCCTTCCTGGAGAAATGGAGGAAAGGGTGGCACGGGCGTTCGGAGAAGAATGATGCACACATTTTTTCTTGTTGTCGGCCTTTACCTCTGTTTCCTGATGCTTTTTTCCCTTTACCGGGCTGTTTTTGGCCCGACCGTGCTGGACCGCTTGATTGGAGTAAATGCCATCGGCAGCAAGACAGTGGTTCTGCTACTGATCATCGGCATGCTTTATGAACGTGTCGACATGTTCGTGGACATTGCCCTGGCCTATGCCATGCTCAATTTTATTGCGGTCCTCGCGGGGTCACGGTATTTTCAGAAACGCAAGGGGCTGTATGAAGAGCCACCATATAAGTAGGTTGAGCGGTTGTGCTGTTAGGAGAGCAGAGATTATGAGGAAAATTTGTTGCCCTTGATCATTCTCCTACAAGCAACAAACAATGAACTCACAACAGGAGGCCAATAGTATGAACTTTGTTGTTGCTTTTTTGCTTCTGTTTGGGCTTGTTTTTTTTACCGGTGGAGGAGTTGGAATCCTCCGGTTTCCAGATTTTTATTCACGCCTCCATCCTGCGGGCAAACTGGATACACTCGGCTCACTCTTGATGATATTCGGCCTGGCCCTTTACAATCTTCACCACCTGGAGATCTCATCCGTCCTGGTCAGCGCGAAGATGATCCTTATCGTGGTTTTTATCTTTCTTTCAAGCCCCACCGCTACCCATTCCATCGTCGATGCGGGAATGCGGGCCGGGCTCAGACCGTGGACAAGGGATATTATTAATAAAGAAAGGAAAACCTCATGATACCGCAACTGGATATTTTCATTCTGACTCTGGTAATCGTATGCGCCGTTGCAGCTGTCTCGGTAAAAGATCTCCTTGGCTCAGCGATTCTTTTCGGAGCCTACAGTTTCATGATGTGTCTCCTCTGGGCCGTTATGGGGTCCGTGGATGTGGCCTTTACCGAGGCGTCGGTTGGTGCCGGTGTGAGTACCGTCTTTTTTGTAGCTGCGGTATTCAGGACGACCAGGAGGACCAAGGATTGAAAAAAATCGGTTTTATCATCGTATGCCTCAGCGGAGCTCTTCTCCTGTATGCCACCCAGGACTTTCCGCGGTGGGGAGATCCCAATTCCCCTGCCAGTACCCATGTGTCACCGCGGTATATTCAAAAAACCCTGGAAGAAACCGATGTGCCCAATGCAGTGACCTCCATCCTTGCTGATTACCGCGGCTATGACACCATGTTTGAAACCACGGTCATTTTTGCCGCGGGCATGAGCTGTTTGATCCTTCTCAGGGTATTTAAGCGGAAAGATGAAGACCGGTATTACCGGCACATTACCACCGGCATCACCATCCACATTAAGGGCGAAAAGAGCATCCCCGACCGTTCAAAGGAATTTGAGAGGATTGACACCATGTGGACACCGTATGACCTGATCATCAAGACGGTGGCACGTTTCCTTGTTCCCTTCATACAGCTTTTCGCCCTGTACGTTCTCGCCCATGGACACGAGAGCCCGGGAGGCGGGTTCCAGGGCGGCGTCATTTTCGGCGCAAGCCTTATCATTATAGCCATCGCCTTTGATTTGCGGACAGCTATACACCGATTCAAGGAAAAACTCGACGGCTTGCTTTCAGCCCTGGGTGTCTTCATTTATGCAGGAATCGGGGCCTTCTGCCTCCTCCTGGGAGGCAATTTCCTGGACTACAAGGAACTGGCACTTGTATTCCCGTTCGACCGGATTGAGGCGCGCGCGTACGGAATCCTCGGCGTCGAGATCGGGGTTTTTATTTCGGTCATGGCCGTTATGATCTGCATTTACGTTAATATTGTCTCAGAGGGAAGGCACGACGAAGGGCTCTAAGCTATGGAAGCACTGATCCATCACATTGTCGCCCATTACAACTACTGGCTCTACATCATCCTGATGATGATCGGTCTTTATGCCATGATCGCGAAAAACAATCTCATCAAAAAACTGGTGGGAATGAATATATTTCAGACGGCCATTATCCTCTTTTACGTTTCCATTGGTTGCAAAAGAGGAGCAACAATACCCATTCTGGAGGAACATGGCGGGCATATTGGTGAACATGCCGTCAAAGTGGCCGACTATATTAACCCGCTTCCCCATGTATTGATGCTTACGGCGATCGTGGTCTCTGTTTCTACCTTTGGAGTTGCCCTGGCACTTGCGGTGAAGATCTACCAGCGTTACCAGACACTGGAAGAAGATGAAATCCTTATGCGCCTGAGAGAGAAATGAGCCTTCATTATCCTGTTCTTCTTGTTACTGTACCTCTCCTCTCCGCCTTCATTATCAGCGGGCTGAGCTGGGTAAAAAAATCGCTGTGCTTTCCGATGGCTCTCCTGGCCCTCGGCACTTCGGTATTCTGTGCCGTCGGGCTCCTTTTCAGGGTCCTTGACCTGGGTATTGTTGAATACCACCTGGGAGGCTGGATGCCTCCATGGGGTATCGCCTACCGTGTTGACCTCCTGAACAGCCTGATCCTGGTAGCTGTTTCCTCTGTTGCCTTTCTCAATCTCTTTGCCACACACAAAACCGTTCAGAGAGACTTGCCTGAAAAGAAGGGGCTCTTCTATGCCCTCTACGTTCTCTTTGTCACGGGTCTCATGGGCATCACCGTTACCGGGGATGTGTTCAATCTTTACGTCCTCCTGGAGATCGCGTCTCTCACGGCCTATGCCCTCATTGCCCTTGGGGACCCAGACCGGGCACCGCTCGCCAGTCTCAACTACGTCTTTATCGGGACCATTGGCGCCTGCTTCTATCTCCTGGGCATCGGATACCTCTATATTATGACCGGATCTCTCAATATGGCGGATATCTCTTCTCTCCTGCCCTCTATCTATCATTCAAAGGCCGTGCTCGTGGCATTTATATTCTGCATGGTGGGGATTTTCATCAAAATGGCCTTTTTCCCCCTCCATGCATGGCTTCCGAATGCATATGCTTTTGCACCTGATGCGGCCGGCAGTGTCATTGCTCCCCTGATGACCAAGGTTATGGTCTACGTGATGATTCGTCTCATCTTCTCAGTTTTTCTGCCGGATTTCACCTTCCACGTACTCCACGTAGACCACGCTATTGTGTGGCTTGCGTGTCTTGCCATAGTTATGGGATCACTCCTGGCCCTTGCCCAGAGAAACCTGAAAAAGATGCTCACCTACATCATCGTTTCGGAGATCGGCTACATGGTGGGAGGGGTCTGGCTTGGAAACCGACTCGGGATGAGCGGCGCGATCCTTCACATCCTCAATGACGCCATCATGACCCTGTGCCTCTTCCTGGCGGCGGGCGCCATCGCCTATAAGACTCAAGGGCTTGGTTTTCAGCACCTGAAGGGACTGTTCCGAAAGATGCCTGTCACCATGGCTGCCTTTGTGGCCGCTGGTCTGAGCGTCATCGGAGTACCTCCTACCTGTGGTTTTTTCAGCAAATGGTATCTCATTTCCGGTGCCATCCAGGCAGGACAGTATGGATTCATGGCTGCGCTCCTTTTCAGCAGTCTCATAAACGTCGTCCTTTTTTTCAGGGTTATTGAAATCGCCTACTATGAACCCATGCATCCGAACCATGATAGTCTTCCACAAAAAAATGTCATCGAAGAAGCCCCGCTTTCCATGCTGATTCCTCTGCTCATTGTGGCGGTAAGCCTGCTTGTGGTCGGAATTTACAGCGGAGCTATCGTGAACCATATGATCGTCCCCGTCCTGCCGAAAGGAATCGGCTAATGGAAGTCATTTATTCCATAAGACCCTTGCTCGCCGTACTGGTCTCTCTCTGCGCGGTCCCGCTCATTGCTTCGAGCCATAAGGCGAATATCCGCGAAGCATGGACCTTTGCGGCGGCAATAGTGAAATTTGTCGTTGTCGTTTCCATGCTCCCTGCCGTGCTTCGAGGGACTCAATTCACCTGCACGCTCGTTGAATTTCTCCCGGGCGCTTCCATAAGTTTCAAAGTGGACGCGCTGGGGATGTTGTTTGCACTGGTCGCATCTTCTTTGTGGATCATCACCAGTGCTTACTCCGTAGGTTACATGCGCGGCCTTCAGGAACACAGCCAGTCCCGGTATTTCTGTTTCTTTGCCCTGGCCCTTTCCGCGACCATCGGAGTGGCCTTTTCCGCAAACCTGCTCACCCTCTATCTCTTTTACGAGATGCTCTCGCTGGCCACCTACCCCCTGGTGACTCACCACCAGGACCAGGAGGCCCGGCAATCTGGACGGAAGTACCTGACCTATATTCTCGGCACCTCCATCGGTCTGGTCCTTCCCGCCATGCTGATCGTGTACCATCTTACCGGCACCCTGGAATTTTCAGCCCATGGTCTCCTTGGAGGGGGCGCATCCAAGGGTCTCGTGACACTCCTTCTCCTGATGCTCATCTTTGGTTTTGCCAAGGCCGCCATCATGCCTTTTCACGCGTGGCTTCCCGCTGCCATGGTGGCCCCAACACCGGTGAGTGCATTGCTTCACGCGGTGGCAGTTGTGAAAGTGGGAGTCTTCAGTATTGTGCGCGTTCTAACAGGTGTCTTTGGGGCACAGTTGCTCCTTTCCCACAACTTATCAACACTTCTTCTCATCATCGCTTCATTTACCATCCTT
>QMLQ01000030.1 GCA_003646815.1 Deltaproteobacteria bacterium | reverse complement strand
GATCCATTGGAACATGCCCTGCATCAGTCGGAGATCCAAGAGCTTCCTTTTCTTCCGGTTGTGGAGAAAGATGATCAAGAACGCTTTCTGGGAGTGATCCATCGGAGAGATATTTGCCTGTTTCAATTGGAGAGTGACGACGAGATACAGCCGGAGAAACCTACCGCTCACACTGAAAAGAACCTGCCATAACTCTAACCGGCATTCCACCCTTCGGGCTGGCTGCGGTTTCCCCCATAGATAAGTCATGAAAAGGTAGCCCTCCCGCCGGCCACAGAGAAAAAGGAGCTTATCCTGTTTGGGTTTTTGGAAATACTTGATCTCAAAAGTGTCCAAGATTCGGATGAACCAAGGAAATCGCGCTCTTTCGTACTGGAACAAAAAAGTTCTTGACAATAAGCAGGCGCTTGTTTACGATAAATGAAAAATATTTACGATAATAGTAAACATGGCGATGTGCCCAGCTATGGCGCCTGAAAAACAATATTTTTCAACTTCTTTGGAAAAAGGGCTGAAAATTCTTTCCCTGTTCGACACAGAAACCCGCAGCCTCACCCAGACTGAAATCTCCCGAATGTTAGCATTGAACATGACCTCCACTTATCGCTTTGTGAACACCCTCGTGGAGATGCAATACCTTGAAAAGAACGCGAGAACCAAAGAAGTAAGGTTGGGAATCAGATCCCTGGCACTGAGCGCAAATATCATTCGATCAAGCGATGAATTACGACTTATAAAGAAGTTGGTCGATGAGGTTTACAACCGTTTCAACATCACTATCGACGTTGCTTTTATGGTGGATGACAATTTCATGAGAGGTTACCAGCGCGAGGCTAAAGAAACGCTTACCTACCACCTTCCTGCGGTGGCCAGGAATTCCCTGCACAATACCTCAATAGGAAAGGCCTATCTTTCCACCCTCTCTGAGGATTCTTTAAATGAAGTGGTTGGAAGGATTGAGTTCACCGCGAAGACGAGGAATACGATAGTCGACAAGGATCAATTGCTCAAGGAGATTGAAAAGACAAGAGCCAGGGGTTATGCCATGTGTGTCGAAGAGTATTTGCCCGGACTCATTACTATTGGTGCACCTTTGATCAACCTGGATACGGGGAAAGGATTGGGTGGTGTTTCATTTGATTTTTCGATCATCCAAAAAGACGCTCAAACCATGGAAAAAAAATACTCCGGCCCTATCGTGGAATTGGCCCGCTCAATTTCTGAAGTGTTGAAAAGGGAGGATAACGAGGAGTAAAAACAGGGGAGAACATTAGACGGGTATGAGAAATGGAAAATAGGCTTTGGAAACCTTTAGCACTACTTGCACCGGCCATGAGCGCTGTGTTATTGCTCCTCGTGATTCCCGTATGCTTTATCGTTGTATACAGCTTTTGGCTCCGGTCTCCTACAGGCGCCGACATCCCTGCATTCCAGTTCGGAAACTATGCAAAGTTCTTTGCTGATTTTTTCTATCCTTCAATCCTTATTCGCACCATACGAGTCTCTTTGGAGACAGTCCTTTTGTGTGTTGTCATGGGATATATCCCGGCCTATTTCTTTAACCGAAGCAAGACCAAAAACAAGGCGCTGCTCTTACTTCTTATTATGCTTCCTTTCTGGATCAGCTTTATTATCAGAACCATGAGTTGGATCAATATCCTGGGCGATACCGGCCTCATCAATCATTATTTGCTGAAAATTGGCTTGCTTTCCCGTCCACTGGGTATGCTTTACAATGAAGGCTCAGTCCTCATGGGCCTTATCCAGTATCTGCTCCCTTTTATGATCCTGAATATATATGTCAGCCTGGAAGGGATCGACAAGAGTCTTCTTGAAGCTGCCAGGAGCATGGGCTGCACGGAATGGCAGGCCTTCAGGGAAGTGACTCTCCCTTTAAGCCTTCCCGGCGTCAGTGCAGGCTGTCTGCTGGTATTTGTGCTGACAGCAGGGACCTACCTGCCGCCAATGATCCTGGGCGGTCCCGGGAACCAGATGATCGCCAACCTTATTTTCGCCCGTGTCATTGGAACCCTGGACTGGCCGTTTGGTTCAGCTATCAGTGTTGTGCTCCTGGCACTGCTGGTGATTATTGTGTGGACCTATAATCGTTATCTGGGGATCAACCAGATATTCAAAGCCCTTCAATGAGGTATTCGGCATGATGAAGATATCGGGATGGTCGCTTATTCGGCTCTATACCATTTTGGTGTATGTTTTTATGTTTGTCCCGATTGTAGTGGTCATGGTCTTGTCTTTTAATCCCAAACAATTTGGATGCTTTCCCATGACCGGGGTGAGCCTGAAGTGGTTTGCAGAGCTCGCTCGTGACGGTGCCATCCTTACGGCGTTCAAGAATTCAATGATCCTGGGGGCTTGTACTTCCGTAATTTCCACAGCAATAGGGATCCTGGCGGCCATGGCGTTTGTCAGGTTCGATTTTCCCGGCAAGAATACCTTCAACACGCTTCTCCTGGCCCCGATCATGATCCCGGAAGTCATTCTCGGTGTGGCCCTCCTTCTTTTTCTCCGTTGGCTCCAGCAGCCCAAGTCTTTTGCGCTTCTTGTAATAGGACATGTGGTACTTACCTTGCCCTATGTGCTCTTGATCGTGCAGGCGCGGCTGGTGGGGATCAAGAAGGAGTATGAGGAGGCAGCCCAGTCCCTGGGCGCCAACGCATTCCAGACGTTCAAAGAGATCACTTTTCCTCTCCTGGCACCGGCCATTTTGGGGGGAGTTCTTTTTTCCTTTACCATTTCTCTGGACGATATTACCGCCACCTTGTTTTGGGCTACCGCTCAAAATCAGACCCTTCCTGTGAAGATATTCGGAATGCTCAGAAATTCTATCAGTCCTGAAATAAATGCACTGGGAACGATTATGGTGATCCTCACGGTAGCGATACCGCTCTTTGCAGGTTATTTGATCCGCAAATTTTCAACTACAACTACTTGAAAGGACGTGTGTTCAAAGTAATGACGGGTTGGAAGACCAAGAACAAGAGGCTGGAATGGGCTCTTTGGAATGGGCTCTTTGTTGATTAAACATTTATCAAGGAAAAGGAGGAGGAACATGGGCAAGGACTGGAAAGAACGACTGGACAGGGTTTATGATCATTATGAAAACGGTCTCATTAGCCGGCGTGATTTCTTCAAGTATCTGGGGATCGCCGGTGCTGCGGTGGGGCTGGTCGGGGGGCCATTCGGATTCCTTCCCCGTTCAGCCTGGGCGGGCAAATCCATCCGTTTTGACGGCTGGGGTGGAGTGGTCTCGAAGGCCTTTCGCAAGTACGCCTTTGACCCCTTCACAAAAGCCACCGGTGTCAAGGTGATAGACGGTGAATTTGGAGATATGGATACGTATTTGACACGGGTTAAGGCTTCTTTTCCCCCAGGTGGTGAATTCAACCTCGCCCATCTGAGCGGCGTGTTTGATTATGCCAGGTACATAAAGTTGGGGTATGGTGTTGTCCTGGATGAAAGCAAAATTCCAAATCTCAAGAATGTCATGACGGCCATGATGACGCCCTACCGTGCTATTACAAACGGTACACTTTCCGCCGTGCCCTACGACTATGGCCAGACCGGCATTGCCTATAACACCAAGTACATCTCCAAAGAAAAGGCGGAAAAAGCGGGCGCAGCACTCCTCTGGGACAAAGACCTGAAAGGCAAGCTCGGCAGTTGGGGCGACTGGCGCACCAATATCTGGTATGGAGCCCTCTATACGGGTCAAAATCCAAATAACATCAATGACATGAAGGCGGTGTGGGATGCATTGAGGAAACAGCGCGGGATGATAAAAAAATACTGGGGATCGGGAGCTGAACTCATGAGTCTCCTTGCAAACGAGGAAATCTATGCAACCGTAGCCTGGTCAGGGCGAGTCGCAGCACTCCAGGCACAAGGACACCCGATCGGCTTTCTGTCACCCTACAACTGCTATTCGTGGCAGGAGTGTATTTTTGTGTTGAAGGGAACTGACCTGGGAGTGGCCCAAAAACTGTTGAACTTCATGCTGGCTCCAAAGGCCGCTATTGCCGTGGCGGTTGGGCAGAAGTATCCATCGAGTCTTGATCCGACCAAGGTCCCCATGCCGGAAGCGGTCAAGAAACTGCCGGCATTTGATCCTACGGGGAAACTCAAGGGGTACCTGTTCGCCAATCCTGATTACTGGAACGGCCACCAGCAGGAATGGGCTGAAAAATGGGACAGGATAAAGGCGGGAGCATAACGAGTAAATTACTTGTTGCGGGTCCCGAGGGCAAAGCTTGTGGAAGTTTGATAACGCCGGAAGGCCCTGTGGCCCGCAATAGCCAACAGGAGGAGGCCGATACGCCGTGAAAAAAGATTCGCGTTCCCCGGCAGTGGAATTGAAAGGGGTTGTCAAACGCTTCGGTACATTGGTTGCCGTTGAAAGAATGGACCTGGAAATAGAGGAGGGTTCCTTTGTTACCCTTTTGGGTCCTTCCGGTTGCGGCAAGACTACCATCCTGCGGATGATTGCGGGCCTCGAGACGCCGACTGAAGGGGAGATTTATATTGAAGGAAAGCTGGTGAATGACATTCCTATTCACAAACGAAACTTGGGGATGATCTTTCAAAACTATGCCTTGTTTCCCCATAAAAGCATTTTTGACAATGTTGGTTTTGGGCTGAAGTACAAGGGTGTTCCCAAGGAAGAAATCAAGAAGAAAGTGGAACAAGCCCTCGAGATGGTTCGCCTCCCCGGGGTGGAGAAAAGGATGCCGTCACAACTTTCGGGCGGTCAACAGCAACGCATTGCCCTTGCCCGGGCAATCGTCATGGAGCCGGTCGTTCTCCTCATGGACGAACCTCTCTCGGCCCTCGATGAGAACTTGCGAGAAGAAATGAGGCGAGAGATAGACAACCTCCAGCATGCCCTCGGCATAACAACCATATTCGTGACCCATGATCAGCGCGAGGCCCTTTCCATGTCGGACAAGATCGTGGTGATGAAGGACGGCGTCATGCAGCAGCAAGGGAATCCTGAGGAGGTGTACACCTATCCCGTGAATCACTTTGTGGCCGACTTCCTGGGTCATTCGAATTTTTTTAACGGAACCGTCATTGAATCCAAGGACGATCAGGTCAAGGTCAAACTTGTTGACGGAAATGAAGTGCTGATTCAACATCCCGGAGTCTGGGACGCGGGGAATCGGATTGAGCTTGTGATACGTGCACAGAAATTCGAGATCACGCCCGATGAGGAAGAGAAGGCCGGGGAAGATATCAACTGCTTTCGCGGCAAGATAGCGGAGCGAAGTTACATGGGAGGCGAGGTCAGCTATTTTGTTGAAACAGGAAGCAAAACGGTGATCCACGTGATCGACACCAGCAAGTCCCGGCCGCTTCGCCGGGGACAAAGCGTTCGCTTACAGGTGCCTCCGAACCAATGCGGATTGCTGCCCATGGGGGATTGACCTCTCACCATATAAGCCCGGTTGTGACACTCGCGCAAGAAGTCGAAAACTTACTCGTTCAGTCATTTCCCGGAAAGCCGTAATCCAGTCCCTTGTAGCACCGGCAAGGGCTCCGGACCCCGGTTTGCCCGGTGTGACGACCTGGAGGTGAAAAATGGATCTTTCCCGAGCACTCGAAGAAAAGGGGCAGGAACCTGGTGGTTTACGGTGAAGCTCACATGGACCGTTCTCCCTGCGGCACGGGTACCACGGCGAAAATGACACTCCTCCATCGCCACGGCCTGCTGGGCATAAACGAAACGTTTACCAACTACAGCCCTCTCGGGAGCGTTTTCGAGGGCCGGATCGTGAAAGAAACACGAATCGGCGATATTGATGGCGTGGTTGCCGAGGTCCGGGGCAGTGCATATATTACCGGTTTCCATGAATTCGTTGTCGATCTTCGAGATCCTTTTCCCAGGGGGTTTTTGCTATGAAGCAGCATGTTCCGGCTCCTGAAATGATTCTGATAAACGGTGTCATTCGAACCCAGGACCCGAGAAAGCCTTTGGTCGAAGCCGTAGCAATAGGCGGCAGGCATATGTTAGCAACGGGCGGTAACAAAGAGATACAATCCCTGGCCGGCTCAGGCTCCCAGGTCATTGATCTTGGTGGAAGGCTTTGCCTGCCCGGGATGATGGACTCTCATTTCCATTACTATACATGGGCGCTGGGAAGACGGCAGTTAATGTTGGTGGAAGTGCGGTCGTTTGCTGAACTCCTGGATCGTGTTTCCACGGCCGCTGGAACTGCGAAAGAGGGAAAATGGATTGTGGGACAGGGATGGAACGAGGCCGATTGGCCGGAGGCTCGAATACCCACGAGGGAAGACCTGGATAAGGCCGCCCCGACGAATCCGGTTGCACTCTGGCGCTGTGACCTGCATATGGCTGTTGTTAACTCCATGGCCTTGCAATTGGCGCACATCCATGAAGGAACTCCTGACCCTCCTGAAGGGGTCATAGCCCGGGATGATTCGGGGAGACCAAATGGTATTCTCCGGGAATTTGCCTCGAACCTGGTCAGGGACGTCATCCCTCCACCGAACGATGATGAGATATATGCGGCCATGCAGGACGGAATACATGTATTCCACTCCCTTGGTCTCACAGGTCTGGAAGATGTCCGTCTCATGGGAGGAGAGGAAGGGGTGCCTGCTTTCAAAACCTGGCAATGCCTCAGAGATGCCGACGCACTGGAATTGCGGTGTTGGGTGAGTATCCCGGGAGAGCGTCTGGAGGAGGCCGTTTCGTTGGGGCTCAGGACGGGTTTTGGCGATGACCATCTCCGGATCGGGCACGTCAAGTACTTCGCGGATGGAGGCATGGGTGCCCGAACGGCGTGGATGCTGGAACCCTATCTGGATGCAGATTGCGGCATGCCCTTGACCCCGATGGCTGAATTGGCGAGGTCTCTCCGCCGTGCGGACGAGGCCGGGCTTGCCGTAGCCATCCATTCCATTGGAGACCGGGCAAACCGGGAGCTTATAACCGTCTTCGAAGGTCTGAGGGAGAAACGCGGGACTGACGGTGCAGTCGTACCATGTGGACCGAACGTCTCCAATCGAATAGAACATGTCCAGATGATTCGTCCCGAAGATCTGGCCCGTCTGGCAAAATTGGATATCGTGGTTTGCGTGCAGCCCCATAACCTGGTACTGGATATAGGTATGATCGATGAGTCGGTGGGCACAAGGGGGAAATGGACGTATCCTTACCGCGACTTGCTTGATTCCGGCATAAACGTTGTTTTGAGCTCCGATGCACCTGTCTGTGATCCGAGTCCTCTTGTGGGCATCCACGCTGCAGTGACCCGACAGAGAAGAGATGGCACGCCCAAAGGTGGGTGGTATCCATTACAGAGGATCAGTATCGAAGATGCCGTTCGGGGCTATACCATCCTGCCTGCCATGTCGTATGGCGTAGGTGACAGACTGGGCAGCATTACACCGGGAAAATATGCGGATATGGTGATCCTGGACAGAGATATCTACACCATTGAACCGATGGAAATCATAGAGACGAAGGTGGATATGACGATCTTTGACGGAAGAATCGTGTTCGAGCGAATATAGTCCGGAAGGCCGATGCAGTTTGGGTGAGCACGCACTCAATTATCTTGAGAAAGGGGAAAGTTGTTGGAAAAGCTTAGCAGAGAGTTCCTTTTTTATCAGACACGCAAAGAATTGCCCTTTATCCAGCGGGCTGAGGGTGTTTACATGTGGGACAGTGAAGGCAAAGAATATATAGACGCCTGTTCCGGGGCGGTTATTTGCAATATCGGCTATGGCGACCGGAGAATAGAGAACGTGATTGCCGAGCAGGCGCAAGGAACCTTCTTTGCGTATCGCACACAGTTTGAAAATGGGCCGGCGGTTCATCTGGCGGAGGATTTGGTCACATATTCAGCGCCACATCTGAACAGGGTTTTCTATGTGTCGGGAGGTTCTGAGGCGGTAGAGTCGGCAATGAAACTCTGCCGGCAGTATTTCTACAACAGGGGGGAAGGTTCACGTCACGTGTTCATCAGCCGCGTCCCTTCGTATCATGGAAGCACGCTGGGGGCCCTTGCACTAACTTCCTATGCCCCCCTCGAAATCCCGTTCAGACACATGATGCAGTCATACCCGAAGATCCCGGCTCCTTACTGCTATCGCTGCGCGTATCACAAGGAATATCCGCGGTGTGACCTCGAATGCGCGAGAGCCCTTGAAACCACCATCCTGGAACAGGGACCGGAAAATGTTGCCGCCTTCGTGGTGGAACCTATAGTGGGTGCCAGCATCGGTGCGTTGGTTCCTCCAGAAGATTATTTCTCAATTGTGCAGGAAACATGTGGGAAGTACGGTATCTTTCTGATCCTTGATGAGGTCATGACCGGATTCGGCAGGACCGGAAAGCTCTTTGCCTATGAACACTGGAATGTGGAGGCGGATATTGTCGCTCTGTCGAAGGGGATGGCCTCCGGCTATTACCCCCTGGGTGCGATCATGACGCGCAACGTCATTGTGGATGAAGTGATGCAAAAGGGCGGTTTCGCGCACGGTCACACCTATGCGGGCAACCCCATGGCCTGCGCAGTAGGCCTCGAGGTTTTCAGGATCATTCGGGAGGAGCATCTTCCCGAGAACAGCGCTGCAATGGGGCGGCTTCTCAAGGCAGGGTTGAGGGATCTCGAAGAACGCTACGGGATTATCGGCCAAGTCAGGGGAAAAGGCCTTTTGCTGGCACTGGAATTGGTAAAGGACCGGGATACGCGGGAGCCGTTTCCTCCTGAAAAAGAAGTGAATATGCTCCTCACGGATATTGCCTGTGAAGAGGGCCTCATTATCTATCCCCGCAAATGCATCAACGGGCTTTCAGGGGACCACGTTCTTGTTGCGCCACCGTTGATCGTGCACGAGGACCAGGTACATGAAATCGTGGACCGTCTTGATCGAGCATTCAAACGAACCATGAAGAAAATCTGAGGGACTGAGGCGGTAGAAAAGTGATTGACAAGTGTATATCCATTGAAAAGGCGCTCGAAAGTGTCCGCCACGGCGATCGCGTCATGGTCGGTGGGTTCGGTGTGCCCGGTACACCTTTCACACTTATCAATGGACTCCTTGAAAGAGGAACCCGTGGGCTGACGTTGATCAAGAATGAGGCCAACGAAGACGGGACGGGGCTTTCAAAACTTATTGAGGCAGGTCGGGCACGAAAGGTGATTTGTTCGCACCTCGGCCTGAATGCAACGGTCATCGGGATGATGAACCGCAAAGAGATCGAGGTGGAGTTTTATCCCCAGGGGATCCTTGCCGAAAAGATTAGGGCCGGCGGGGCGGGCTTGGCAGGTATCCTGACGGATATCGGAATTGACACAATCCTTGCGGGGGAAAAACGGTGTATAGAGGTCAATGGACAAAAAGTTATTGTGGAACCGGCCCTGCGGGCGGACGTGGCTTTAATCCATGCCTCCGTGGCAGATCCTTTCGGAAACCTGGTTTATGAAAAGAGCGCACGGAATTTCAATCCTCTCATGGCAACTGCGGCAAACATCGTGATCGCAGAAGTTGAAGAGATTGTGGAGGCGGGTGATCTGGATCCCGATCATATTCACACGCCCGGCGCATTCGTGGATCATGTGGTGGCCATCAAAGAAATAACCCCGGAGTATGGGATTCTGGAACATCATGCCCTCTAAAGAGAAAATCGCACAGCGTGCAGCAAGGGAAATAGCTTCGGGACAGATCATAAACTTGGGGATCGGTATTCCCACCCTCATTCCACAATACATCACCGCTGAGAAATCGGTCTTTATTCATTCGGAAAACGGGATCCTGGGTATGGGTCCAAGGTGCCGGCCTGGAACTGAGGACCGCAACCTGATTGACGCGGGGGGAAATTATGTCACGGTGTCGAAAGGGGCTTCTTTCTTTGACAGTGGATTGTCATTTGCACTTGTTCGGGGCGGACGACTCGATCTGGCTTTCCTCGGTTCCCTGGAGGTATCGGAAGGCGGTGATCTGGCAAACTGGATCATTCCGGGAAAATTTTCTCCCGGCATAGGGGGAGGGATGGAGCTGGCACAAAAGGCCAGGAGGCTTATTGTCACGATAAATCACACGGACCGGAATGGACAACCGAAAATACTCAGGAGATGCACGCTGCCTCTTACCGCCAAGGGTTGCGTGGATACTATCATCACAGATTTGGCCGTTATTGACGTGGCAAAGGAAGGCTTGGTGCTCCGGGAAATTGCTGAAGGCGCAAAGGTGGAAGAAGTGGTCGAAAAGACCGGGGCCTGTCTGATTGTCCCGGATCATGAAATTCCGAGATTCTAAGAAAGAGCTTGAGCGGTCAATTTTCTACGAATGGAGATGCGGCTTATGCCAGGGGATAAACAAGAAAAGAAGTTACTGGAAACAGTAGATCATTTGGCTGATGATATGCTCAATTATGCGTCCAGGTTGGTGCGGGAACCGAGCACCCTCGGGAAGGAAGCTTCTGCTGTTCGGGTGGCAGAGGAGGAACTGAAAAAGCTTTCATTCGATCCGGTCAGGGTCCCGATTGATCCGGGATCACTCGCGAAACATCCGGGATTTGCGCCGGTGCCATGGGGATATGAAGGTCGCAATAATGTGGTGGCAGTCCGGAAGGCAGATGCAGACGGTGGGCAAAGCCTCCTTTTTAATGGCCACTTGGATGTGGTGAGCCCTGAACCCTTGGAATTCTGGGATCGGGATCCCTTTGACCCGGTGGTGGAAAATGGCTGGATCTATGGCCGCGGAGCTGGTGATATGAAGTCAGGTGTTGCTGCCATGATTTATGCGGTCCACGCTGTTGAGAAAGCAGGGTTTGGGTTGAAAGCCCCGGTGACGATAGAGACTGTCATAGAAGAGGAATGCTGCGGAAACGGGGCACTCGCCTGTCTGGCGGCCGGATACGACGCGGACGCCGTGTTGATTCCGGAACCGTTCGGGCCCACCATTCTTACCAATCAACTGGGGGTTCTGTGGTTCAAAGTCTCTGTTCGGGGTGTCCCGGTTCATGTGCAGTCCGCGCCGGCAGGTACCAATGCGATTGAAAAAAGTTACGCCATTATCGCTGCACTGAGGGAGCTGGAAGCGGAACTCAACCGTTCAGATGTTCCACAGAAGTACAAGGATGTACCGCACCCCCTGAACTTGAATATCGGTATCTTCAAGGGAGGCGACTGGCCTTCTACGGTGCCTGCCATCGCTGAGTTTCATGGCCGCCTCTCTTTTTTCCCAGGTGTTTCCTATGGGCACATTTGCGAGCGCATCGTTGAGACCATAAAGGAAGCAGCAAAACAAGACCCCTGGCTTGCAGAAAATCCACCCCTGATCGATTTCTATGGATTCCGGTCTGAGGGGCACAGCCTGGATTTTGACCTTCCTGCATTTTCCACGCTGAACGCGTGCCATCGAGTGCTCACCGGCGAAGATGCCAGGGAATATATTTCAACCTGTACTACGGATCTCAGGGTTTTCACCCTTTTCGGATCGGGCCAGGCTACCTGCTACGGCCCGGTGGCCGAAAATATCCATGGCGCAAACGAACGGGTCAATATCGGGAGCGTCATCCATGTTGCGAAGGTATATGCTCTTTTTCTAGCGCGCTGGTGTGGGCTGAAGGAATAAAATTTCTTCCCCTGTGCTTTTATTTGTCATCATGGCGACATATTTTTGTATAATTTCACCGCCCGCTTCGCTCAAGACGCAGAGAGCGCGAAGTTAACTACTATTTCTTTTGCCGTTGAGAGGACGGCAAAAGAAAAACAGCTGCTGTCCTCAGCATGCAAGTGCCGGCTGCAACTTTGTGCCCGTGAAACTCCCGTTTCTCTTTCCGCCGTCTCAGCGGAAAGGGAAAAATCGGTTCTTTGCGATCTTTGCGGCTTTGCGGTGAATAACGTCCAACTCCAGTGCAGCATCATATTTGCGAATACGCGTAACTAGAGGTGAGGATAGAATGGAAATCAAGGAATTGAGAGTGAACGGCCAAAGGCTAAGGCAAAGCCTGGAGCGTATGGCAACAATCGGGGCAACCCCGGCTGGGGGGGTGCACAGGCTGGCCCTTTCTGATGAGGACAAGGAGGCCAGGGATCTTTTTATCAGGTGGCTGAAAGACCTGGAACTGGATGTTACCATAGATGAAATGGGGAATATTTTTGGAAGGCGTGGGGGAAGAAATAATGATCTTTCCCCGGTCATGAGCGGGTCACATATGGATTCTCAACCCAGTGGCGGCCGTTTTGACGGAATCCTGGGGGTCATGGGCACCCTGGAAGTATTGAGAACCCTGCATGAAAACCAAGTTATGACCGAGCGGCCCATTGTCATTGCAGATTGGACCAATGAAGAGGGCTCACGATTTTCCCCGGCCATGGTTGGATCGGGGGTGTGGGCCGGCGCACTGGAAAGGAATTGGGCCTACAGTCGTACCGATAGAAATGGCAATCGGTTTGAAGATGAATTGATACGTATCGGCTACAAAGGGCCGGCTCCATGTGAGAAATGGCCGGTTCATTGCTATTATGAATATCACATTGAGCAGGGGCCAATCCTGGAAAGAGAGCAAAAGGTCATAGGGGCGCCCAAGGGGATCGTGTGTCTGCACTGGTACGATGTATACCTGGAGGGAGAGGCAAACCAGGTTGGTCCGACTCCCATGGAAGGACGGCATGATGCATTGTGCGCTGCAGCGGAAATGATCCTGAAGGTCAATGAACTCCCGGAGCGCATGGGCGGCAACCTGGTATCAACCGTGGGTGAAATTCAAAGTTATCCAAATTCAAGAAATATCATTCCTGACAAAGTGCACTTCACCGTGGACATTCGTTCCTGGGATGATGATCAGGCTATGAGTGCGTGGAAATTGTTGCGCGAGGATTTTGAAGCAATTGCTTCTCGAAGAGGCTGCCCGATAAAAATGGAAGAAACCTGGAAGGTCGAACATTCACCCTTTGATGAAAAACTGGTCCAGCGCATTCTGAATATCGCCGACCAGTTGAGTTACTCTAACCTCTATATGGTCAGCGGCGCCGGGCACGATGCCAGTTATATGAACCAGGTCTGCCCCACCGCCATGATTTTTGTTCCCAGCATCGGAGGGCGCAGCCATGTTGAGGTAGAAAATACCAATTGGGAGGATTGTGAAGCCGGCGCAAACACCCTGCTGCACGCGATTATAGGATCGGCCCAAGAAAGCTGAGTGATTCGTGGGAAGGCTTCAAATTATTTGCCTGGGTAAGTGGGTATTTTCATAAGTGCTCCGGACTTTCTCAATTTTGGGAAAAGACGATTTGGAATTTCTCGAAATTCCTCTCCTTTAACCTGCCCTACCTGTCAAACTATCTCATATAACCCATCGTAGTTACAGCTATTTGCATCCGAAATGAAAGTGGCATATTTCATGCTAAATTGTATTTGTAGGCTGCTGTTTGAAAAGATTGTATCCGGCTGCAGACTCTACCTTATCAGAAACTATTGAGATGGACCTTTTCCCTGAGTTGAAAAATTTGAGGGTACTCCTCGTCGACGATGACGAGTGGATAAGGCATTCACTGGGCTTATATTTCGAGGGAGAGGGTTGTCATATTCATACCCTGGAGACTGCAGAAGAAGGGATGGAGGCAATAAAGGCGGAGGAATTCGATGTCGTCATCGCCGATTATCGGTTGTCGGGCATGGACGGACTTGAATTTCTCCGATTAATTCGAGGAATTTCTCCAAAGGCAAAGAGGGTCCTGGTCACTGCTTATGGGAATGAAGATATTATTACCAGAGCTCGGGAGCTAGGCATCCGGGATTTTATACGAAAACCGTTCACTTCCAGGGCTTTCGAGGCTTCCTTGAAACGATCGATTAGAAGCCAAGGCCAGACAGCTTCTGAGGAGGGATAAAATGAGTTCAAATTTTCGTATTCATGTCCATCCGAGTTGTGACAGTGTGCACCTGAAGCTGGAGGGCGATATCAACGGCTTGTCGGCATATGAATTGCTGGAAGTGCTGAAGGAAAATTGCCGGTGGGCCACGAGGGCATTTATCCATACGAGCAATTTAGGTAGTGTACATCCCTCGGCCCGGATGGTCCTGGAAGACAACCTCGAAGCGCTGGAGGGGAAGTGCCTCCCGCTTTTTTTCACCGGGGACCATGCGAAGCAGCTTGCTCCGCGGGACAGCAAACTTTCCTGATTCGCCGAGGGGCTCCAGCCCTTCACATGCTTCCTTCCGTTGTACTATGGAGCCTTTCCCCTGTTGCCAAGCCAACCAGGAAACCGCACACCAGAGAACCCAGAATGGTGGACAGGGTGAATATGATCACGTATACCCATCCGAAATAGGAGATCATGATCGGTAAGAGGACCGGTTTGACTGCCCTGTTGTTGAGGAAGATGGCAATCAAAGAATTCTTTGCCCCTCTTGCTTTCAATTCCTTTAACAGGGGGTACCAGGCGTAGATCGGGCCGACCGAGATGATTCCGGCGAGTGTGGAAACAAGAACGCCTTTGACCCCTGAGTCTTTGCCGAGGAGGTTGGTCAGGTGTGAAGGTTTCAAGAAAAAATTCAGGGCAAATATGAGGAAGAAGACAAGGCTGAGGGGGATACCGATCCTCAAAAAGATAGCCATGCTCCCCTTGAGGGCGATGAGTGCCTCGTCCGGTACAAAAATGAACAATATGCAGTAAAGAACAGCGACACAGCTCAGGAAAAGGAAAGAACGCAAGACATTATCCCCCAATCAGGTTCAAGGTCAAGACGGCGACAATGGCAACGCCTATTGAAACAATGAAAGAAATGAAGTTCCGCATGATGGAAAACCTACGCCCCAGGGCGACCATTTCCGCTGGCAACTGGATGAGGCCGACACTTACCCAGGTCATCATGAATGCGGTTACCGCAAAAAGATTTACCCCGTTTTCCAGCATTTCACCACCGATAATATAGCTGTTAATGGGGTTCCCCGGCAGGATACTGCCAAAACAAGCCCCCCAGATGGTGTCCAGTATCTTATTTCCACCAAATATTGAGAGCAGCAACTCTTTTGAAATGAATGCCTTAAAAAGCCCCATAAGAAGCACGATACTGATAAGGATCGGGAGCATTTTGCCAAATTGTCTGGCAGTCTTTGACAGGGCCTCAGAAACATCTTTCCGGGGGGCTTTTCGAGCCTTTGTTGCTGATGGCCTGAGCCCGCCGAATTGGGTTTGTCGGTATTCTTCGATAACTTCTGACACAATTCCCTTGATCCCGGTTTCCACTTGAATGTTGTATTCCTCAAGATACCTTTCAGCAGCGGGACTGCAATACCCGGTGAGCACAGCATCAACTTTTTGGTCGATGGCCAGGGCAACTGCTTGCATGCCGCTTCCGGAAGTTGCACCCGGGTTTTCCAGGGTTTCAAACGCCATTGTTTCAAGGTCGATAATGATCAGGTAGGGGGAGGTCCCGAGCCTGTGTCCCACCTTTGATTCCAGGATGGGGCGTTCTGATGAGATAGCGATTCTCATGGGTGATGATTCCTTTTTGCTCCATAGTACCCAATGATTTGTTCATGATTCAAATGGAGACTGGAGAAAAGATCTTGTCCACTTTTCCGCATGCTATGAAAGATTCAAATCGTTAGAGATTGAGAGCGAATAATGAAACGTTTCACGTTTTGAAACAGCTTTCACAAAGATTACCGTAAACTATTTTTAAACATCTCATAATTCTGCGGGGATTTCATTGAGGAAATCGCGAAACTTTTCCCTGTCTTCGAAGAGGATTTCGGCTGGCTTTTGATACATGCCTTCCCAGTCGGGTCCGAAAAGGTCTTCGGCAGCCTTGTTCCAGGAAAGAATTCGTCCCTCCCTGTCTGTCATAAAAAAGGCGTCGGGAAGGTGATCGCAGAGTTCTTTCATCCCGGAAAGAACATGACTTGCCACATCAACTTCCTGTGCCAGGCTTCGCGGGATATCCCATGCGATTCCCGGGTACTCTTTCAGAAAGTCAGCTACGTCCTTTTGAGGGATTAAAAGGACCCGCGCTTCATCAATGGCCCGTATGGTGGCGGTTCTCTTTGTCCCCAGGACAAACGATATCTTTCCAAGCACGGCGCCGGGTTCCGTGATCTCCTGCATCTTCTGATTCCCTCGAAAGACTTTCAGCCTGCCGGAAACAAGGATGCAGAGGTCCTGGGAGAAATCACCTTCGTTGCAAAGGGTCTGGCCGGGTTTAATCGTAGTCAGATAAGTCTGGACCTTCTGCTTCTCGAGTATAGATTCCAGGTGGTTCTTTTCCATGGGAAGATCTCACTGGGGAGACGAAGAAGTGGCCTTGTCCTCACCCCTCCTGTTGGATTTCTGCCTCGAGTGTATCATGTAATTGTGTAAGGCGGCCTGCAGGGTTTCCTCTGCAAGAAGCGCACAATGAAGGTGGTCGCTGGGAAGCCCTCCCACCGAATCCCGGATCATGGCAGCATCAATCTCTATGATTTCATCGGGGGTTTTGCCCGTGGCGAGGTCTGCGGCGGCGCAGATGGAGTTCATGCTGTGGGCGCATCCGTCGGTCCAGTAGGAAGTTTCAACGACCCGCTCTCCACTGAACTTCAACCGTATCTCCATGGTATCCCCGCAAGTCCCGGTTATTTTCGCCGTTGCATCAGGATTCTCTACGTGGGGGGTGAACAAATAGTACGCCAGGAACCATAGAAGCACAATGATAGTAAGGACCCCGCACCCCAAAAGAATCCATAAGACTTGATGCAACATAACATTCCTGCTCCAGAAATCGGATAAACTTGTTTCTATTATAGATATCCGGGCAGTCACATGTCAAACAGGGAAAAGGTGCTATTTTCATCCTACCTTTATGTATCGTACAGATCACATGATCATTCCTCCTTTCTGCCCCGGTCAAATGAATAGGCGAACATGGGGACGAATATGAGGGTGAGGATGGTGCCGATGAGCAATCCCCCGACCGCCACATCCGCCAGGGGAGAGAGCCTTTCCAAGCCCACCGCCCTTTCAAGGGCGATGGGAATCATGCCCGCAATGGTCCCCAGGGCCGTCATCATGACCGGGCGATAGCGCACTTTTACGCTTTCCACTGCCGCATCAAAGGGCGATGCTCCTTTCCGGTAGTGCTGATAAAAATCGATGAGCAGGACCGAGTTCTTGATAATGATGCCGAAGAGCAGAAGGATCCCCACCATGCTGGGCATGCAGCTCGGCTTGTTGAAGATGAGCATGCCCCACGCAGCGCCGATCATGGCAAGGGGCAGAACCACAATCATGACCAGGGAGAGCACCACGGAACGGTAGATAGATACCAGGGCGATCAGAAGAATAATGACACCGATTCCAATTGCCTTGATCATCCTGGAAAAGCTGTCGTTGAGCTGCTTGATGTCTCCTTCCTGGCTGGTCACAAAGCCGGCGGTATCTACCTTTTTGAGGATCTTATCAGCGTCCGCCGTGAGAAGCGTGGCAGGCCGTCTTGCGCGGTATCCATTAATATCGATGCTGTACCGCATCATGTCTCTTTCAATCTTTGACGGGGTAAGGCCGTAGGTCAGATGAGCCAGTTGGGAAAGGGGAATAAAACCCTTCCGTGTTTTGACGGGCACGAGTCGCAGAGACTCAGGATTTTCCCCGAACGGGGCCTTGTAATAGAGCCTGACCGGCTGGGTGGTCAGGGTGGATAGATTCGCATTCAGCGAAACAGGGAAGCCCTTCAGTGCAAGCTGGCTCGCAACCTGGACCGGGGAAACGCCATAGAACTGCGTCTTATTTTGATCAAAGTGGAGGACAATTTCTGAAAAATCATTATCCCAACTCATACTGGTTGAGGTAAGCCCTCTCACCGTTTTCAACTGATTGTTGATCTTGTTTGAAACAGCGGGCAGGTCCCGGTAGTCTTCTCCGAATACGCGAATATCTATGGGAGCCTTTATTGTTGAGATAGCGGTGGCACCGAAATCATAGACATCAACACTCTTTGCGTTTTTGAGGCGGCCGAGCTGGTCCCTGATCTCATTTTCTATTTCCCAGATGGATTTTTTCCTGGAAAAACGATCCACGCAGGTAACGGTGATGACCGCTTCAGTGGGAAGTGCCCCGTTTCCAAGAGAGATGACCCCTGGTTCGCTGCCGAAAGAGATGGAACTTCTTTCCACTTCAGGCTGTTGATTGAGCCACTCAGTAAAGGTATGCATCCGCTTGACCGCCTCTTCCACGGTTTCATTGGCGGAAAACTTGATATCTCCCTTTATGATGCCGGTATCCATGGGGGGCATAACGTCTTTACCGATTACCGGCATCACATTTTTCAGGCTCAACAGGAGAACGGCGAAGACAACGCCGGTCATGAGGAGCTTCCGGAGGAAGGAAAATCTGCCATTGGAAAATCGGAGCACGGAGATATACGGTCCCACCAGACGACCCAGGGAATTCTGGTAAAGATATTCAAAGAGGTTTTCCACCTTGTTTTTTTTCGTGCCTTTCCGGTAGAGCAGCTTCGAAAAATGGGGAATAAAGGTTATGGATAGAAAATAGGAAGCGAGGAGGGCAATGATCAATGTGGTGACCAGCGGTCTGAAGATCTTTTGGGGAAAGTCTCCGACGAACATGAGCGGCGCAATGATGGCGAGGGTGGCCATAGTTCCGGCGAATACGGGACCGATGACTTCCTTTGTGCCTTTTATTATGGCACTGGAGAGGTCTTCCTTGAGTTCGCTGAGATGCCGTTCAATGTTTTCAAGGACAACCACCGCGTCATCAACCAGCATACCCAGGGCGAGAATGATGGCCGTGTAAATCACAATATTCAGTTCCCCGCCCCACAGCCAGATAACCGCCAAGGTCGAAAAAAAAACCATGGGGATGGAAACGAGCGCCGCGGTAATGGCCTTCAAATTTCCGAGGAAGAAGAGCAGAACAAGGAGCGTAAAAATGATAGCATCCCTGAGGGCCTCCAGCATATTGGTATTCGCAGTCTGGAGCAACTGCCGCTGGGTATCGGAGATGGAGAAATGGATATTGGGATATCGTCGTTCAAGATCCTTCATGGTCTTCCGTGCCGCGGTACTGGTATCAAGGACGCTTCCCCCGGGAGAGCGCTGCACCGCAACGGCGATGGCGTCCCGGCCGTTGCCCAGGTAGGCCGAAAATCTCTTTTTATGCCCCCAGGAAACCGTGGAGATGTCACCGAGCCGCACATTTGGTGCGACATTGAGGTTCTTAAGGTTTTCTATTTGATCCCGTTCACCGTAAAAGGTCAGGGTATAAAACCGGTTGTCTCCCTTCACGAACCCGACCGGCAGATTCCTGTTAAACTGGGCGAGGGCCTTGATGATACTGTCCCCGCTTATATTGAATCGTCTCATTTTCATGGGATCAAGCTCGACACGGTAGGCTCCCTCGACCCCCCCGAAGACCTCTACGTTGCCGATGGCCGGATTTCTCAAGAGCGCGGGCTTGATGTCGCTCTCGGCAATTTTTCTGATATCAGAGAGTGTTAAGGTTGCGCTGGCAGGGCTCAGAGCAAAGATGTCCACCGGAAGGGTAAATGATCCCGCAGTGTAGATGGAAGGGTTCACCCCCGCAGGGAGTCTGCCTCTGACCCTGTTGAGTGCATTGTTGACGTCAACCGCCGCCGGATTGAGCCCCTTCTTGTATTCAAATTCTGCCTTGACAATGGAAAATCCCGTGATGTTTACGGAGCTTATATCCCGTACAAGCCCGAGCGTACTGATTTCTTCTTCGATGGGCTTGGAAACCGTTGTTGCGACCACCTGAGGCGTGGCTCCGGGTACCTGGGAAATCACGATGACCTGGGGCCGGTCGCTGTCCGGGAAGAGGTTCTTCGGCATTACCACCAGGCCGATCAGGCCCATGATAAAAAAGGCGGCAATAAGGCTGTAAAGCATATGCGGTCTTTTATAGAAAAAATCGAACATGAGTAAGTCCTCCCCTTATCTCGTCGCCATGGTCGCTTTGACCGGCACGCCGGTAAGCAACCTGAGGAGGATATCAGGTTTTGCGAGGATGATGGTTTTCCCGGCCAGGGATTTGTCAAGAATAACGCCTTCCTTTCCACTCGCGGTAACATGTACCTCTTCAGGGACCGCTTTGCCGTCGTTATACTCAAGCACTATCTTTTTCCCTTCCCTGCTCAAGAGGGCATCAGGAGGAACCAGGACAGTCTCGCCCTGGAATATGACCAGGCTGCCATCGACAATTTCACCCGCCACCAGGTCCATTCCTTCGGGTACTTGTGCGGTATATTGGCGGAGGCCGTTTTGATCGGCCCGGTTCAGGGAAGCGAGAGGAAGTGTCCTCTCCCCCAGGACAAAACTTGCCGGTCTAATATTTGATGGGAGGTGCAGTACCAGATAATTGGCTTTGTCAGAACTGATGGCGAAGAGTGGCTTTCCGGGGAGGGCCAGTTCTCCTTTACTGATGAACCTCTTGGAAACAATGCCGTTGATGGGTGATGTGATACGGGTATAGGAAAGTGATACATTAACTTCCTCGATCCCGTGCTTGATGATATTTTTCTGGTTTTTCAAAGATTTCAGCTCATTTTGGGCGGCATTCAACTGGGCCTTGAGCGACGCGATGGCGGTTTCCTCGTTTTGAAACTGTTCAATGGAGGCCCCTTTCACCTTCAGTAACTCACTGGTACGTTTATGGGTGTCAATGGTATTATTCAACTTGACGCGAAGGGAGTTGATTTGTGAACGTTTTGAGCTCACCTGGAAACCTAGATTCGCCAGCTTCAGTCTCAGGGAAGCCTTTTTCGCTGTGAGATCCCGATCATCTATCCTGGCAAGCAATTCTCCCTTCTTCACCAGATCCCCTTCCTGTTTGGTAACCTTGGTAATGGTACCGGAAATCCTGGTGGAAACGGTAGCATTGTCGAGAGATCGCACCTCGGCAAGGACCGGAAGGGTGAGCTTGACATTCTTGGGCTCCAGTTTTATTACATCGACCCGGACAGCCAGGGGCCTCGGAGGTTTTGCCAGCACCAGGGCCTGTTTCCTCTTTTTCAGGATCATGAATCCTCCCACCAGGAGTGCGATGATGATGAGAATAGTAATGATTTTTTTCATTGGATTACTCCTTCCAGGTTTTGACCGAAAAGCAGAGCCTGCTCCGCGATAAGACGCCATTGCTTGTCCATCCAAAAGGATCTCTGGGTCTTCGCATTCAGAACATCTACTTCGTGGGACAAATAGTCTTCTATGGTCATTCGTCTGTTCTTGTAGGCAACCTTGGCTACCTCGAGAATTTTCTGCGAGAGTGCAATATTTTTCTTTGCTTTCTGGAGTGCCCCTAAGATTATGGGTCGTTGGCCTCTTATCCTGCTTGCCTTGGCATCCAGGTCCTGCTGAGCCTTCTGATAGGCCTCTTTTGCCTTTTTCAGCCGGATGCGTGCCAACTGCTCATCCACGTGAGAGGTCCGGTCAAAAAGGGGAAACGTGAGGCCCAGGGAGAGTTTTCGGTAATGCCTGCTGATCAGGTCATCGGTATTGTAAGCGCTTCCGATATTTTCCGTGAAACTCCCCTGCAGGAACACCTTCGGGTAGCGGTAGTCTTTTTTTGCCTGGAGCGCGTGCTTGGCCGCTTCAATATCCTTGTTCAGCAACGACAGTGTAATGTATTTTCCACGGGCGGGAAGCTCCCGCGTGAGTATCATGGGGACGGGGGTGTCAAGATGGATTCCGGTAATGGAATAGATGGTGCGGGATAGGGCAATGGCTTTATTGGATATATCGCTTTCCTGAAGCCGCAGTTTTTCAATCAGGCTCTCTACCTTGAAAAGTTCTGACTCGGGGAGCCTCCCGTTTTGCACTGCCATCTGAACCATTTCCCTCGTCTTCTGGAGAGACGCGATCCGTTCATGGATCAAACGGTTCAGTTGTGACAGGTATGTAAATGAGCTGTTGAGCGATACCACGGCCGACTGGTTGCCGATGAGCGTTATCTGTTTCTTGACTTCGCTTTTCTGGGAGAGGGCCTTTAACTGCTTTGCGGTATCAAATATTTCTTTGACGAAAACGGGCATGGTAGCGGTGACGCCGTACCGGCCGATATTCCTTGAAAAAGGAATGGGTTCTCCTGCCAAGATGTTCACCTCAGT